>NZ_JAWNCA010000008.1:0-180868 GCF_034106185.1 Enterobacter sp. 296B2 | reverse complement strand
ATATTTAACCGGAATAATGCTCTGTAAAAAAAATAAATACAGATTATTCATTTCAAATATATGATGCGTTACTAAATTTGCGCTAAATCAATTTTTAAGGAATAACGCCTTTTTATGCCTCTTTCGCTTTTTTGATAAAAAGCATGGTTCCCTCGTCAGGCGATAGCCGCAGCGTCACCCCCGTAAGGCATCAGGGATTTCTTAGCTAATCTTATGGATTATTCTGCTCACCTCCCTTTCATTTGTCTGACAATTCCTGCCATTTTTATGTCATTTTTCGCTGAATTTATGTACGCAATTACTGTAATTCTGCGGTGTGATGGGGCTCTCTTATGGATGATTAATTTCCCGCTAAAACTATCACCAGCAATAACGCTTATGACGAGGTAAGCGCTAATGCCTTGTTTTAAGTCCGATTAAATAAGAAGCACGCAAATCTTCCCTACAGAAAAGAATGCTAAAGCTGGAGTTTACCATGCACAAATTTACTAAAGCGCTGGCGGCCATCGGTCTGGCTGCCGTTATGTCACAATCCGCTATCGCTGAGAATTTAAAACTCGGTTTTTTGGTAAAACAGCCGGAAGAACCCTGGTTCCAGACCGAGTGGAAATTCGCTGATAAAGCCGGAAAAGATTTAGGTTTTGAGGTGATTAAAATCGCCGTGCCGGACGGTGAGAAAACACTGAACGCCATCGACAGCCTGGCGGCCAGCGGCGCGAAAGGCTTTGTTATCTGCACCCCGGATCCCAAACTGGGGTCAGCAATTGCGGCAAAAGCCCGCGGTTACGACATGAAGGTTATTGCGGTTGACGATCAGTTCGTTAACGCCAAAGGCAAACCCATGGACAGCGTTCCACTGGTCATGATGGCGGCGACCAAAATCGGTGAACGTCAGGGGCAGGAACTTTATAAGGAGATGCAGAAACGCGGCTGGGATGTGAAAGAGACCGCCGTCATGGCTATCACCGCGGACGAGCTGGACACGGCGCGTCGCCGTACGACCGGTTCAATGGACGCGTTGAAAGCGGCCGGCTTCCCGGAAAAACAGATCTACAAAGTGCCTACCAAATCTAACGACATCCCGGGTGCCTTTGATGCCGCGAACTCCATGCTGGTCCAGCACCCGGAAGTGAAACACTGGCTGGTGGTCGGCATGAACGACAACACCGTCTTGGGCGGCGTGCGCGCGACGGAAGGCCAGGGCTTCAAAGCGCCAGACGTCATTGGGATCGGCATCAACGGCGTGGATGCGGTGAGCGAGCTGTCCAAAGCGCAGGCCACTGGCTTCTACGGCTCTCTGCTGCCAAGCCCGGACGTCCATGGCTACAAATCCAGCGAAATGCTCTACAACTGGGTAACCAAAGGGGCAGAACCGCCGAAATTTACAGAAGTGACCGACGTGGTGCTGATTACCCGCGACAACTTCAAAGAGGAACTGGCGAAAAAAGGACTGGGCGGTAAGTAATACGCTGTGATTGTGCCCCTTACTCGCCGTAAGGGGCCAGACGTACACACTACAGGAATCACGGAGTCGTTATGCAACAGTCTAATCCGTATCTCTCTTTTCGCGGCATCGGGAAAACGTTTCCCGGTGTTAACGCGCTGACCGATATCAGCTTCGACTGCTATGCCGGCCAGGTTCATGCCCTGATGGGGGAAAACGGAGCGGGGAAATCCACGCTGCTAAAAATCCTCAGCGGCAACTACGCGCCAACAACCGGCACGCTGGCCATTCGCGGTGAAGAGGTGGCCTTCGCCGATACCACGGCGGCGCTCAACACTGGTGTCGCCATTATCTATCAGGAATTGCACCTCATCCCTGAGATGACCGTGGCTGAAAACATCTATTTAGGGCAGCTTCCGCACAAAAGCGGCGTGGTGAATCGTTCGCTACTTAATTATGAAGCGGGGCTGCAGCTTAAACACCTGGGTCTGGACGTCGATCCCCAGACGCCACTGAAATACCTCTCCATCGGCCAGTGGCAGATGGTTGAAATTGCCAAGGCGCTGGCGCGTAACGCCAGAATTATTGCCTTTGATGAACCCACCAGTTCGCTCTCCGCGCGTGAAATCGAAAACCTGTTCCGCGTGATCCGCGAGCTGCGTCAGGAAGGCCGCACCATTTTGTATGTCTCGCACCGCATGGAGGAGATTTTTGCCCTGAGCGATGCCATCACCGTATTTAAAGATGGGCGCTATGTGCGCACCTTTACCGATATGCAGCAGGTTAACCATGACCAGCTTGTTCAGGCGATGGTCGGGCGCGATCTGGGCGATATCTATCACTGGAAACCGCGCGAGTACGGTCCTGAACGCCTGCGCCTGGACAACGTCAAAGCGCCGGGCGTGCGAACGCCGGTTTCGTTATCCGTTCGCAGCGGTGAGATCGTCGGGCTGTTTGGTCTGGTGGGGGCCGGGCGCAGCGAGCTGATGAAAGGACTGTTCGGCGGTACCCGCATTACCGCAGGCCAGGTCTCCATTGACGGCGAGCCGGTGGATATTCAGAAACCTGCCCATGCAATCAGGGCCGGAATGATGCTCTGCCCGGAAGACCGCAAGGCGGAGGGGATCATTCCAGTGCATTCGGTGCGCGACAACATCAACATTTCTGCCCGCCGTAAGTTTATCCGCGCGGGCTGCCTGATAAACGACGGCTGGGAGTCGAGCAACGCCGACCACCATATCCGCTCGCTGAACATCAAAACCCCCGGCCCGGAACAGCTGATTATGAATCTCTCAGGAGGGAACCAGCAGAAGGCCATTTTGGGCCGCTGGCTGTCGGAAGATATGAAGGTCATTTTGCTGGACGAGCCGACGCGCGGTATTGATGTGGGCGCAAAACACGAGATTTACAACGTGATCTATGAACTGGCAAAACGCGGCGTGGCGGTGCTGTTCGCCTCCAGCGATCTGCCTGAGGTGCTTGGCGTTGCCGACCGCATTGTGGTGATGCGGGAAGGTGAAATCGCCGGTGAATTACTTCATGAACAGGCGAATGAACAACAGGCGTTGAACCTCGCCATGCCTAAAGTCAGTCAGGCAGTCGCCTGAGTAAGGAGTTAATGATGTCCTCTGTTACTACATCCGGAGCGCCGAAGTCGGCATTCAGTTTTGGCCGTATCTGGGATCAGTACGGCATGCTGGTGGTCTTTGCCGCACTCTTCATCGCCTGTGCGATCTTCGTGCCTAATTTTGCCACCTTCATTAATATGAAAGGGCTGGGGCTGGCTATTTCCATGTCCGGCATGGTGGCCTGCGGCATGCTCTTCTGTCTGGCCTCCGGTGATTTCGACCTGTCGGTAGCCTCGGTTATCGCCTGTGCGGGCGTCACCACGGCGGTGGTGATCAACATGACGGAAAGCCTGTGGATTGGCGTTTTTGCCGGTCTGTTGCTCGGCGTCATCAGCGGTCTGGTGAACGGTTTTGTTATCGCACGCCTGAAGATTAACGCCCTGATCACCACGCTTGCGACGATGCAGATAGTGCGCGGTCTGGCCTATATCATCTCCGACGGCAAAGCGGTGGGGATTGAAGACGAGCGCTTCTTTACGCTGGGCTATGCTAACTGGCTGGGCCTGCCGGCGCCTATCTGGCTCACCGTGGCCTGCCTGATCCTGTTCGGCTTCCTGCTGAACCGCACCACCTTTGGCCGTAACACGCTGGCGATCGGCGGTAATGAAGAAGCGGCGCGTCTGGCAGGGGTGCCGGTCGTACGAACCAAGATTATTATCTTTGTGCTCTCGGGGCTGGTCTCCGCCGCTGCCGGGATTATTCTGGCCTCGCGTATGACCAGCGGACAGCCTATGACCTCTATCGGTTATGAGCTGATCGTCATCTCAGCCTGCGTTTTAGGGGGCGTTTCCCTCAAGGGGGGCATCGGAAAAATCTCATATGTGGTGGCCGGTATCCTGATTTTGGGCACGGTGGAGAACGCCATGAACCTGCTGAATATTTCGCCGTTCTCTCAGTACGTCGTGCGGGGCCTGATCCTGCTGGCAGCCGTGATTTTCGACCGTTACAAGCAAAAAGCGAAGCGTACCGTGTAACTCCAGCGCTGACTTTTTATTGCTCAACTAATAACCATAGTTGACCCCTGAACCGCCTCGCCAGTTTTGCTGGCGGGGCGGTTGTCAAATGGCGAGGCCCATCACACTGTCTATACTTACATGGCTATGAAAGAGGTAAAGGCGTTTACCTCTCGTAAACCGTAAGGAGGATTAGGGTGGCTGACTTGTTAACCGCACCGCCTGTACTGCCCGGAAAATATGCTTTCTTTTTTGACCTCGACGGGACGCTCGCCGGGATCCAGCCGCATCCTGACGACGTGGTCGTACCGGATACGGTGTTAGAGAATTTGCAGCAGCTCTCTCGACTGAACGAGGGCGCATTGGCATTGATTTCAGGGCGCTCAATGGCCGAGCTGGACGTGCTCGCCAGTCCTTACCACTTTCCGCTAGCCGGTGTACACGGAGCGGAGCGCCGCGATATCCATGATCAACTGCATGTTGTATCACTCCCCGATACCTTAATTCAGGCGTTACAGACTGAACTCTCCCTGGCGCTGGCATCGCTCCCGGGCACGGAACTGGAAGCGAAAGGCATGGCGTTCGCCTTGCACTATCGGCAGGCTCCGCATCACGAAGCGGCGATCTTTGCGATTGCCCGCAGCGTGGCCGAGGCACACCCGCAGCTTGCGCTGCAGCCGGGGAAATGCGTCGTTGAGATAAAACCTGAGGGCATTAATAAGGGCGCTGCTATTGCGGCGTTTATGGCGGAACCGCCATTTAAGGGACGTACACCGGTATTTTTTGGCGATGACCTGACCGATGAGGCCGGGTTTCGCGTGGTGAAACAGGCCGGAGGGATCGCCGTTAAGGTGGGGCCTGGTGACACTGTCGCTGAATGGCGTCTGGCGAATGTCGCCAGCGTCTGGCAGTGGATTTCTGATATCGCTAACCAGCAACAACAACAAATAGCGCAAAACAAAGGGGGAAACCATTATGGGTCGCTTAGTCGTCGTCTCTAACCGAATTGCACCGCCTGATGATAAAAAAGCCAGTGCAGGTGGCCTGGCGGTAGGGGTATTAGGTGCCTTAAAAGCCGCTGGCGGGCTGTGGTTTGGCTGGAGTGGTGAAATCAATGAACAAGAGAAACCGCTTAAAAAGGTGACGCGCGGGAACATTACGTGGGCATCATTTGCGTTAAAGGAGAAAGACTATGACGAGTATTACTCGCAGTTCTCCAACGCCGTCCTGTGGCCTGCGTTTCACTATCGTCTTGACCTGGTGAAATTCCAGCGTGAGTCCTTCGAGGGCTATTCGCGCGTAAATGCACTGCTGGCGGATAAACTGCTGCCTTTAATAGAAGAAGACGATATTTTATGGATCCACGATTACCACCTGCTGCCCTTCGCCCGGGAGCTGCGTAAAAGGGGAGTCAATAACCGGATTGGCTTCTTCCTGCATATTCCTTTCCCGACGCCGGAGATTTTCACCGCGCTGCCGCCGCATGAAGAGCTGCTGGAGGCGCTGTGTGATTATGACCTGCTGGGCTTCCAGACCGAAAATGACCGTCTCGCGTTTCTGGACTCCGTATCAGGCAAAGCGCGTCTGGTCACCAGGGGCGGTAAAAGCCATACGGCGTGGGGGAAAACCTTCCATACCGAAGTGTATCCAATAGGGATTGAACCCGACGAAATTGCGGAACAGGCTTCCGGCCCGCTGCCGCCGAAGCTGGCGCAGCTTAAGAATGAACTCAAGCATGTGAAGAATATCTTCTCGGTAGAGCGTCTGGATTATTCCAAAGGGCTGCCGGAACGCTTCCTGGCCTATGAAACGCTGCTGGATAAATACCCCCAACACCACGGTAAAATCCGCTATACCCAGATAGCGCCAACGTCGCGCGGGGAAGTCCAGGCCTACCAGGATATCCGTCATCAACTGGAGACAGAAGCGGGGCGCATCAACGGGCGCTACGGCCAGCTGGGCTGGACGCCGCTCTTTTATCTGAATCAGCATTTTGACCGTAAGATCCTGATGAAGGTCTTCCGCTACGCGGACGTGGGGCTGGTCACGCCGCTGCGTGACGGGATGAACCTGGTGGCAAAAGAGTATGTGGCGGCTCAGGACCCTGCGGATCCGGGCGTGCTGGTGCTTTCCCAGTTTGCCGGGGCTGCGAACGAACTGACCTCTGCGCTGCTCGTAAACCCTTACGATCGGGATGATGTGGCTAACGCCCTCAACCGCGCCCTGACAATGCCGCTGACGGAGCGAATTTCCCGCCATGCCGAAATGATGGAGACGATCCGTAAAAACGATATTAATCACTGGCAGGCGCGTTTTATTGAGGATCTACGCGAAATAACCCCGCAAAGTCATGAAGGCGATCTGCAAAAAAAGATCGCGACTTTCCCTAAACTCGCCTGATTTTCCTCTGGGGGGGTTAAGCCCCCCCAAGCGGTACTAACAGCACGTCTACCTCGCTTGAGGCGATAATAGATTTTGCCGCACAGGTAGCCCGCGATATAAAGCTGTGGTTATGGTTCCCACAAATCACTAAATCAATATTCTGCTTGCGGCACATATCAAGAATATGGGCATTCAATTCCCCCGTCGCAATAACGGTTTCATGTACAGGGTAATTTGCTTTTTCGACAAGCTCTCGCAGAAACTGCTGTGTTTCTTCCTGCAATACCTCACGAATATCTTCCAGCATGGGGGCCGCCAGCTGATTGTACATCTCGGGTTCGGCCTCAAGGGTGATGAGGCTGATGCGCGCATTATGGGGTCTGGCGATCGAAACGGCCCGGGCGACAAGCTGGTGGCTTTCGGGGGAAACAGCAACAGAAACAAGAAGATGGGAGTAACTCATGGCGCACTCCTTAAGATGTCTGACAGGCAGCGTTACATCACCATTACCGCGAATTTCCTGGTTCCGCAAGAGTTGAATACGACATTAGTGTGAAGCTAATCATAATTATTCATTAATTATTCTTATAAGAAGAATAACTAAAAAACGAGCCTAAATGAAAAAAATTAACAACTTAACGTAAGTCACACAAATCTGCGCTTTCGCTATCAAATGGTTTTAACAAGTTATAAACGCATTTCAAATGATTACGCGTAGAAACATTTTTTTTGGCCGCTATGCATAACTATATGTTTTATCGAGGTAATCAAAATGTGTCCCTGAAACATATGGGATGTAAACGATTGCTGATGCTGCACGTAATGGTAAAAGCACGTTGCATGCCACTTTTGCTCACGCTTATGCATGAGTATTCGTCGATTAAGAATACAAAACAGTGCTGATTGAGTAAAAAATGAGCAAATTAGAAGTCATACTGATGGATTTATGGGGTGTATTCGCTTAAATTATGTGACGTGGATCACATTTTTTTTAAATTTGAGGGTGCCTGCATTGTATGTGGCAAATCTGACGAGTAGAGTTTGCGTCGAATTAGGAAAAATCTTAGTTATTTGTAAGAAATGATAAACCGTGTCAGAGATGTAACCCTGTTGCATCCCTTGCGCGTTTCGATGAATACAAACCTAGATTCAACTATGCATTTAGCCTTTTCTTTTTTATACCGGGTGATTTCCCGGCGACATCACGGGGTGCGGTCTTTCCGCATAAAAATAATAGTTGGTTATTCGGGATGGGAACAATGCATACATCCGAGTTGCTAAAACATATCTATGACATCAATTTGTCATATTTACTGCTCGCGCAGCGTTTAATTAGTCAGGACAAAGCGTCCGCGATGTTTCGTCTGGGTATTAACGAAGAAATGGCAACCATGCTGGGTGGGTTAACCCTCCCACAGATGGTAAAACTGGCGGAAACGAATCAACTGGTGTGCCAGTTCCGTTTTGATAATCCGCAGACGATAACGCGTCTGACGCAGGAATCCCGCGTTGACGATCTCCAACAGATCCATACCGGTATTCTGCTCTCCACTCGCTTGCTTAGCGACATCAGCCAGCCTGATGACGCAGCCCGTAAGAAAAGGGCCTAGCAATGAGCGAAAAAAGCATTGTTCAGGAAGCGCGTGACATACAGCTGGCCATGGAGCTGATTACGCTGGGTGCTCGTTTACAAATGCTGGAAAGCGAGACTCAGCTGAGCCGTGGTCGCCTCATCAAACTGTATAAAGAGTTACGTGGTAGTCCCCCGCCGAAAGGCATGCTGCCGTTTTCTACGGACTGGTTTATGACCTGGGAGCAGAATATACACGCCTCCATGTTCTGTAATGCCTGGCAGTATCTTCTCAAAACCGGTTTGTGTAGCGGCGTAGACGCCGTGATCAAAGCGTACAAACTTTACCTTGAACAATGCCCACAGCAGGAAGAAGGCCCTCTGCTGGCGCTGACCCGCGCATGGACGCTGGTGCGTTTTGTTGAGAGCGGAATGCTTGAACTGTCGCGCTGCAATTGCTGCGATGGCAATTTTATTACCCATGCTCATCAGCCTGCAGGCAGCTTCGCCTGTAGTTTATGTCAGCCGCCATCCCGCGCAGTAAAAAGACGTAAACTTTCCCGGGATGCTGCCGATATTATTCCACAACTGCTGGATGAACAGATCGAACAAGCTGTTTAACCCGAACGTGTGGGCAAGATTCCAGCAGCGGTAAGCAATTACCGCTGCTTTTTTTTACCCCGCAAACGGTAAACGCTGCGAACTGGACGTCCTTGCCATAGTCACTAGCGGAAGGATGATGTCGTGCTTATCTTATTAGGTTACCTGGTAGTTCTCGGTACAGTTTTCGGCGGTTACATGATGACCGGCGGGCACCTTGGAGCACTCTATCAACCGGCTGAACTTATTATCATCGGCGGCGCAGGGGTAGGGGCTTTTATCGTTGGTAACAACGGTAAATCGATCAAGGGCACGTTGAAAGCAATTCCATTGCTGTTCCGTCGCTCGAAATACACCAAAAGCATGTATATGGATCTGCTGGCGCTGCTCTATCGCCTGATGGCGAAGTCGCGACAGCAGGGAATGTTCTCGCTCGAACGGGATATTGAAAACCCGAAAGAGAGCGAGATTTTTGCCAGCTATCCGCGCATTCTGGCGGACGCCATGATGCTGGATTTCATCGTCGACTATCTCCGACTCATCATCAGCGGCAATATGAACACCTTCGAAATCGAAGCGCTGATGGACGAAGAGATCGAAACCCACGAAAGCGAATCAGAAGTGCCGGCCAACAGCCTGGCGCTGGTGGGCGACTCCCTTCCGGCGTTTGGTATCGTGGCGGCGGTCATGGGGGTAGTACACGCCCTGGCCTCAGCGGATCGCCCGGCGGCCGAACTGGGCGCGCTGATTGCCCATGCGATGGTGGGTACCTTCCTCGGTATTTTGCTGGCTTACGGTTTTATCTCTCCGCTGGCAAGCGTGCTGCGCCAGAAGAGCGCGGAAACCACCAAAATGATGCAGTGCGTGAAGATCACGCTGCTCTCTAACCTCAACGGTTACGCGCCACCGATCGCGGTTGAATTTGGCCGTAAAACGCTTTACTCCAGCGAGCGTCCGTCGTTTATCGAGCTTGAAGAACACGTGCGCGCGGTGAAAAACCCAAACCAACAGACGACAACTGAGGACGCATGAAAAACCAGTCCCATCCGATCGTCATCGTAAAAAAACGCAAGCACAAGGGCGGCGGACATGGTTCCCACGGCTCCTGGAAAATCGCGTACGCCGACTTTATGACCGCAATGATGGCGTTCTTTCTGGTGATGTGGCTGATCTCCATCTCCAGCCCGAAGGAGCTTATCCAGATTGCTGAATATTTCCGTACCCCGCTGGCGACGGCAGTGACCGGTGGGCAGCGTATCTCTAACAGCGAAAGCCCCATTCCTGGCGGCGGCGATGATTACACCCAGCAGAAGGGTGAGGTGAAAAAAGAGCCGAACATCGACGAGCTGAAACGAAAGATGGAGCAGGCGCGCCTGAAAAAGCTGCGTGGCGATCTCGATCAGCTGATTGAAGCGGATCCCAAACTGCGCGCGCTGCGTCCGCACCTGAAAATCGATCTGGTCCAGGAAGGGTTGCGCATTCAGATTATCGACAGCCAGAACCGCCCGATGTTTAAAACCGGGAGTGCGGAAGTTGAACCTTACATGCGCGATATTCTGCGCGCTATTGCCCCGGTGCTGAACGGTATTCCTAACCGAATCAGCCTGTCGGGCCACACGGATGATTTCCCGTACGCCAGTGGGGAGAAGGGATACAGCAACTGGGAGCTTTCTGCCGATCGTGCCAACGCCTCGCGTCGCGAGCTGGTGGCAGGTGGGCTTGATGATGGCAAGGTACTGCGCGTGGTCGGCATGGCAGCAACCATGCGCGTCTCCGACCGCGGGCCGGATGACGCCATCAACCGTCGTATCAGTCTTTTAGTGCTGAACCAGCAGGCGGAGCAGGCCATCCTGCATGAAAACGCCGAAAGTCAGAATGAGTCACTGGACGATTTAAAACAGCCTGGGGCCGTCCCTGCGGCTGCCGTTCCAACATCGCCACCAGCCAATCCGAGGTGATAGCGTGAGCATGGATATTAGCGATTTTTACCAGACATTCTTTGATGAAGCCGACGAATTGTTGGCGGATATGGAGCAACATTTGCTCGATCTGGTGCCCGAAGCACCGGACTCCGAGCAGCTCAATGCCATCTTCCGCGCGGCGCATTCCATTAAAGGCGGAGCCGGAACGTTTGGATTTACCATCCTGCAGGAAACGACCCATTTAATGGAAAACCTGCTCGATGAAGCACGACGCGGTGAGATGCAGCTCAATACCGACATTATCAACCTGTTTTTGGAAACCAAAGATATTATGCAGGAACAGCTCGACGCCTATAAAAGTTCGGCAGAGCCTGATGCCGCCAGCTTTGAATACATCTGCAATGCGCTGCGCCAGCTCGCCCTGGAAGCAAAAGGTGAGGTCGCTGCAGCCGTTGTCCCTGCGGCAAAACTGAGCGTTGTTGATGCGGTTGCTGCTGAAGAGGCCTCGCCCGCTGCGCAAGCGGGCAAACTGCGCGTTGTGCTGTCACGCCTGAAAGAGAGCGAAGTTAACCTGCTGGAAGAAGAGCTGGGCAACCTGGCGAAGTTAAGCAATGTGGTGAAAGGCAAAGACAGCCTCGCGGCGACCCTCGATGACGGTATCAGTCAGGACGATATCGTGGCGGTGCTGTGCTTTGTGATTGAAGCCGACCAGATTGCTTTCGAAACGGAAACCCCCGCGGCAGAAGCGCCGGCTGCAGCAGAAGAGGTTGCCGTCGTTGCCCAGGTTGCAGCACCGGCTGTTGCGTCTGCGGCACCGGCGCTGAAGGCTGTGCCAAAAGAGACCGCAGCACCTGGCCGCGCTGAAAAACCGGCCGCGCGCTCCAGCGAGTCCACCAGCATTCGCGTTGCCGTTGAGAAGGTCGATCAGCTGATTAACCTGGTTGGCGAACTGGTGATCACCCAGTCCATGCTGGCGCAGCGCTCCAATGAGCTGGACCCGGTCACGCATGGCGATCTGATCACCAGCATGGGCCAGCTGCAGCGTAACGCCCGCGATCTGCAGGAATCGGTCATGTCCATCCGCATGATGCCGATGGAATATGTCTTCAGCCGCTTCCCGCGCCTGGTGCGCGACCTCGCCAGCAAGCTGAATAAGCAGATTGAACTGACCCTGATGGGCAGCTCAACGGAGCTGGATAAGAGCCTGATCGAGCGCATCATCGACCCGTTAACGCACCTGGTGCGTAACAGCCTGGACCACGGTATCGAACTGCCGGAAAACCGCATTGCCGCCGGGAAATCCCCGGTCGGGAACCTGATCCTCTCAGCGGAACATCAGGGCGGGAACATCTGCATCGAAGTGACCGACGACGGCGCCGGTCTTAACCGCGAGCGCATCCTGGCGAAGGCCATTTCGCAGGGGATGGCGGTGAATGAAAACATGACCGACGAAGAGGTGGGTATGCTCATCTTCGCGCCGGGCTTCTCGACCGCCGAGCAGGTGACGGACGTTTCCGGGCGCGGCGTCGGCATGGACGTGGTGAAGCGTAACATCCAGGAGATGGGCGGCCACGTTGAGATCCAGTCTAAACAGGGTTCCGGCACCACCATCCGTATTCTGCTGCCGCTGACGCTGGCGATCCTCGACGGTATGTCGGTGAAAGTGGCGGACGAAGTTTTCATTCTGCCGCTGAATGCGGTGATGGAATCCCTGCAGCCGCGTGAGGAAGATCTGCATCCGCTGGCGGGCGGCGAGCGCGTGCTTGAGGTGCGCGGTGAGTACCTGCCGCTGGTCGAGCTGTGGAAAGTGTTCGAAGTGGACGGGGCGAAGACCGAGGCCACGCAGGGTATCGTGGTGATCCTGCAAAGCGCGGGCCGCCGCTACGCGCTGCTGGTCGATCAGCTGATTGGTCAGCACCAGGTGGTGGTGAAGAACCTCGAAAGCAACTACCGCAAGGTGCCGGGTATTTCTGCTGCCACCATTCTGGGGGATGGTAGCGTGGCGCTGATCGTCGACGTGTCGGCGCTTCAGGGATTAAATCGTGAACAACGTGTGGCGTACACAGCCGCCTGATTAAGTAGAAGGTAATAACATGACCGGTATGAGTAATGTAACGAAACTGGCGGGCGAGCCATCAGGGCAGGAATTCCTGGTCTTCACTTTGGGCGATGAGGAGTACGGCATCGATATCCTGAAAGTGCAGGAAATTCGCGGTTACGACCAGGTTACCCGCATCGCGAACACGCCTGCGTTTATTAAAGGCGTCACCAACCTGCGCGGCGTGATTGTGCCAATCGTCGATCTGCGCGTGAAGTTCAGCCAGGGCGACGTTGACTACAATGACAACACCGTGGTGATCGTCCTCAACCTGGGGCAGCGCGTGGTGGGTATCGTGGTGGATGGCGTATCTGACGTCCTCTCCCTGACGTCTGACCAAATCCGCCCTGCGCCGGAATTTGCGGTCACGCTGTCGACCGAATACCTGACCGGTCTGGGCGCGCTCGGCGAGCGTATGCTGATTCTGGTGAACATTGAGAAGCTGCTGAACAGCGAAGAGATGGCGCTGCTGGATATCGCGGCGAATCATGTAGCGTAGGTAAATGCAAAACGGCAACCGGGTTGCCGTTTTTTGTGTTTGCTCCCTCTCCTTGTGGGAGAGGGCCGGGGTGAGGGCATCAGGCCTCACCCTTTTTCATGCCATTACGCTTCCTGCTTTACCAGCTCAGCTTCCGCTTCCCGCGCACCTTCATTCTGCGACAGCATCGCGGTCGCAATACCATTCCCCAGCACGTTAATCGCGGAACGCCCCATATCCAGGAAGTGGTCGATTCCCATCAGCAGCAGGATCCCCGCCACAGGAATATTAAAGCTCGGAATGGTCGCTGCCAGCACCACCAGCGAAGAACGCGGTACGCCCGCAATCCCTTTCGACGCCAGCATCAGGGTCAGCATCAGCACCGTCACCTCAGAGAAACTCAGGTGAATGTTGTACGCCTGAGCGATGAACATCGAGGCGAAAGAGCAGTACACCATCGACCCCACCAGGTTGAAGGAGTAGCCAATTGGCAGAACGAAAGAGGCGATGTTGCGCGAGCAGCCAAAGCGCTCCAGCTGCTCCAGCGTTTTAGGATAGGCCGCTTCAGAACTGCTGGTAGTGAATGCGACCAGTACCGGATCTTTCAGCATGCTGACCAGGCGAAATACCTCTTTTTTAAGCACCATGTAACCCACGGCCAGCAGCACCATGCAGGTGAGAAGAATGGCAACGTAGTAGCCGCCAATAAAGGAGGCGTAGTTTAACAGGATGCCAAGACCCTGCGTGGCAATGACGGAGGAGATCGCCGCAAAGATGGCCAGCGGCGCAACGTACATCACGTAACCCGTTACCTTCAGCATGATATGGGAAACCACATCCAGCGCGGCCACCAGCGGCGCGTTGAATTTCTGCCCCAGCGACGCGCCACCAATGCCGAAGAACATCGAGAACACCACAATCTGCAGGATCTCATTGTTCGACATCGCCCCTGCGATACTGGTTGGAATGGTGTGAGACAGGAACGCTTCCAGCGTCATCCCGCCCACGGCCAGGCCTGTATCTACCGCCTCGGTTGGGACCGTCAGGTTCAGACCGCTTCCCGGACGCTCCAGCGTGACGATAAACAGTCCGACCAGAATGGAGAGCACGGATGAGCTGATAAACCACACCATCGCTTTGCCGCCCACGCGGCCAATGGTGGAGGTTTCTCCCAGCTTCATAATGCCCACGGTAAGCGTGCTGAAGACCAGCGGCGCAATAACCATTTTGATCAGACGGAGGAAAATATCGGTCAGAAGGGTAATATTATCCGACCAGGCTTTGATGGCATCCGCAGATGCGTACTCGTGAATTGCCGCCCCTGAAAGAATACCCGCCAGCATGAATATCACGATGAAGAGTGTGAGTTTGTTTGCACTTGCCACGAAAAAAGACCCTCTATGCGCTTCAGTTGTAGCCCGCGCCGATACATATAAATTTTTTATTGCGGCGCGGGAAATTATTCGGCACATAAATTGACGCAAAGCGTAGGGGGATACAACTCCTTTTTAATTTTTATTAATTTTGTTGTTAATGCCTGAACGATATATTGTGACGCTAATCACATTTTTATGGATATATCCTCAGTCAAAGTGCAGGAATATTCCTTTGTTATTATTTAATTCATTGTTTTATATATACAAATGATCCTGTCAGGGCATGGGTTTTACCTGCCCCACGTCGGGTGGTCGAAGCGATATCCGTAAACTAAATTCTCAATAACCCCCTCAGAGGAAGGTTTAGCGGGGCTAACATCTTGAACGTTAAAAATAAAATGTCGCAAGGGAACAGAGACGTCTTCTGGAGGGTGGTAAATGAAAAGAAAACTCCTTTTGATCTGCGCAGGCACGTTGCTGACTGCGACAACGGCCCATCAGGCCCTGGCCGTCACCAGCAACGGCACCATTGGCGCCACGCTGACGCTAACAAACGGTTGTCTGATTAACGGATCGCCCGCCCAAAGCGGCATTAACTTCGGGATACTTGATTTCGGCACCCATCCCGCAACGTTTTCTACCCTGACCACGCAGCTAACCGGCGCCAGCGGCGGAAATACCTTCACCATTCAATGCACGACCGCCAGCTATTCGGTGGCGATCACCGGCAACACCAACTCCACGGCACCTGGCACCGTTGTCGGCTCGCCGGGAACGCCCGCGCGCTATCTGGTAAACACGACCAATACGGCGCAGGGGGTGGCTTACAGCCTGTACAGCGACAGCGGATTCAACACGGTGGTAGCTAATAACGCCGCGTTGCCGATCGCGTCCACGGCGGGGGGCGTTGACAGTTACACCCTCTACGGACGCATTACCGGCGGCGGTAACAGCGTTACGGTGGTACCGGGCACCTATACCGACACGATTAACGTCAGCGTGACCTATTAGATCTGCACTGCCATGAAGGCACCTTTTATAGGTCTGCGCAAAAGCGCAGAGGGACACGTGCAGCCTTTTTTCGCGCTGATCGTCGGGTTGTTGCTGCTCCCCACGGCGGGGGCGGTGACATCACAATCCTTTAAGGTCAGCGCGACCATTGTACCGGGGTGCGCAGTGGCTACCGGCAGCGGGGGGCTTCTCGGTACGCTGGATTTTGGCACCCATAACGGCGTGGAAAGTGCGCCGGTGAGCACCAGCTTTGTACCAAACGGGGCCTTGTCCATCGCCTGCACCCCGGGCGTGGCGCTGACTATGAGTATTAATGGCGGTCAGAATTATTCATCCGTTCGCCGAATGAAACGTACGAACGGGACGGAAATGGTCCCGTACCGGCTGTACAGCAGCAGTTCGCTGGCCGCAAACAGCGAAATCGGCGTTAACCAGGCGATACCGGTGACCTATACCAACAGTAATAACATCGCGCTGCCCCTTTTTGGCGTGGCGCTATTGACCGGGTTTAGCCCGGCAGGAACCTATTCCGATCAGCTCACCGTGACCTTGTCATGGTAATAAAGGGAGAGAGGCAATGAAGCCAATTATCAGGCATATGTGTCTGGCGGGTGTGTTGTCATGCGTCGCGGCGGCCGGACAGGCGCAGGCGGCGGCCACCATTCTGCTCTGGCCCATCGATCCCTGGCTTGCCGCCGATGCTAACGCCACGGAGTTATGGATCCAGAACCAGGGGAACAGCGCAACGACCATGCAGGTGCGGATTGTGCGCTGGAAGCAGGAGGGCGGATACGAACGCTACAGCGCGCAGCAGGACGTGGTCGCCAGCCCGCCCATTGTCACCATCCAGAAAGGCAATAAGCAGCTGATTCGTCTTATTAAACAGGGCGCAGTTCCCGCGGGCGTTGAACAGGCGTACCGCATTATCGTGGATGAAATCCCGCAGCCTGACGCCAAAGCTGCACCCGCCATCGGTCTCAAATTACAGATGCGTTACTCCATTCCGCTGTTTGTTTACGGACAGGGGATCCCGACCCTGAAAGAGGGAGCGCATCACGCGCTGGTGGAGACCCGAAACCTGAGCTGGCGGGTGACGCAGGAGGGAGGACAACCTGCATTACAGGTGCGTAATCAGGGGGATGTGCACGTCAGGCTTAGCCAGGTGTCGCTGGTGCAGGGGGGGCAAAAACGCACCGTAGCGGAGGGATTACTGGGATACGTCCTGCCGGGCAGCACCCGTAGCTGGCCGATACCCGCTGGCGTTCGTCAGCCAGACCGGATGAGCGCGCAGATTAATGCCAGGGACGCACAATGGCAGTCGACGCCCGTCAACTGAAGCCGGCAATGATGATGCTGCTTTGCGTCAGTACCACAGCCTGGGGCGAACCCGGCGACGACAGTTTGCCGCCGCCTCCCCAGGCACAGGCGGTAAATGATGAAGCGGTCTTTCAGCTTGCCCTGGTGCTCAACCACTATGACACCGGTCTGGTGGTCTCCGTGACGCAGCGCAACGGCGCTTTCTTTATTTCCAGCGCCGATTTGCTGCGCGCCGGGCTGCCCCCGGAGCATGTGCCCGCCGGAGAGGTGAATATCTCCTCACTGAGCCAGGTTCGTGTGGAGTACGACAGCGCCGCGCAGCGCCTGCTGCTGACCCTTCCCCGGGACTGGATCTCCGCCCGGGTGACACCCTTTAGCGCGCAAACGGCGCAGTCCAAACCGCACTACGGGCGCGGCGCGCTGCTGAATTACGATCTCTACACCAACCACACGGAGCACACTGGCGGCCAGGCGTCGCTCTGGCATGAACTCCGCTACTTCGACGAGAACGGTTCGTTTTCCACCACCGGGTACGCCCGGAAAAATTTCACCGGAAACGACGGTCAGCAGGAAGGGTATGTTCGCTATGACACCACGCTGCTGATAACGAATGAGGATGACGCGACCACCTGGAGCGCCGGAGACGTTATCAGCGATGCCCTGAGCTGGACCTCCAGCGTGCGGATGGGCGGTATCAGCTACGGACGCGATTTCTCCCTGCGCCCGGACCTGGTGACATGGCCGCTGCCCGAATTTTCGGGTGAGGCCGCGGTCCCCACCTCGGTGGATCTCTTTATCAACGGCTATCGGTCCGGCTCAACTCAGCTTCAGCCGGGCCCCTTCACTCTGACCAATCTGCCCTATATCAACGGGGCGGGGGATGCGGTGCTGGTCACCACCGATGCGCTGGGACGCCAGGTGAGCACCACGCTCCCGTTTTATGTCACCAGTGATTTGCTTAAAACAGGGCTGAGCGACGGGGCCGTGACGCTCGGCAGCCTGCGCCGGAATTACGGCATCAGGAATTTTGACTACGGCCCTGCGGCAGGCAGCGGCTCGTATCGCTACGGGATGACGGACTGGCTAACGCTGGAGGGCCACGCGGAAGGGGCAGAAGAGCTGGCGCTGGGCGGGGCGGGGACGGTGATTAAGCTCGGCCAGTTTGGCGTGGTGAATTCCTCTTACTCACAAAGCCGCATGCGCGGGGACGACGGCGGGCAAATCAGCTGGGGTTATCAGTACAGCACCAGCGAGTTTAGCGTCGCGACCCAGCACACCCGTCGCGATCGCGGCTTTGGCAATCTCGCTCTCTATGACCAACCGACGGTATATGACGAAAATGACAGACCCATCGCCAGCTTTAGCCGCAATACGGACCAGTATTCTCTGACCTTCAATCTGGGGCAGTACGGCAATATCGGCGCGGCCTGGATCGGCGTGGAAAGCTTTGACAGCCAGAAAACGGAACTGCTGAATCTCTCCTGGAGCCGCAATCTCTGGGGGGCGAGCAGCATTTACCTGGCCGGCAGCCGGGACCAGCAGCGTGGGGACTGGACGGTCGCGCTGTCGCTGCAGGTGCCGCTGGGGGAACGCGACAGCGCTGCCGTCACCTTCGAAAACACCCCGGATGCAGGCAGCTCGCAGCGCATTAACTACAACCACTCTATGCCTTCTGACGGCGGGTTTAGCTGGAACATGGCCTGGGCCAACCAGTCAAAATCCAGTGATTATCAGCAGGGTACGCTGGGCTGGCGCAATAACAATATCGAACTTCAGGGCGGCGGCTATGGCGAAAGGGACACGATGACCTGGTGGGGTGAGGCGATGGGCGCCATTGTCCTGATGGACGGGGAGCTGTTCGCGGCGAACAAAATCAACGATGCGTTTGTGGTGATCAGCACCGACGGCCATCCGGACGTGCCCGTCAGCTATGAGAACCAGCCCGTCGGCAAAACGAATAACAACGGCTACCTGCTGGTCAGCGGAGTGTCGGCGTACTATCCGGCAAGCTACCGGATCGATACGCTGAATCTGCCGGCGGATACCCGGCTGAAGGAGACTGAGCGGCGGATCGCCATTCGCCGTCACAGCGGTTATCTGGTGGACTTCCCGATGGAGCAGGAGCGGGTGGCAAGCGTCATTCTGCACGATGCGCAGGGGCAGGCGATCCCGGTGGGAAGCCAGGTCCGACGTGCCTCGCGCAGCAATGCAGTGGTGGGGTATGACGGCATCGCGTGGCTGGAGAACCTCAGCGATGTGAACCCGCTTGAGGTGATCACCCCTGCCGGAAAACGCTGCACGGCGACCCTGACCGTGGGGGCCAATCCGGAGCACAAGCTGCAAACCTACGGTCCGCTGGTTTGTCGGGAGGGGCCATGACGCGCCTGCTGCTGTTGCTGTTGCTTTTCTCCGGCGGCGGCTGGGCGGCGTGCACCGTCAGTACGGTCAATGCGTCGTTTGGCAGCGTCACGTCGTTTGCGTTGAGCGGAAACGGGGAAGTGGAAACCACCGGCACGCTGGTGGTGGCGTGTGACGCCGTGCTCAATGTGCTGACCAACGACTCGGTGACCCTGAACTACACCGCAGCGTCGGTATCGGGCAACAGCCGCGCCACCATGAAACGCACGGATAACGCGGCCATCACGGACGTGATCCCCACCCGGCTGTGCGGATTATCGGGCTGCGCGAGCAGCAGCGAGGTGCAGATAAGCAAAGCCTATACCTGGAGCGGGAACACACTGCTGGGGCTACTCGGGTCAAAACGGTACAACATACCGCTCTATTTTCGCACCGTCCCCGGACAAAACGTGACTGCCGGGCCTTATCAGGTGCTGCTGACCTTCAGCATCAACTACAACGTCTGCGCCGTCGGTCTTGGAAGCCTGTGTACATCTCCCCAGTCGGGAACCGCAACGACCAGTATTCTGCTTAACATGACCGTCACCAACGACTGCAGCGCCATGACCACGCCGGACGTGAACTTTAACAGCGCACCGCTGGTGCAAAGTTTTCCCACCGTTTCGCAGGCTATTGCCGTGACCTGTACCAAAGGCAGCACCTACACCATTGGCATTAATAATGGTGCCAACGCGCTGAACAACGTGCGGCGTATGGTGAGCGGCAGTAACGCCCTGAGCTACGACATCTATAAAGAAGCCAGCGGTAACCGCTGGGGCGGCAGCGGTGCCGAACGCTGGTCCAGCGCGACGTCGTCCCAGGTCAGTAGCGACGGGTTGCTGCGAACCTACAACTATATCGCTAAGGTCCTGACCAATCAGGCCACGCCACCCGCCGGCACCTACACCGATACGCTGATTGTTGACGTCGCGTTTTAACCCCGCGCTTTTCCCTTTCGCAAATGTAAAGTTCCTGTGGCCTGTGCCGATAACACCGTTAATAAATCTATGAGAAGGTGTTGTATGTTGAACCGTATCCGCGTTGTCACAATGCTCATGATGGTGCTGGTCATTTTCGCACTACTTCAGCTTATCTCCGGCGGGCTTTTTTTCTCGTCGTTAAAACAGAACCAGGACAGCTTCGCCGCCTCGAACGATCTCCGCCTTCAGCAGAGCGAGCTTACGTCAACGTGGGATCTGATGCTGCAAACGCGCATCAACCTGAGCCGCTCGTCCGCGCGCATGATGATGGATCCCAACAATCAGCAGAGCAGCGCGAAAACCGATCTGCTAAAAAATGCCCGGGCCACGCTGGCCGATGCGGCAAAACACTACGCCACCTTCAAACAGATCGCCCCGCAGCCCGCTATGGCGCAGGTGAGCCAGAATATTGATGAAAAATATAACGCCTACTATGCCGGGCTGACGGAGCTGATTCAGTTCCTGGAGAGTGGCAACATGGACGCCTACTTCGCACAGCCGACGCAGGGGATGCAAAACGCACTCGGCGCGGCGCTGGGGGAATACGCGAAGGCCAGCGGCGATTTGTATCATTCGGCCTTTACTGAAAGCCAGAATGACTACCGCTTTGCGAAATGGCAGATGGCGGTGCTGGCGCTGGCGCTGGTCATTGTGCTGATCGCGGTCTGGTACGGCATTCGCCACATCCTGCTGAACCCGCTCGGTCGCGTGATTGCCCATATCCGCAATATTGCCAGCGGTGACCTGACTAAAACGCTGACCGTGTCCGGGCGCAATGAGATCACCGAGTTGGCCAACAGCGTCGACCATATGCAGCGTTCATTGATCGAGACCGTCGCCAACGTGCGTAACGGGTCAGAGGCTATCTATACCGGCACCAGCGAAATCGCGATGGGCAATAACGACCTTTCATCCCGTACCGAGCAGCAGGCTTCTGCTCTGGAAGAGACGGCCGCCAGCATGGAGCAGCTCACGGCAACTGTGAAGCAGAACGCCGATAACGCTCGCCAGGCGTCTCAGCTGGCGGAAAGCGCCTCCGAGACGGCGCAGCGCGGCGGTCGCGTGGTGGATGGCGTGGTGAAAACCATGCACGAAATCGCCGACAGCTCGAAGAAAATCGCTGACATTATCAGCGTCATCGACGGCATTGCCTTCCAGACCAACATCCTCGCGCTCAACGCCGCCGTGGAAGCGGCGCGCGCGGGCGAGCAGGGCCGCGGGTTTGCCGTGGTGGCCGGGGAAGTGCGCAACCTGGCCAGCCGCAGCGCCAACGCGGCGAAAGAGATCAAAGCCCTTATTGAAGACTCCGTCTCCCGCGTGGATACCGGCTCGGTGCTGGTGGAAAGCGCCGGGGAGACCATGAATGACATCGTGAATGCCGTTACCCGCGTAACGGACATCATGGGTGAAATCGCCTCTGCGTCCGATGAGCAGAGTCGTGGTATCGACCAGGTTGCCCTGGCGGTATCGGAAATGGATCGCGTGACACAGCAAAACGCCGCCCTGGTGCAGGAGTCCGCTGCGGCGGCCGCTGCCCTGGAAGACCAGGCGAGCCGTCTGAAGATGGCCGTCTCGGCGTTTCGTCTCGCTTCACTCGCTGGAAATACGGTCACTTCGCAGTCGACGTACCGCGCGCCAGCCGCCGACCCGGCGGTCACCCGCATGCGTGCTGCAACGGCCGGACAAGATGAAAACTGGGAAACATTTTGACTGACAATTAGACCGCGGCTGCTTGCCGCTTGATGGGAGCGTGGATGTTAAATCGTATTCGTATCTCGACCACACTGTTTTTGATTCTGATCCTTTGCGGTGTGTTGCAGGTTGGCAGTAACGGGTTGTCTTTTTGGGCGTTTCGCGATGGCTATCAGAATTTGCAGGACGTTGAGGCGAGTAATCAGCAGCGCTCCGCACTGGCACAAACGCGTGCCGTGCTGTTGCAGGCAAGCACTGCGCTGAACAAGGCAGGAACCTTAACCGCGCTCAGCTATCCGCCGGATGACATTAAAGCGCTGATGGCAACGGCGCGCGACAGCCTGAAGCAGGCAGACGCACAATTTAAGGCCTTCACGGCGCAGGCGGCCGACAGCGAGAAAGAGAAAGCGCTGAAGGCAGCCATGAAAAAGAACTTTGAGCAGTGGTTCAGCGATCTGGACCACCAGGCGACATGGCTTGAGAACAACCAGCTTTCGGACTTTATGACCGCACCGGTTCAGGCGTCTCAGGCCGCGTTTGACGGCAGCTTTAACGCGTGGCAGCAGGATATTAACCAGTCTGTTCAGCGTGCAGGTGAAGCGAGCCGTATCAGCTATCACATGTCCGGCGTCATCTTTGCCGTCGTCGTGATCCTGGCGGGGCTGCTGACCGGCGGGGCGCTGCTCTGGGTGCGCAGAATGATTGTGCAGCCGCTGGCGATCGTCAGCAGCCACTTCGACAGTATTGCGAAGGGGGACCTGGCGCGTCCGGTGGCGGTGTTCGGCAAAAACGAAATATCGGCGATCTTTGCCAGCCTGAAGGCGATGCAGGGCGCTCTGCGGGAAACGGTATCCGACGTGCGTCAGGGCAGTTATGCCATGCACACCGGGATCTCAGAGATTGCGGCAGGCAATAACGATCTCTCGTCCCGCACCGAGCAGCAGGCGGCCTCGCTGGCGCAGACGGCGGCCAGCATGGAGCAGCTGACAGCAACGGTTAGCCAGAACGCCGATAACGCGCGTCAGGCGTCTGATCTGTCAAAACAGGCGGCGATGACGGCGAAGAAAGGCGGCGACCAGGCGTCCCATGTCGCCAGCACCATGCAGGAGATTGCCACCAGCTCGCAGAAGATTGGCGACATCATCAGCGTGATTGACGGTATCGCGTTCCAGACCAACATTCTGGCGCTGAACGCTGCCGTTGAAGCGGCGCGCGCCGGCGAGCAGGGACGTGGGTTTGCGGTGGTAGCCGGGGAAGTGCGTAACCTGGCGAGCCGCAGCGCCAACGCGGCGAAAGAGATTAAGGTGCTGATCGAAGAGTCGGTCTCGCGCGTTCAGCAGGGCTCAACCCTTGTGGATACGGCGGCGCAAACCATGCACGAGATCGTCACCTCCGTGACGCGGGTGAACGACATCATGGGCGAAATTGCCTCCGCGTCGGATGAACAGCGTCGCGGGATTGAGCAGGTTGCCCAGGCCGTCAGCCAGATGGATCGGGTAACGCAACAGAACGCCTCGTTAGTTGAGGAAGCGGCAGCGGCAACCGATCAGCTGGCCAGCCAGGCGGATCGTCTGACCGGTCTGGTCGCGGTATTTAATGTGAAAGAGCACGTTGAAGCAGTAACAGAAGTCGGGCGGTCGCAGGCCGTGCCAGTTGTATCCTGAATGTAATTAAGAAGGCGCTATGACATCACCAATGCCCCCTGGGCAAACGTCATTATTGTTGCAGATGACACAGCGCCTCGCGCTGTCCGACGCGCATTTTCGTCGGATATGTCAGTTAATCTACCAGCGTGCGGGGATCGTGCTTGCGGATCATAAGCGGGACATGGTCTACAACCGACTGGTGCGGCGCTTGCGTACGCTGGGGCTGGATGATTTTGGCCGCTATCTGAGCATGCTTGAGGCCAACCAAAACAGCGCAGAGTGGCAGGCTTTTATTAACTCATTAACCACCAACCTGACGGCTTTTTTCCGCGAAGCTCACCACTTCCCGGTCCTGGCCGAGCACGCGCGCCGTCGCACCGGGGAGTATCGCGTCTGGAGTGCGGCCGCCTCGACGGGTGAAGAGCCGTATTCGCTGGCGATTACCTTGGCCGATACCCTGGGGATGGCGCCCGGGCGCTGGAAGGTCTACGCCAGCGATATCGACACCGAGGTGCTGGAGAAGGCGCGCAACGGCGTTTATCGCCAGGACGAGCTGAAAACACTGTCACCGCAGCAGCTGCAGCGTTACTTCATGCGCGGTACGGGGCCGCATGAAGGCCTGGTTCGCGTACGCCAGGAGCTGGCGAACCTCGTCGAATTCGCGCCCGTTAACCTGCTCGATAAGCAGTACAACGTGCCGGGGCCTTTCGACGCCATTTTTTGCCGTAACGTCATGATCTATTTTGATAAAACGACGCAACAGGACATTCTGCGTCGGTTTGTTCCGTTGCTCAAGCCTGACGGTTTACTGTTTGCCGGGCACTCGGAAAACTTCAGCAACCTCGCGCGTGAGTTTAGCCTGCGTGGGCAAACGGTATATGCGCTGAGTAAGGAAAAAGCATGAGTAAAATCAGGGTATTGTCCGTCGATGATTCAGCGCTGATGCGCCAGATCATGACTGAAATAATCAATAGCCACAGCGACATGGAGATGGTGGCCACAGCGCCAGATCCGCTGGTAGCGCGGGATTTAATTAAAAAATATAACCCCGACGTGCTAACGCTGGATGTCGAGATGCCGCGCATGGATGGCATAGATTTCCTGGAAAAATTGATGCGGCTGCGGCCCATGCCGGTGGTGATGGTCTCCTCCCTGACCGGGAAAGGATCGGAGATCACCTTGCGCGCGCTGGAGCTAGGGGCGGTGGATTTTGTCACCAAACCGCAGCTCGGCATTCGCGAGGGGATGCTGGCGTACAGCGAGATGATTGCGGAGAAAATTCGCACCGCATCGCGCGCGAAGCTCGCGGCCCACAAGCCGATGGCCGCGCCGGCAACCCTCAAGGCCGGTCCGTTACTCAGCTCGGAAAAACTGCTGGTTATTGGAGCGTCAACCGGAGGAACAGAGGCAATTCGCCATGTACTCCAGCCATTGCCGCTTTCAAGTCCGGGTATTCTGATTACTCAGCATATGCCGCCAGGCTTTACCCGCTCGTTCGCCGAACGCCTGAACAAGCTGTGCCAGATCAGCGTGAAAGAGGCGGAAGATGGCGAGCGCGTACTGCCGGGACATGCGTATATCGCCCCGGGCGACAAGCATATGGAGCTGGCGCGCAGCGGCGCTAACTATCAAATCAAAATTCATGACGGACCGCCGGTCAACCGGCACCGTCCGTCGGTGGATGTGCTGTTTCATTCGGTGGCGAAACATGCGGGGCGCAACGCCGTCGGGGTGATCCTGACGGGGATGGGCAACGACGGTGCCGCCGGAATGCTTGCAATGCACCAGGCTGGCGCCTGGACGATTGCGCAGAATGAAGCAAGTTGTGTGGTGTTCGGCATGCCGCGCGAGGCCATCAATATGGGTGGCGTGAGCGAAGTGGTCGATCTTAGCCAGGTAAGCCAGCAGATGCTGGCGAAAATCAGTGCCGGACAGGCAATACGTATTTGACTCAGGAGTATTATTTTATGGCGGATAAAGAGCTTAAGTTTTTGGTTGTGGATGACTTTTCCACCATGCGTCGCATCGTGCGCAACCTGCTGAAAGAGCTGGGCTTCAACAACGTTGAAGAGGCGGAAGACGGCGTTGATGCGCTGAACAAACTGCAGGCCGGCGGGTTTGGTTTTGTCATCTCCGACTGGAACATGCCAAACATGGACGGTCTGGAGTTGCTGAAAACGATTCGTGCAGACGCGGGAATGGCGTCTATGCCGGTGCTGATGGTCACTGCAGAAGCGAAAAAAGAGAACATCATTGCTGCAGCACAGGCGGGCGCAAGCGGCTACGTGGTGAAGCCATTCACCGCGGCGACCCTGGAAGAGAAGCTCGGTAAGATCTTCGAGAAACTCGGCATGTGAGGTGTTGGTGATGATGCAACCTGCAATGAAACCCGTTGAAGAACACTCGCCGAGCGACATCATCGTGCGCATCGGCAGCCTGACGCGCATGCTGCGTGACAGCCTGCGTGAACTGGGGCTGGATCAGGCCATTGCCGAAGCGGCGGAAGCGATTCCGGACGCCCGCGATCGTCTGGACTACGTTGTGCAGATGACCGCTCAGGCGGCTGAGCGTGCGCTGAACAGCGTTGAAGCGTCGCAGCCGCATCAGGATGCGATGGAAAAGGGCGCAAAAGCGCTGAGCAAACGCTGGGACGAGTGGTTTGAGAACCCTATCGAGCTGGCGGATGCCCGCGAGCTGGTGACGGATACCCGTCAGTACCTGGGTGATGTGCCGGGCCACACCAGCTTTACCAACGCTCAGCTGCTGGACATCATGATGGCGCAGGATTTCCAGGACCTGACCGGTCAGGTGATCAAGCGCATGATGGATGTGATCCAGGAGATTGAGCGTCAGCTGCTGATGGTTCTGCTGGAGAACATCCCGGAACCGGCAGCCCGTCCAAAACGCGAGAACGAAAGCCTGCTCAATGGTCCACAGCTCGACGCCAGCAAGGCGGGCGTGGTGGCAAGCCAGGACCAGGTGGACGACCTGCTGGACAGCCTCGGCTTCTGATTGCGGCCTTTACCCTCAGGTTGTTTGCTCAATCTGAGGGATATTTTTAACGCAGATCCATTTTCACCGTCACGTTACCTTCAAAGCTACCCGGTGAGGGGGTGGTGTCTGTTGTGCTTACCGGCACTGCCTTAATTTTGACAACCCCATTTCCCTGCTCGTCCATGGTGACAGGAAATTCGTAGGTTCCATCCAGCGCGACATTCTGGCTATTTTCATCATACACTCGAATACCCAGATCGTTTCTTTCCAGTAACTTAGCAATGTATGGCGTGCTGCTATCCGCCACACCCTGATCGGCAGACAGCATGAGCTTTATCCGATCGTTGTTGCCAACCGCGTTATCGTCGCAGTGATAGGAAATATCTACATCTTTAAGGGTATATCCCTGCGGGGGTTGCCCTTTGCTGGTGAATTGCTTGCTGACAATGCTGCCAAACTCTACCTCAATTGTGCTGCCCGCGTTGATTGTACAGCTTAACGGTGCGGAGAGGGTGCCGCCGAACCAGATATCTGACACCTGCTCTGCCTCAGCCGCGTCGCAGCTTCCGCCGGTGCCAATATAGAGGCAGGCGTAGTTCTGCGCGATAAGCGTCTGCGGGATAATTTCCTCGCCAAGAATCGGCTTTTTGACGCGCAGCATGACTGCAACAACATTCCAACGGAATTTACGCTTTACTGTTGCAGCGCCTGAAGGTTGAGTCTCACTGCTGCAGACTGTGCTCTCGCCTTCTGTTTTCGATAGACTCGATTCCAGAACGTAGAACATATTCCCCCTCGAGGTAGGGTACTCATTGATGGGGATTGCAGTTAAAGAGTTACCGTCCGGGGAATTGATCGCGTCAGCATAGCCGGTGATATCCGCATCAATTTTATCGGTCAGATGGCCATATCCATTCGTACCCGGACTGAGTGGGCTGCCAGCGTAGCTTTTTTCGTAGATGACACTCGACGAAAACACATTACCTGGACACGTACAGTTTGCATCCATCTCGGAACCCGCCCCAACCAGATGGCCGGGGACATCGTAATCATGATTTGCAACGTTCTCTGTCGATGTGAATTCATGATCGTATGAGATCGTGTAGGTTTGTGGTGCGCCGAAACAATTTTTGAGTACCGTAACGGCCAGACATGAATCCGTAAATGTCAGGCTCATTGCAGTTGCCAGTGAAGCCGTAGTGGCTAGTTTCTTTATATTATTTAGCATGTGATGATTCCTGCTGACATAGCACGCTAAGCGAGCGAATTCCGTTAGGCGTTTCAGTGCGTCGATCGGTCTGTGGCGAAATGCTGGAGACGCACTGTTGCTCCTGACCGTTGCCCCATTTCACCGTAAGCTGCGTTGTCTCGCCGATACCAGTAAGGTATACGGTACCGGTATCGTCAGCGATGCCGCTCATTGGGGGGAGCGTGCTGGTGACAATGGCACCAAAAGGTACGCGCTGGCCATTTGGACGCGTCAGTGTTACCAGCATCCTGTAGCCTACGTGCGCATCGAAGTTTGCTGCGACAGCCGCGTTACGTGAAGGGATCACGGTGGCAGCCGTGTCGCTACTGTCCACGTTTTCAGGCAGGCTGGCCGTGTCGATACGAATGTAGTTTTCCTGATAGGGAGTCAAGGACGGAATAACGGCATTCCCCAGCCAGTCTGTCTGGATACCTCGCTGGTTCTGGAAACGAACACCGGCGGCGTCGTTGGCATTAACAATGGCAAACTGGCTACCCAGTGGTTGCGCCAGCGTCACGCCGTGCGGGTGCGCAACAATACCCCCGCTGATGCCGTAGTTGAGCTGCTCAGAACTGTCAGAGGAGGCGTAATATCCAGCGTTCAGGTTGGCGTATCGTGAACGGTAGGTGCCATATACACTGCTTGTGTCTTCTCCATCGTGATTTGAATGGCTTTGCTGCAGTGAATAGTTCAACCTCTCGTCATCCAGCAACGTCCCGTTGACGCCAATATTTTGTCGTGTATAGCCGTTTTTAGTATTGCTGATGTTATAGCTGCTCCAGGCGCGGGGCAGCCACCGAGAGAGCGGTATGCTAAAGCCGAAGGAGACCATACGGTCGGAGTCCTCGCCGTTCGTTTTACTGTAGGTGTAAGCCATGTGATAGCTCACTCCAGAGAGAACGGTGTTGACGCCTAGCGATACGCTGCGTTCTTTTTTGGAGGTTCCCCAATAATCCTGTTGATAACCGTTCAGGTACACGCTTAAGGCGGAAATGTTCTGGCTGATGCTGGCCTGAATACGGTTGCGCTTGTTGTAGTTAAACATCAAGTCGTCTTCGTGACCGTCAAGCTTCTGATTAGCATCGGCAAAACTGTAATATCCACGGCTGGAGTAGCGATAGCTGCCGAGGGTGAAGTTGGTATCGGTAGAGTCAATTTTACCGGAATAGAGCACACGCCATGACTGACCGGTATGCTCGCTACCGTCGTCAAGTTGCGCATCCGCCACGGTGACATCTGCAGACAGCGCACCCAAGGGCCCGAGCGCCACGCCTACACCCGTGTTGGCAGCGTTATAGTCTTTCGAAAGCGTCAGCCCGCCGAACCAGGTAAGCAGATTGTTTATGCCGTATACCATACTTCCCTGAAGAAAGTCGGGTTCCTTTTGATTGGTTCCACTGTCTGAACGGTAACGTCCTGCCGTAAATTCATACTTCAGGTGTTCCGGGCGTTGCATGACTGCGATGCTGGAGTAGGGCTGGGTAAAGTGATGCTCGGTTCCATCAGCCTCTTTTATCGTCACCTCCAGATCGCCGCTGTTGGTGGTGGAGTAGAGGTCGTTAATCTCAAACGCGCCGGGTGCAACGTTCTGTTGATAAATGAGGTAGCCGTTCTGACGTACGGAGACCTCGGCATTTGAGCTGGCGATACCGCGAATCACCGGGGCATAGCCGCGCTGGCTATAGGGAAGCATCTCTTCGTCCGTGGCCAGGTTTACCCCCCGGTACTGGAGGCTATCGAACACTTCACCGCGGGTACTGCTCTCGCCCGCTGTGAACTGCGCTTTTAGTATATCAATGTCGTGCTGAAGGAACGTGTTAATGGTATCCCAGTGGCGATCGTCATCCGATTTGCTCCACGTTGAGTAGTTGCGCACGCGCCATCCGCCAAGATTCGCCCCGGTTCTTAAATTCAGATACTGGTTTGTGCTGCTGTTGTCGCTGCTGTCTTTATTTTGTGATCCTGAAAAAGAGTAATCGCTGAACAAAACCGGCACACCGTCGTCCCAACGTGAAGGATCGACATAATCACGACCATTTCCTTTTATCGCCGCCTGCGGAATGCTCAGCTTTAGCGTCATTGTTGAGAAATCAAGTTGTGCTGATGCCAGCGGGATATAGTTGCCCAGAGAGTTTGGCAGTGTCTCGTCGGCCGGGAGCTTAATCAACTCTGGATAGCGATCGATATTAATCCCCCAACCGCGGAGCATATTCGGCGTCAGCTGTGGCACCAGCGCGCCTTCAGGTGAGCTGACGTAAGCGATATCCGCGTCGGTAAGCCTACGTTCGTTCATCATCACTCTTGAGGGATAGGTACCGGGCAACTGGGCATTCGATTTCGAAAAGAGTGAGAGATCGATATCCTGTTGCGTCAACATATCCCCTTCCAGCGAAGAGGCGGAAAAGTGATACTCCCGGGCATCCGTTGAGCAGCTCGTGATAATCAGAATGCCGCCAAGGTAGCGGAGGAGTGGGTTTAGCTGAAAGATCCGCTGACCGGACAAAAAATTACGTCCTGTAATCATTGTGCTTGTTTAATCCTGCGCCAGGTTGGAGGTGTATTTTTCGGAAGCATTGCCGTAATCGGTGATGCAGCGCCAACTGACATTCGCTCCTTGTATATTGGCAGGTATCGGGATGGCGACGCTGGATTTAGGTCCTACCATATCGGCTTTTTCTATCTTCTTTGCACCCAGCGAGAGAGAATCAAAAATACTGTAAAATGCCCCATCGTTGATGACGGTAAGCTGCTGGTCATGGCGAACGAAGCGCAGGTTTTTGCATGACTCTGATGGCGAGCCGCTAAGTCCAACAGGGCGCCAGAAGAGTTTCAGGCGCGTTTTATAAATCAGGCGCAGAACATTCTTACCCTCTTCATCTCCAGGCGTGGCGGGTACGGTTCGCACATTAAGGTAGAACAATGTCTCTTTATCGACAGGCAGCGGGCGACCGCTCCAGGTTATTCGCAGACTTTGCTCTTTTTGCGGATCGAGACGAAAGAGAGGTGGCGTCACGATAAAGGGGCCCCGTGTTTTTCCATCCCCAGTATCCGTCCAGGATTGAATTAACCAGGGGAGTTCTTTTTCACTATTTAGTAAGGGCAGGGCTACTTCCTTTTTTGCGGCATCGTAAATTATGCGAGTACGGCCGATTTGTACCCCCGTGGCGTGACAAAAAGTGCTTGCAATAACGGGAATGCATAATAAGAGTTTTATTGATGTGCGCATGGAAAACCCCTCAATAAAGCAGGTTGAAAGAACGATAATAGTCCGAATGCGGACTATTATCTGAGCATGACTCCTTTAATGTCATGGCGTAAATATATTTATTAGCTGAATATTAGGCGATGGTTTATTAGCGATATAAAATATTCACCGTCATATCAGCATCGGCTGGACCGGCGGTTACCGTTGCCGCGAATGATTTATAGCGGGCGTTAAAGTCTGCCTTGATGGTATCAGAAGATTTCGTGGGCAGTTCAATGTAGACCTGTTCTTCAGAACCATCCATGGTGATCAACTGAGCATCGCTCCCTACAGGACTGACGGCAACGCCAATACCTGTCGCGGCGGTGTCACCTGTTGAGGTAATTTTGCTTACATCAAGCAGAGTATTCGTCTTCGTCAAGGTTGTTGGACCGTTAAAGGTCAGTTGAACCGCTGGCAATCCGTCGCTTTTTAATGGACAGTTGGCCAAAATAATAGAGAACGGAGTGAGCGTGGTTTCCTTTCCGACTTCTGTAAAAAGTGAGACCGGATAGGTGCCAAGTGGAATCGTACTGTCTGTGCCGCTGTCCCCTTGAATCGTGCAGCTAGGTTCAATAATTTCACCCGTGAAGTGGATCGTCCCTGCATTCATTTCGGCAGCGAAACTGCCCATTGAAATGACAGCAAGCGTCACGCCCGCAAAAATGTTTCTTTTGAAATCCATCTACAAAAACTCCTGAAGTTGAAAACAAATTGGCATGCAACTTGATATATTTCTCGATTAACGCCGAGCAAAAGTATAGCGGGTAATTTTCATTAGGTAAGCGATGGGCAAGAATAATATTGTATATTGTAAACTATTAAAAATGACATTTGAATTGATTGAATTTAATGTTTGATACGCTGCGGTTATCTAATTTACATATTTTTATCATTTAAGAAATCAAGTGAGCGAAAAAATAAGCGTATTTTGATGATGTATTTACCAAATGCTCAGCAGGTGAGTATGTACTTAAATTTTACTAAATGCATTTTTAATAATTATTCATCGATGATGATTGGCTGTCAAAACCCACCTGAGCATTATTTAAACCATTTTTCCAGCCTTCTCCTGTACAGGCTCTTCTTAAAGTGTGTAAAAAGGCCCGCTTATAGGGTTTTATCAGCCCATTGACGATGCGCCACCGTGGCATGATACCCGTGACGTAATGGGCTGAGCATGTACTGTGGCAGAAGAGAACGACGACAAAACGGAAGCTCCCACACCCCACCGACTAGAAAAGGCGCGTGAGGAAGGGCAGATACCCCGATCCCGAGAATTGACCTCCCTGCTGATCCTTATCGTCGGGGTGTGCATTATCTGGTGGGGTGGGGAGTCGCTCGCCCGCAAGCTGGCGGGGATGCTCTCCACCGGCTTACGTTTTGACCACAGCATGGTCAACGACCCGAATCTGATCCTCAGCCAGATTATTCAGCTGATAAAAGGGGCCATGGTTGCGCTGCTGCCTCTGATTACCGGCGTAGTGCTGGTGGCGCTGGTCTCGCCGGTGATGCTGGGCGGCCTGGTCTTTAGCGGAAAATCGCTGCAACCCAAATTTTCGAAACTCAACCCGCTGCCGGGCATTGCGAAAATGTTCTCGGCGCAGACCGGGGCCGAGCTGCTCAAGGCTATTCTCAAATCGGTGCTGATGGGCAGTTCCGCGGGATTTTTTCTCTGGTACCACTGGCCCGAAATGATGCGCCTTATCAGCGAGTCGCCCCTCACAGCGATGAGCAACGCGCTGAATCTGGTCGGGCTTTGCGCGCTGCTGGTGGTGCTCAGCATTATTCCGATGGTGGGTTTTGACGTGATCTTCCAGCTTTATTCCCACTTCAAGAAACTGCGGATGTCACGTCAGGACATCCGCGACGAATATAAGCAGATGGAAGGTGACCCGCACGTGAAGGGGCGCATCCGCCAGATGCAGCGTGCCGCCGCCCGTCGCCGCATGATGGAAGATGTGCCGAAGGCGGACGTCATCGTTACCAACCCGACACACTATTCCGTGGCGCTGCGCTATGACGAAAACAAAATGAGCGCGCCGAAAGTGGTGGCGAAAGGGGCGGGGCTGATTGCGTTGCGCATCCGGGAAATTGGCACCGAAAACCGCGTGCCGATCCTGGAAGCGCCTCCGCTGGCGCGAGCCCTCTACCGCCACGCGGATATCGGACAACAGATCCCTGGACAGCTCTACGCCGCGGTGGCGGAAGTGTTGGCCTGGGTATGGCAGTTGAAGCGCTGGCGTCTGGCCGGCGGTCAACGGCCTGTCAAACCTGAGAACCTTCCGGTGCCTGCCGCGCTGGATTTTATGAACGAGAAGGACACTGATGGCTAATCTGGTGGCAATGTTGCGCCTGCCCGGCAACCTGAAATCGACTCAATGGCAGATCCTTGCCGGGCCGATCCTCATCCTGTTGATTCTGTCGATGATGGTACTGCCGCTCCCGGCATTCATCCTCGATCTGCTTTTTACCTTCAATATTGCGCTGTCCATTATGGTGCTGCTGGTGGCGATGTTCACCCAGCGCACCCTGGAGTTCGCCGCGTTCCCGACCATTCTGCTGTTTACCACCTTGCTGCGGCTAGCGCTGAACGTGGCCTCCACGCGTATCATCCTTATGGAAGGCCACACCGGCGCGGCAGCGGCAGGGAAGGTGGTCGAAGCCTTCGGCCACTTCCTGGTGGGCGGGAACTTCGCTATCGGTATCGTGGTGTTCGTTATCCTCGTTATCATTAACTTTATGGTTATCACCAAAGGCGCGGGGCGTATCGCGGAAGTAGGCGCGCGTTTTGTGCTGGACGGGATGCCGGGCAAGCAGATGGCTATCGACGCCGACCTGAACGCCGGGCTTATTGCCGAAGATGAAGCGAAAAAGCGCCGCGCGGAAGTGACGCAAGAAGCGGACTTCTACGGCTCCATGGACGGTGCGAGTAAGTTTGTTCGCGGTGATGCCATCGCGGGCATCCTGATCATGGTGATTAACGTGGTCGGCGGCCTGCTGGTGGGGGTATTGCAGCACGGGATGGACATGGGCCACGCGGCGGAAAGCTATACGCTGCTGACCATTGGTGACGGTCTTGTTGCACAGATCCCGGCGCTGGTCATCTCCACTGCGGCGGGTGTTATCGTGACGCGCGTCAGTACCGACCAGGACGTTGGCGAGCAGATGGTTGGCCAGCTCTTCAGTAACCCGCGCGTGATGCTGCTGGCGGCTGCGGTGCTGGGACTGCTCGGCCTGGTGCCGGGGATGCCAAACCTCGTATTCCTGCTGTTTACGGCGGGGCTGCTGGGCCTGGCCTGGTGGATGCGTGGCCGCGAGGCCAGGCCGGCTGCGGAACCGGTACCGGTGAAAATGCCGGAGAACACCCAGGCTGTAGAGGCGACCTGGAACGACGTTCAGCTGGAAGATTCCCTGGGAATGGAAGTGGGGTATCGTCTGATCCCGATGGTGGATTTCCAGCAGGATGGCGAGCTGCTTGGCCGCATCCGGAGTATCCGTAAAAAATTCGCCCAGGACATGGGCTTTCTGCCGCCGGTGGTTCACATCAAGGACAACATGGACCTGCCGCCCGCGCGCTACCGCATTCTGATGAAAGGGGTCGAAATTGGCAGCGGTGATGCCTACCCGGGCCGCTGGCTGGCCATTAACCCCGGCACCGCAGCAGGCACGCTCCCGGGCGAGCAAACCGTCGATCCGGCCTTTGGCCTGGCGGCAATCTGGATTGAAAGCGCGCTGAAAGAGCAGGCGCAAATTCAGGGATATACGGTTGTTGAAGCCAGTACCGTGGTGGCAACCCATCTTAATCATCTGATTGGCCAATTCTCGGCTGAACTGTTTGGCCGTCAGGAAGCGCAGCAGCTTCTCGACCGTGTGACGCAGGAGATGCCGAAGCTGACAGAAGACCTCGTGCCGGGCGTGCTGACGTTAACCACGCTGCACAAGGTGCTGCAGAACCTGCTTGAGGAAAAAGTGCCGATCCGCGATATGCGTACCATTCTGGAAACCCTTGCTGAGCATGCGCCGCTGCAAAGCGATCCGCACGAGCTGACGGCGGTGGTGCGCGTGGCGCTGGGGCGCGCGATCACCCAACAGTGGTTCCCGGGAACCGGCGAAGTCCAGGTTATTGGCCTCGATACGCCGCTTGAGCGCCTTCTGCTGCAGGCCCTGCAGGGCGGAGGCGGCCTGGAGCCTGGGCTGGCGGATCGCCTGCTGGAGCAGACCCAGGAAGCGCTGGCGCGTCAGGAGATGCTGGGGGCGCCGCCGGTGCTGCTGGTCAACCACGCGCTGCGTCCGCTACTGTCGCGCTTCCTGCGTCGCAGCCTGAACCAGCTGGTTGTGCTGTCGAATATGGAGCTGTCGGATAACCGCCATATTCGTATGACGGCGACGATTGGAGGAAAATAATGGGTAAATGGTTATGGATTTTGTTCTTCCCGCTGGCGGTTCAGGCTGCCGGGGAAGGCTCCTGGCAGGCAAGCAGCATGGGCGTGACCCTCAGCAACCGGGGGGTCGCCATGTCCTCTAACCCGCTGTCGCCTTCTGAAACGGTTTCTGGTCAGATGGGGATGGTGGTCTGGAACTACCGGCTGATTGGCCCAACCCCTGCCGGGCTTCGGGTGCGTCTCTGTTCTCAGACTCGCTGTGCGGAGATCGACGGAGAAAATGGCACAACCCAGGCATTCAACGGCGTGCCGGCCATTGAACCCTTGCGTTTTATCTGGGAAGTGCCGGGCGGGGGACGTTTGATCCCGGCGCTGAAGGTGCAGAGTAATTCTGTCATCGTCAACTACCGCTAGCTGCCTGCCTTTTCACCAGCCATCAGTCAATTCTGATGGCTGTCTCGCAAAATTGACCTCCTCTTTTGATGCAACAGAAACGCTGTTTTATAAATTAGTGACACGCGTGACGCGACCCTTTGCATTTTTGCCATTCACCCTGCTCGTGATGGCAGAAACAGAAAGGTATCAGGACGTCGTTGCATTTACTGTAGCCGTGTAAAAACTCCCCGATGAGCCTTACCTGCAGGGAGTCTCCCAAATTTGATTAGGGTTGACGGCAATGAAAACACGTAAAATTGGACTCGCAAATTATCTTGCCTACGGAGCAGGCGATTTTCTTGGGGCAGGTACTACCGCCCTGACGGCGGCCTGGCTTTTGTATTTTTATACCACCTTCTGTGGACTCACACCGATTGAGGCAACCTTCATCTTTGCCGCTGCGAGGGTGCTGGATGCTGTTGTCAGTCCGTTAATGGGCTTTTTGACGGATAACTTCGGTACAACCTGGCTTGGGAAGCACTTTGGTCGCCGTAAGTTCTTTATCCTGCTGGGTATTCCATGCGTGTTCAGCTACTCGTTGATGTGGGTGGGGGACATGAATTTCTGGTACTACCTGCTCACCTATCTGGTGTTTGATATTGTCTACACCATGATTCTGGTGCCTTACGAGACGCTGGTACCGGAAATGACCGATGACTTTAAACAGAAAACCAAGTTCTCCGGGGCGCGTATCTCTATGGCGCAGATGTCCGCCATTCTGGCCTCCTTCCTGCCGGGGATCCTGCTCACGCAATTCGGGAAAGACAACGCCGTTTCCTTCTTCTACGCAAGCCTGGTCTTCTCCGTGCTGTGCGCGCTGATGCTGACCTTTGTCTGGTTCTTTACCTGGGAGCGCCCGCGTGAGGAGTGGTCTGAAGCGGCGCTGCGTGCTGAAGAAGAGAAGAAGAAGCTGACGCTGGGGCAGAGTCTCAATCGCCTGATCGTTGAGTTAAGCTCCACGCTGCGCATCAAGATTTTCCGTCAGCATCTGGGCATGTACCTCGGCGGCTATATCGCGCAGGACGTGTTTAATGCGGTATTCACTTACTACGTGGTGTTTGTGCTGATGCAGGAAGCCTCAATGGCGTCCAATCTGCTGGGCACGATGGCTATCTTCCAGTTCCTCGCCGTGATCGGGATGATCCCGCTGTGTATTCGCTTCGGACCTGCTCCGTCCTACCGCATGGTCGTGGTGCTGTTTGGCCTGGCGTCTCTCTCTTACGCCATGCTCTATTATGCGGGCCTGAGCGACGTCTACGCTCTGCTGTTGCTGATCTCTGCGGTGGCTGGGCTGGGCCGCGGCGGTATCAACTACGTGCCATGGAATACCTACACCTACATTGCTGACGTGGATGAAGTAATCACCGGCCAGCGCCGCGAAGGGATTTTCGCCGGCATCATGACCCTGACCCGCAAGGCGTCTCAGGCCGGTGCGGTGATGCTGGTAGGCATTGTGATGCAGATGTCCGGCTTTGTCAGCGGTCAAAAAGTCCAGCCTGCGGAAGTGAGCCACACCATTTTGACGATCCTGAGCGTGGGCACCGTCCTGGTGCTGTTCTGCGGTTTTCTTGTCTCCCTGCGCTTCAAGCTTAACTTGCAGACCCACAGCACGCTGCGCGAGGAGACCGCGAAAATGCGCGAGTGTGGTCATGCAATGCCGGAGTCAGCGACGCCACACGCCCGCGCTACCGTCGAGATGCTGGCCGGTATGCCTTATGAGTCACTCTGGGGCAATAACAACATCGGTTATCTGAATCGCAACAAGCCAGCGGCACCTTCGCTGAAGGATCGTGCGGTACTCAATTCGACATACAACGGAGGTTAAGATAATGAAAGTTTGGCCTGTCAAACATAGCCCGTTATTGCGTCAGCCTGAACGTTTTATAGCCAGGGATGAGCTGAAATCGCTGATTCAAAAGGTGACGTATAACCTGGTCAATATCCACGACAAAACGGGTGAGTTTTTGCTGCGGCTGGACGACGGACGCGTCATCGACACCAAAGGCTGGGCCGGATGGGAGTGGACGCACGGCGTCGGTTTGTATGGCATCTGGCAGTACTACTGCCAGACCGGCGACGAAGAGATGCGCAATATTATCGACAGCTGGTTTATAGACCGCTTTGCGGAAGGCGCCACCACCAAAAACGTCAATACCATGTCGCCATTCCTGACGCTGGCCTATCGCTACGAAGAGACCAAAAAACCGGCCTGGCTGCCGTGGCTGGAAAGCTGGGCGGAGTGGGCGATAGCCGAGATGCCGCGCACCGATTACGGTGGAATGCAGCACATCACCCTGGCAGAAGAGAACCACCAGCAGATGTGGGATGACACGCTGATGATGACGGTGCTGCCGCTGGCAAAAATCGGCAAGCTGCTCAACAAACCGGAGTACGTTGAAGAGGCGGTGTATCAGTTCCTGCTGCACGTGCAGAACCTGATGGACCGGGAGACCGGGCTGTGGTTTCACGGCTGGAGCTACGACGGTAATCATAACTTTGCCCGTGCCCGCTGGGCGCGCGGCAACAGCTGGCTCACCATCGTGATCCCGGACTTCCTCGAGCTGGTGGATCTGCAGGAAAACAGCGCCGTGCGCCGCTACCTGGTGCAGGTATTGAATGCGCAGATTTCCGCGCTGGCGAAATGTCAGGACGACAGCGGGCTGTGGCATACGCTGCTCGACGATCCACATTCTTATCTTGAGGCGTCCGCCACGGCAGGGTTTGCCTACGGCATTCTGAAAGCCGTGCGCAAGCGCTACGTTGGCGCGGAGTATGCCGAAGTGGCAGAAAAAGCGATTGGCGGTATCGTCAAAAATATTTCGCCGGAAGGCGAGCTGCTGCAAACCTCGTTCGGCACGGGCATGGGCAGCGATCTTGAGTTCTATCGCCAGATCCCGCTGACGTCGATGCCGTACGGACAGGCGATGGCGATACTCTGTTTGACGGAGTATCTGCGGAAGTATTTCTGATAATAAAAAACCCGGCGTCTGCCGGGTTTTTTGTATTACATACGTTCTACGGTTTCGATACCCAGGGTATCCAGACCCAGCTTCAGGGTCTTCGCCGTCAGCTGCGCCAGCTTCAGGCGGCTGTTGCGTACCGATTCATTTTCCGCAGACAGAATAGGGCAGTGCTCGTAGAAGCCGGAGAACAGACCCGCCAGATCGTACAGGTATGCACACATTACGTGCGGCGTGCCGTCACGCGCGACAACCGTCAGCGTCTCTTCGAACTGCAGCAGACGCGCCGCCAGCTGCGCTTCACGATCTTCCGTAATGGTTACTGTCGTATTCGCCAGCACGCTTTCATCAATGTTCGCCTTTCGGAACACGGAGAGCACGCGGGTATAGGCATACTGCATGTACGGCGCCGTGTTGCCTTCAAACGCCAGCATGTTGTCCCAGTCGAAGATATAGTCGGTGGTGCGGTTCTTGGAAAGATCCGCGTATTTCACCGCGCCGATACCCACGGCGTTAGCCAGTTTTTCCAGTTCATCAGCAGGCATGTCCGGGTTCTTCTCGGCCACCAGGCGACGTGCGCGCTCCAGCGCTTCGTCCAGCAGATCGGAAAGCTTCACGGTACCGCCCGCGCGGGTTTTGAACGGCTTGCCGTCTTTACCCAGCATCATGCCGAACATGTGATGTTCCAGCGGAACGCAGTCAGGTACGTAACCGGCTTTACGCACGATAGTCCACGCCTGCATCAGGTGCTGGTGCTGGCGGGAGTCGATGTAGTACAGCACGCGGTCAGCGTGAAGGGTTTCGTAGCGGTATTTCGCGCAGGCGATATCGGTGGTGGTGTAGAGATAGCCGCCATCCTTTTTCTGGATGATCACGCCCATCGGTTCACCTTCCTTGTTTTTGTACTCATCAAGGAACACAACCGTTGCGCCTTCGCTCTCCACCGCGAGGTTTTTGGCTTTCAGATCCGCCACGATGCCGGGCAGCATCGGGTTGTAGAGGCTTTCACCCATCACGTCGTCGCGAGTCAGCGTCACATTCAGACGGTTGTAGGTCAGCTGGTTCTGGGACATGGTGATGTCAACCAGCTTGCGCCACATTTCAAGGAAGTATCGATCGCCGCCCTGCAGCTTCACCACGTAGCTGCGTGCGCGCTCGGCGAAGGCTTCGTCTTCGTCGTAGTGCTTTTTGGCTTCGCGATAGAATCCTTCCAGGTCCGCCAGCGCCATTTCACCCGCGTTTTCCTGCTGCTGTTTCTCCAGGTAAGCAATCAGCATGCCGAACTGGGTGCCCCAGTCGCCCACGTGGTTCGCGCGGATCACCTTGTGACCGAGGAATTCGAGCGTGCGCACCGCGGCGTCACCGATGATGGTGGAGCGCAGGTGACCTACGTGCATCTCTTTCGCCACGTTCGGGGCAGAATAGTCGACAACCACGGTCTGCGCTTCCGGCTGGGAAACGCCCAGACGGTCAGACTTCAGCGCCGCGTCAACGTGGCTCGCCAGGAATGCAGGCTCAAGGAAAATATTGATAAAGCCCGGACCGGCAATTTCGGTTTTGCTGGCAATGCCGGAGAGATCCAGATGCGTCAGTACCTGCTCAGCGAGCTGTCGCGGCGGCATGCCCAGTTTTTTAGCCACTGCCATCACGCCATTAGCCTGATAGTCGCCAAACTGTACTTTTGCTGACTGACGAACCTGCGGTTCGCAATCCGCAGGCGCGCCTGCGGCAATCAGTGCCTGACTGACTTTTTCGGAGAGAAGAGCCTGAATATTCACCTGGATACCTTACGTTTTTGATGCGGGCTTACAACCGCCCGCGCCAGTTAAAGAATTTAGGGCGGGAGTATACTGCAAATGCCTTCTGGCGTCAGCATTGCGGGGCCTGAAGATTGCTCAGAATCCAGGCGGTGAAGGTGTGCATAATCATGCAGTCGCAAAAAGCCGGATTCTGCGGTTGGTCAAAACAGGGCAACAGAGTAAATTAGCGGCTTTGCGACATGAAAAGAGACTGACTTATGGCAAACTGGCAATCCATTGACGAACTGCATGATATTTCCGCAGATTTACCGCGCTTCACAAAGGCGTTCACAGAACTTGCCACCCGTCTTGGTCTGGATATCGCGCCGCTTGAGGCAGATCACATCTCTTTGCGCTGTCACCAGAATGCGACGGCTGAACGCTGGCGCCGCGGGTTTGAACAGTGCGGCGAGTTGCTCTCTGAGAACATCATCAATGGACGCCCAATTTGTCTGTTTAAACTGCATGAACCGGTGAACGTGGCGCACTGGCAGTTCACCGTGGTTGAACTGCCGTGGCCGGGTGAAAAACGCTATCCGCACGAAGGCTGGGAGCATATCGAAATCGTCCTGCCGGGTGAGCCGGAAACGTTGAACGCGCGCGCCCTTGCCCTGCTGTCAGACGACGGGTTAAGCAAGCCGGGGATTTTTGTGAAGACGAGCTCACCGAAAGGCGAGCACGAGCGTCTTCCTAACCCGACGCTGGCCGTGACGGACGGGCAGGTGACCGTGAAATTTCATCCATGGACCATTGAGCAGATCGTTGCCAGCGAAGCCTGAGAGTTGTGATTCGCCGCTGAGACCCGAAACGAGAGGCGTGCCATGATGGCGTGTTAAGCTGATTTAAGGAGGAGTAGATGGCGCTGCTGGAGATTTGTTGTTACAGCGTGGAGTGTGCCCTTACGGCGCAACAGATGGGAGCTGACCGTATCGAACTGTGCGCGGCCCCGAAAGAAGGGGGGTTAACGCCTTCATACGGCGTGTTGAAGTCTGCCCGCCAGGCCGTCACCATTCCGGTCCACCCGATTATTCGTCCTCGCGGCGGCGATTTTTGTTACACGCCGGGCGAGTTCAGTGCCATGCTTGAAGATATCGCCCTTGTTCGTGACCTGGGGTTCCCCGGTCTGGTGACCGGCCTGCTTGATGAAGACGGTCACGTCGATCTGCCGCGGATGCGCCAGGTGATGGATGCCGCTAAAGGGATGGCCGTCACTTTTCATCGCGCGTTTGATATGTGTAAAGATCCGCTTCAGGCCTTTGAAACGCTTGGAGAACTTGGCGTGGCGCGCGTTCTGACATCGGGACAGCAGTCTTCGGCTGAAAAAGGACTGCAATTAATTACGGAACTAAAAGCACATTCCGGTGTTCCAATAATAATGGCGGGTGCGGGAGTCCGTGCCAGCAATCTGGAACGGTTTTTAAACGCCGGGGTGGAAGAGCTTCACAGCTCTGCGGGGAAATGGATACCTTCACCCATGCGTTATCGCAATACAGGGCTGTCAATGTCGACGGATGCTGAAGCGGATGAGTATTCACGCTATGGCGTAGAGGGAGAGTCGGTTGCGGAAATGAAGTCGCTGATTGAGCGTCATCACGTGTAGCAACGTACCGATTTTTACCGCGCATCATGTCGCCCAATATGATGCTTGCTTGTACCAGGCCCCTGCCAATTACACAGGGGCCTTTTTTTATCCCCTCACACTAACCCTCTCCCCATAGGGGAGAGGGGACGGCTCGGTGCGGTTTTTCTCCCTCGCCCCTATGGGGAGAGGGCCGGGGTGAGGGGAAAACTACGGCTTGGTCGCAATCAACACCGCACGCATCGGGGCCGGATAGCCTTCGATGGTTTTGCTGTGATCGGTCGGGTCAAGGAACTGCTCCAGCGATTCGGTGATCATCCAGTCGGTGCGGCGCTGCTCTTCAATTGAGGTAACGCAGACATCGGCAATGCGCACATCCACAAATCCGCACTTCTCCAGCCAGTTTTTCAGCGCCAGCGCGGACGGGATGAAGTAAACGTTGCGCATCTGCGCGTAGCGATCGCCCGGCACCAGAACGGCATGTTCATCACCTTCGATCACCAGTGTTTCCAGCACCAGCTCGCCGCCGCTGACCAGCTGATCTTTGAGCTGCCACAGGTGTTCAAGCGGGGAACGACGATGATACAGCACGCCCATTGAGAAGACGGTATCGAACGCTTTCAGGGCTGGGAGCTGCTCTATGCCCAGTGGCAGCAGATGCGCGCGCTGGTCGTTGCCGAGCAGTTTTCGCACCGCCTCAAACTGGCACAGGAACAGCTGCATCGGGTCGATGCCGACCGCCAGATGGGCTCCCGCGCCAATCATGCGCCACATGTGGTAACCGCTGCCGCAGCCCACGTCCAGGATGGTGCGCCCGGTCAGGTCGGAAAGGTGCGGCAGTACGCGATCCCACTTCCAGTCTGAGCGCCACTCGGTATTGATGTTCACGCCGTAGAGCGAAAACGGCCCTTTGCGCCACGGCATTAAATTACGCATCAGCGTTTCGATGCGGTTGATCTGCCCGGCCGGGAGCGGCTCTTCGCTCTCGGCGGTTACGCTGTGCAGAAGATCCAGACGATGCGGCGTCAGTTCCGGCAGATACTCCACGGCATTTGACCACTGCTTTAACAGGCCGTGCTGCTGATCGCGCTGCCAGGCGGCAATCTGCGCCGGCAGGGTCTCCAGCCAGTGGGAAAGATGGTTTTTAGCAATCAGCTGATAGAAGTTGCTGAATTCAATCATGCCGCATCTCCCGCTTTCAGCGCCACCAGCGAACCAAAGTTAAAGCACTGGAACCACAGTTCGCTGTGCTCAAACCCGGCTTTCTGCAGGCGTGCTTTGTGGGTTTCCACGGAGTCCGTCAGCATCACGTTTTCCAGCATGCTGCGCTTCTGGCTGATCTCCAGCTCGCTGTAGCCGTTCGCCCGTTTGAAATCGTGGTGCATGTTGAACAGCAGCTCGCCTACTTTGGCATCCTCAAAGCTGAATTTCTCAGAAAGCACCAGCGCGCCGCCGGGATTCAGCCCCTGATAAATTTTGTCCAGCAGCAGCTGACGGTCTTCAGGCACCAGGAACTGCAGGGTAAAATTCAGTACCACCATCGAGGCGTTGTTAATCTCGATCTCACGGATATCGCCTTCCACCACGTCCACCGGTACGGGGGCTTTATACGCGTCAATATGGCGACGGCAGCGCTCCACCATGGCCGGGGAGTTATCCACGGCAATGATGCGGCAGCCTTCGTGATGAACGTTACGACGTACCGACAGCGTTGCCGCGCCGAGCGAGCAGCCCAGGTCGTAGACCTGCGTGCCGGGTTGAACGAAGCGCTCAGCCAGCATGCCGATCATAGAGATAATATTGGAATAACCGGGAACAGAGCGCTGGATCATATCCGGGAAGACTTCGGCTACCCGTTCATCGAAGGTCCAGTCGCCCAGGCTGGCGATAGGCGCGGAAAAAAGCGTGTCGCGATCTGACATAACGTAAAAATCCGGGAAAAATAAAGTGGCGTATTGTGCGCTAACGGAGGGAGAAAACCAACTCCCACGGCATATACCACAGGTTAGCCAGCACCATCAGCAAAAGCGAACACCATGTCGCGCTCATGCCGGAACGACGCCAGCGGAATAAGCGGTGGTGGAAGCCATAATAGTGCATTAGCCGGCCAGCTATCAGCAGCAGACCGCAAATATGCACCATCCAGGTTTCCGCGCCATTCATCTCCATAAACAGCAGCAGGATGAGGGCCACGGGAATATATTCAACCGCATTACCGTGAATGCGGATAGCGCTTTGCAGTTCGGAGAAACCGCCGTCGCCATAAGAGACGCGGTACTGCATTCTCAGGCGCACAACATCAAATGAAAATTTAATCAGCAGTAATGCACCTAACACCGCATACAGCGCGCTGACCATACTAACTCCCTGTTTTTGGCAGATGGCACTTCACTATGATAGGGGGTGATATCAGAAAAGAGAAGATTGTTGTGGGATGGACGGCGCGCTGCCCACGGACGGCACCGCAGCCTGCAAGGCCTGCCACAGAGCATCGACCAGTTCGGGTGCCTGAGCGATATCCGGCGTGTGTAAAAAGAGGTACGGCGTGGTGGTGTGTTCCCAGTTTGCGAGTTTTTGCAGCCAGACGGCGAACATCGCCTGATTTTGCTCCATGTTATCGCTGCCGATGAACCGAACCATCGGATTCTGCGCGGTCACGATGGCGTGGACCGGTACTTTCGGTTTTTTACGCTGAGCTTCAACGATCGCCTCGTTATGCGGTACCGCGCTGTGCACCGGGCGGCTATCGAGGATCACCCGGTTTACGGAACGTTCAAGCAGGCCGCGGTTGAGCGCTCTTTCTGCTTCGCCCTTCGCAAAGAAGTCCTGGTGTCGGACTTCCACGCCGTAGGTGAATTCACCGGGCAGGGCATCCAGGAACTGCCAGAGCGCAGGCAGGTCGCGCGGGGCAAACGTGGCGGGAAGCTGGAGCCAGTATTGCCCAATGCGGTTCGCCAGCGGCGACATGCGCGTGAAAAACTCTTCCGTTAAGTCCCCGCAGTTTCGCAGCGCGGCCTGGTGGGAAATGGTCGCCGGAAACTTAAAACAGAAACGGAAATCGTCGGTCGTTTGCTCTCGCCAGCGTTCGACAATCTCGGCTTTGGGAAGCGCATACAGGGTGGTATTACCCTCGACGCAGTTGAAGTGTCGGGCATACTCTTCAAGGCTGGTGATGCCCAGGCGCACCCATTTCGGGTGCGACCACTGGGGAAGGCCCACGTACATCATAGCGCGCTTAAAATCTCATCCGTACTGCGCACGCGTCCGATGCGCGGGAAGATGTGGGTCATGCTGCCCCGATGCTGTTCTGCGGAGGCCGCGCTGCAGGCATCTTCGGCAATCACCAGGTTAAAGCCCAGCTCCCAGGCGTTACGGGCGGTCGATTCCACGCCGATGTTGGTGGAAATGCCGCACAGAATAATGGTGTCGATACCGCGGCGGCGGAGTTGCAGCTCCAGATCGGTCCCGTAGAAGGCGCCCCACTGACGTTTGGTCACTTCGATATCGCTGTCGCGTTTGCCCAGCGACACCGGGTACGTCCACCAGTTATCCGGCAGGGCATGCGCGGGCGCCTGGGCATCAACGGGCTGTTTTAACGCCTCGGCGAAATCAGCGGACCAGCCGACGCGCACCATGACTACAGGGGCACCGCTGGCGCGGCATTTCTCGGCCAGGCGAGCGGCGCGGCTGACCACATCATCCGCAGCGTGCGGGCCACCGGCAAAGGGGAGGATCCCTTCCTGTAAATCAATCACCACAAGCGCGGTTTTGCGGGCATCAAGTGTTAACATCGTCACTCCAGGTAAATTAATCACTTTCGTAACACCTTACGACGTGATGACCTGTTATCGGTCGGATAATTTTGTTAATTTTTGTGAGAATGCGCAATAAGAGTGCAGCAAACGACCGTCTGGCGGTGGTTCGCTCTTATCGTCCGGCGGAATTTCCAGTATAATAGCCGCCTTTTTTCATCCAGTTGTGACATACAGAAAGCTGCGACATAGTAGCCTGCATACCAGGCGACATTTAGCCTGCGGCTAATTAAGGGATATCTCATGCGTACAGAATATTGCGGGCAGCTGCGCCAGTCCCACGTCGGACAGCAGGTTACCCTGTGTGGTTGGGTCAACCGTCGTCGTGATCTTGGTAGCCTTATCTTCATCGATATGCGCGACCGTGAAGGTATCGTTCAGGTGTTCTTCGACCCGGATCGCGCCGAAGCGCTGAAGCTGGCCTCCGAGCTGCGTAATGAGTTCTGCATTCAGGTCACCGGCACCGTGCGTGCGCGTGACGAGAAAAACGTTAACGCAGACATGGCGACGGGGGCCATCGAAGTGCTGGCGTCCGATCTGGTTATCATCAACCGTGCCGAAGCGCTGCCGCTGGATTCCAACCACGTCAACACTGAAGAAGCGCGTCTGAAATACCGCTACCTGGATCTGCGTCGTCCGGAAATGGCCCAGCGCCTGAAAACCCGTGCGAAAATTACCAGCCTGGTGCGTCGCTTTATGGATGACCACGGTTTCCTCGATATCGAAACCCCGATGCTGACCAAAGCCACGCCGGAAGGCGCGCGCGATTACCTGGTGCCATCCCGCGTTCATAAAGGCAAATTCTACGCGCTGCCGCAGTCACCGCAGCTGTTCAAACAGCTGCTGATGATGTCCGGCTTCGATCGCTACTATCAAATCGTTAAGTGCTTCCGCGACGAAGACCTGCGCGCTGACCGTCAGCCCGAATTTACCCAGATCGACGTGGAAACCTCCTTCATGACCGCCGAACAGGTGCGTGAGGTGATGGAAGCGCTGGTGCGTAGCCTGTGGAACGACGTGAAAGGCGTTGAGCTGGGCGATTTCCCGATTATGACCTTCGCCGAAGCGGAACGTCGCTACGGCTCCGACAAACCAGACCTGCGTAACCCGATGGAGTTGGTGGACGTGGCTGATCTGGTGAAAGCCGTTGAGTTCGCGGTATTCGCGGGCCCGGCTAACGATCCGAAAGGCCGCGTGGCGGCCCTGCGCGTACCGGGCGGTGCGGCGCTGAGCCGTAAGCAGATTGATGACTACGGCAACTTTATTAAGATCTACGGCGCGAAAGGTCTGGCCTATATTAAAGTGACCGAGCGTGCGAAAGGTCTGGAAGGGATCACCAGCCCGGTGGCGAAGTTCCTGAACGCGGACATCGTCGAAGCGATCCTTGAGCGCACCGGCGCGCAGGATGGCGACATGATCTTCTTCGGCGCAGACAACAAGAAAGTCGTTGCGGATGCGATGGGCGCGCTGCGTCTGAAGCTCGGCAAAGACCTGAACCTGACCGACGAAACTAAATGGGCGCCGCTGTGGGTTATCGACTTCCCAATGTTTGAAGACGACGGTGAAGGCGGCCTGACCGCGATGCACCACCCGTTCACCTCGCCGAAAGACATGACGGCGGCAGAGCTGAAAGCGGCACCGGAAGACGCGGTTGCGAATGCCTACGACATGGTTATCAACGGCTACGAAGTGGGCGGTGGTTCCGTGCGTATTCACAGCGGTGACATGCAGCAGACCGTGTTCGGCATTCTGGGCATTAACGAGCAGGAACAGCGCGAGAAGTTCGGCTTCCTGCTGGACGCCCTGAAATATGGCACGCCGCCGCACGCGGGCCTGGCCTTCGGTCTCGACCGTCTGACCATGCTGCTGACCGGCACCGATAACATTCGTGATGTTATTGCCTTCCCGAAAACCACTGCCGCAGCGTGTCTGATGACCGAAGCGCCAAGCTTTGCCAACCCGGCTGCGCTGGCCGAGCTGGGCATTGAAGTGGTGAAGAAGGAAGAGAAAAACTGATATGGCATATAAGCTTCCCGTTTCTGTCCTGGTGGTCATTTATGCAGAAGACACGAAGCGGGTGCTGATGTTGCAGCGGCGCGACGATCCTGATTTCTGGCAGTCGGTTACCGGCAGCCTGGAAGAGGGGGAGACCGCGCCGCAGGCCGCCGCGCGTGAAGTAAAGGAAGAGGTCACCATTGATGTTGCTCATGAGCAACTGACCCTGAAGGACTGTCAGCGCACGGTGGAGTTTGAAATTTTTAGCCATTTACGTCATCGCTATGCGCCGGGCATTGAGCGCAATACGGAGTCGTGGTTCTGTCTCGCGCTTCCCCATGAGCGGGAGATCGTGTTTACCGAACACCTGAACTACCGCTGGGTAGATGCGGCGGATGCCGCCGCGCTTACCAAGTCGTGGAGCAACCGGCAGGCGATTGAAGAATTTGTAATTAACGCGGCCTGAGAAGGCGCGATTTTTGGAGAACTTTTTATGGCAGGTCATAGTAAGTGGGCCAACACCAAGCACCGCAAAGCGGCACAGGATGCCAAGCGCGGTAAGATCTTTACCAAAATTATTCGCGAGCTGGTGACAGCGGCGCGTCTGGGCGGCGGCGATCCAGCTTCTAACCCGCGTCTGCGCGCGGCGGTGGATAAAGCGCTGTCTAACAACATGACGCGTGACACCCTGAACCGTGCTATCGCACGTGGCGTCGGCGGTGATGAAGACGCGAACATGGAAACCATCATTTATGAAGGTTACGGCCCTGGCGGTACTGCGGTGATGGTTGAGTGTCTGTCCGATAACCGTAACCGTACCGTTGCGGAAGTGCGCCATGCGTTCACCAAAACCGGTGGCAACCTGGGCACTGACGGTTCTGTAGCTTACCTGTTCAGCAAAAAAGGCGTCATCTCCTTCGAGAAAGGCGACGAAGATGCGATCATGGAAGCGGCGCTGGAAGCGGGTGCGGAAGACGTGGTGACCTACGATGATGGCGCCATTGACGTTTACACCGCCTGGGAAGAGATGGGCGCCGTGCGCGATGCGCTGGAAGCCGCTGGCCTGAAAGCGGACAACGCTGAAGTCTCAATGATCCCGTCTACCAAAGCGGACATGGATGCGGAAACCGCACCGAAACTGCTGCGTCTGATCGACATGCTCGAAGACTGCGACGACGTGCAGGAAGTGTACCACAACGGTGAAATCTCTGATGAGGTTGCAGCGACTCTCTGATGAGAGCCTGTAAACCGTTTACGGGAGACGCGTGATGTCGATTATCCTCGGGATTGACCCCGGCTCGCGCGTCACCGGCTATGGCGTTATCCGTCAGGTGGGACGCCAGCTAACCTACCTCGGCAGTGGCTGTATTCGTACTAAAGTGGACGATCTGCCGTCGCGCCTGAAGCTCATCTACGCGGGGGTGTCGGAGATCATCACCCAGTTTCAGCCGGACTATTTCGCCATCGAGCAGGTCTTTATGGCGAAAAACGCCGATTCAGCGCTAAAGCTGGGTCAGGCGCGCGGCGTTGCCATCGTCGCTGCCGTGAACCAGGATTTGCCGGTATTCGAATATGCGGCAAGACAGGTCAAGCAGACGGTGGTGGGCATCGGTAGCGCGGAGAAAAGCCAGGTGCAGCACATGGTGCGTACCCTGCTGAAGCTTCCCGCGAACCCGCAGGCCGACGCAGCCGATGCGCTGGCGATTGCGATTACCCACTGCCACGTCAGCCAGAACGCGATGCAGATGAGCGAGTCGCGGCTCAACCTGGCGCGAGGCAGGTTACGATAATCAGAAATCAGGCTGGATGTTTATCCAGCCTTTTTTTATTATGTCGGCAGTTAATTTCTTCCAGAACGCAGGAGCGTCACGTGATAGGCAGACTCAGAGGCATCATTATTGAAAAACAACCCCCGTTAGTGCTGCTGGAAGTGGGTGGCGTGGGCTATGAAGTCCATATGCCGATGACCTGCTTCTACGAGCTGCCGGACGCGGGCAAAGAGGCGGTTGTCTTTACTCAGTTTGTGGTGCGTGAAGATGCTCAGCTGCTCTACGGCTTCAACAACAAGCAGGAACGCACCCTGTTCCGCGAGCTGATTAAAACCAACGGCGTCGGGCCGAAGCTGGCGCTGGCGATTTTGTCCGGTATGTCAGCCCAGCAGTTTGTGAATGCCGTTGAGCGCGAAGATCCTGCGGCGCTGATTAAGCTTCCGGGCATCGGTAAGAAAACCGCAGAGCGTTTGATAGTCGAAATGAAAGACCGCTTTAAAGGTCTGCACGGCGATCTGTTCACCCCGGCGGCCGATTTGGTTCTGACCTCCCCGGGCGCGCCTGCCTCTGATGATGACGCCGAGCAGGAAGCGGTTGCCGCGCTGGTGGCGCTGGGCTATAAACCTCAGGAGGCCAGCCGCATGGTGAGCAAAATTGCCAAACCGGATGCCAGCAGTGAAACCCTGATTCGTGAAGCGCTGCGCGCTGCATTGTGAGGTAAAGGATGATTGAAGCAGATCGCCTGGTATCGGCAGGCACCCTTCAGGCAGAAGACGTGGTGGATCGCGCGATCCGCCCTAAGCTGCTTGATGAGTATATCGGCCAGCCGCAGGTACGTTCCCAGATGGAGATTTTCATCCAGGCGGCAAAGCTGCGCGGCGATGCACTCGATCACCTGCTGATTTTTGGCCCGCCGGGGTTAGGGAAAACCACCCTGGCGAATATCGTCGCCAACGAAATGGGCGTTAATCTGCGCACCACCTCCGGCCCGGTGCTGGAGAAAGCGGGCGATCTGGCGGCGATGCTGACCAACCTTGAACCGCATGACGTGCTGTTTATCGACGAAATCCACCGCCTGTCTCCGGTGGTGGAAGAGGTGCTCTATCCGGCGATGGAAGATTACCAGCTGGATATCATGATTGGCGAAGGCCCGGCCGCGCGCTCTATCAAAATCGATCTCCCTCCGTTTACCCTGATTGGCGCCACGACCCGTGCCGGATCGTTGACCTCTCCGCTGCGCGACCGCTTCGGTATCGTTCAGCGTCTGGAGTTTTATCAGGTGCCGGACCTGCAGCATATCGTTGGCCGTAGCGCGCGCTATATGGGGCTGGATATGAGTGAAGAGGGCGCTTTTGAAGTGGCGAAGCGTTCGCGCGGGACGCCGCGTATTGCCAACCGCCTGCTGCGTCGCGTGCGTGACTTTGCCGAAGTGAAGCATGATGGCACCATTTCGGCAGAGATTGCCGCCCAGGCGCTGGATATGCTTAACGTCGATGCCGAAGGCTTTGACTATATGGACCGCAAGCTGCTGCTGGCGGTGCTGGATAAGTTCTTTGGTGGCCCGGTTGGCCTGGATAACCTGGCGGCGGCGATCGGTGAAGAGCGTGAGACGATTGAAGATGTGCTGGAGCCGTATCTGATCCAGCAGGGCTTCTTACAGCGCACGCCGCGTGGCCGAATGGCGACGGTGCGGGCGTGGAATCATTTTGGTATCACCCCACCGGCAATGCCGTAACGATGAGCAGGCGGGATGTTAAATTCTGCCTGCGACGCTGACCGATTATTCACCTCATCCGATTTTCCCATCAATATTATTTTGGATAAATTTATCATCCATATCATTTGAGATAATTCACTCATTTTATCTACTATGAATTTATAGCGATACCCAAGCTATAAATGAATTTTATTTACCCTATCAGGAATAACAAAATGAAATTAATGAAGGCAATATCTATTGCCGCTTTGACTATGGCGGCTATATCTGGCGTAGCGAATGCCGCTATTTCAGGAACCCAAACATGGAAAATGGTAGATCAGAGACTTGAAAATACCAGTAACGGACAAAAACTGTGTATGACTGGCGCTGGCCTGGAGCAGGCGACGATGGAAGAGTGTGGTTCTAATCCAGCTATGCAGAATATACGTGAGCCCAATTTCGCTCTTGGTGGGACTCTGATACTGGATGAACATCCATATTATGTGTTCGGACCAATAGATAATAAAATCTATTTAGTCCAAAATGACACTTCCGCGCCTCATTGGAACCATGTTAACGGACAGATGATAACAAGTGATTATGAAGGTCATGAGAAATGTCTTGATATTGAAGGCGGTATAAATGTCCCAGGCGCCAAATTGTATTTAGCAACTTGTACTAATAAATAAAATAAGCACCGATAATTTCATCGGTGCTTATTTACGTGTGCGCCCGACATGGGCGCACTCCTGCGGGTGGAAGTCTCGCCATGAGTTGATCACAGGACATGAAGCGAAACGCCAGCCTCTGTGGTGGTGGTAATCGCTTATTCAGGCATTCGGTTGTTTTTTCATCATACTAAAAATAAACAACACCGCCGCACACAACACCACCGACGGCCCCGCAGGCGTGTCATAGAATGCTGAAAAGGTTAATCCGCCCGTTACCGCAATCATCCCGATAATCACGGCCACACCGGCCATCTGCTCCGGCGTGCGGGCAAAACGACGTGCCGTGGCGGCAGGGATAATCAGCAGCGACGTAATAATCAGCGCCCCGACGAACTTCATCGCCACGCCGATGGTTAATGCCGTCACCAGCATCAGCAGCAGCTTAACCCGCTGCAGCTTCACGCCGTCGACGAAGGCCAGATCCGGGCTGACGGTCATCGCCAGCAGGTTACGCCACTGCCAGAGCAGAATACCGAGTACCACCACCACCCCGATGGCGATGGAAATTAAATCTTCCGGCGTCACGGCAAGCAGATCGCCAAACAGATAGGCCATCAGGTCGACGCGGATATTCGACATCAGGCTTACCACCACCAGACCCAGCGAGAGCGCGCTGTGGGCCATGATGCCAAGCAGCGTATCAATGGCGAGGTGCGGACGTTTCTCCAGCCAGACCAGCCCGGCTGCCAGCAGCAGGGTGACAACAATCACCGCGTAGAAGGGATTAACGTCCAGCAGTAAACCAAAAGCCACGCCCAGCAGGGAGGCGTGCGCGAGGGTATCCCCGAAATAGGACATTCTGCGCCATACCACAAACGAGCCGAGTGGACCCGCGGCGCAGGCAAGCATAATCCCGGCCAGCCAGCCGGGCAGTAATAGTTCAATCATGAGTGTCCATTTCCCCGGCGCAGGACAATTCGTCCCTGTAAATCATGGCGGTGATTATGATGATGACGGTAAATACCCAGCTGTTCAGCGCCGCGAGGGCCAAACATGGAGATAAATTCCGGGTGCATCGAGACCACTTCAGGCGTGCCGGAGCAGCAAATATGATGGTTAAGGCACAGTACTTCGTCCGTTTTCGCCATCACAAGATGGAGATCGTGGGAGACCATCAGCACGGCGCAGTTCAGTTCGCGGCGCAGCTGGTCGATCAAATCATAAAGCGCGACCTGACCATTAACGTCCACACCCTGGGTTGGCTCATCAAGCACCAGCAGCTGCGGGCTGCTCAGCAGCGCACGGGCCAGCAAAACGCGCTGCGTCTCACCGCCGGACAGCTTTTGCAGCGGTGCGTCGATAAGATGGCCCGCCTGCACGCGTTTCAGCGCCGGGAGAATATCGGCTTTACGCGTGCCGGGGCGCAGGCGCAGAAAGCGACTTACCGTCAGCGGCAGGGTGGCGTCCAGGTGTAATTTTTGCGGCACGTAGCCGATCCGCAATTTTTCCTCGCGCGTAATTACACCTTCGTCCGGTGTTACCAGACCCAGCACCACACGCACCAGAGTGGATTTACCAGCGCCATTAGGGCCGAGCAGCGTTAAAATTTTGCCGGGCTTGAGATCCAGCGATACGTCAGAGAGGACGCGGCGCTGGCCGAATGAGACCGAAATATTATCGAGAGAAACCAGTGTCGTCATGTCAATTTAAGCTTGAAGAAGTCAACGGATGTTATAATATCACATTCCACGCATTCACTACGATGACTAGTTGCATTATGTTACATAAAAATACGCTTCTTTTCGCAGCATTATCCGCTGCCCTTTGGGGAACAACCGCACAAGATGTTAACGCTGCCGTTGTCGCTTCGCTTAAACCGCTTGGATTCATCGCATCGGCCATTGCCGATGGCGTAACGGAAACCCAGGTTCTGCTCCCGGATGGTGCATCCGAGCATGACTATTCCTTACGCCCATCAGATGTAAAACGCTTGCAAAACGCGGACTTAGTTGTCTGGATTGGTCCGGAGATGGAAGCGTTTATGCAGAAATCGGCCAAACAGATTCCAGGCGAAAAACAGGTCGCGATTGCCGGGCTTTCCGGCGTGAAACCGCTGCTCATGAAAGGGGCGGATGACGACGGTGACGAACACGATCATCACGCTGCAGAGGGTGAAAAAGGTGATGGCGATCACCATCACGGCGAGTACAACATGCATCTCTGGCTTTCCCCAGAGATAGCGCGGCTTTCAGCGGTTGCAATCCATGACAAATTAGTGGAACTTATGCCGCAAAGTCGAGCCAAACTAGACGCCAACCTGAAGGATTTTGAGGCACAATTAGCCGCAACCGATAAGCAGGTGGGTAATGAGCTCGCACCGTTGAAAGGAAAAGGGTATTTCGTTTTTCATGACGCCTACGGCTACTACGAAAAACACTATGGTTTGACCCCGCTTGGGCACTTTACCGTCAACCCTGAAATTCAACCTGGTGCGCAGCGTTTACATGAAATCAGAACACAGCTGGTTGAGCAAAAAGCAACGTGCGTTTTTGCTGAGCCACAGTTCAGGCCAGCGGTCGTAGAAGCCGTGGCCAGGGGAACATCCGTGCGCATGGGAACCCTTGACCCGCTAGGTACGAACATCCAGTTGAGCAAAGCGAGCTATTCGCAGTTCCTCAGCCAACTGGCGAACCAGTATGCGAGCTGCCTGAAAGGAGATTAACGAGGAAGTGAATACGTGCAACAGATAGCCCGCTCTGTCGCCCTGGCATTTAACAATCTGCCTCGACCCCACCGCGTTATGCTGGGGTCGCTTACAGTTCTCACTTTAGCGGTCGCCGTCTGGCGGCCCTATGTTTACCACCCGAGTTCTGCCCCTATCATTAAGACCATCGAGCTTGAAAAGAGCGAAATTCGTTCTTTGCTGCCTGAAGCCAGCGAGCCTATCGACCAGGCTGCTCAGGAAGATGAAGCCATCCCGCAGGATGAGCTGGACGATAAAACCGAGAACGAAGCGGGGATCCACGAATACGTTGTCTCTACCGGTGACACGCTGAGCAGTGTGCTCAACCAGTACGGTATCGACATGGGCAATATCAGCCAGCTGGCGGCTGCGGATAAAGACCTGCGTAACCTGAAAATCGGGCAACAGCTCTCCTGGACCTTAACGGCGGATGGTGATCTCCAGCGTTTGACCTGGGAAATGTCCCGCCGCGAAACCCGCACCTACGATCGCACTGCAAACGGTTTCAAAATGACCAGTGAACTGCAGAAGGGCGACTGGGTGAACAGCGTGATGAAAGGTACTGTGGGCGGAAGCTTTGTTTCCAGCGCCCGTGATGCCGGCCTGACCAGCGCTGAAATCAGCGCGGTGATCAAAGCCATGCAGTGGCAGATGGACTTCCGCAAGCTGAAGAAAGGCGATGAGTTCTCCGTCCTGATGTCCCGCGAAATGCTGGACGGCAAGCGCGAGCAAAGCCAGCTGCTGGGCGTGCGTTTGCGCTCTGAAGGCAAAGATTACTACGCTATTCGCGCTGAAGACGGCAAGTTCTATGACCGCAGCGGTACGGGACTTGCGAAGGGCTTCCTGCGTTTCCCGACGGCGAAACAGTTCCGTGTCTCTTCTAACTTCAACCCGCGTCGTCTGAACCCGGTTACCGGGCGCGTTGCGCCACACCGCGGGGTAGACTTCGCGATGCCGCAGGGTACGCCCGTGCTGTCGGTGGGCGATGGCGAAGTGGTAATGGCAAAACGCAGCGGTGCAGCGGGTTACTACGTGGCTATCCGTCACGGTCGTACCTATACCACCCGCTATATGCACCTGCGTAAACTTCTGGTCAAACCGGGCCAGAAAGTGAAACGCGGCGACCGTATCGCGCTTTCCGGCAACACCGGACGCTCTACCGGCCCACACCTGCACTATGAAGTGTGGATCAACCAGCAAGCCGTGAACCCGCTGACGGCGAAACTGCCGCGCACCGAAGGCCTGACAGGTAAAGATCGCTCCGATTACCTGGCGCAGGCGAAAGAGGTGATACCGCAGCTAAGCTTAAACTAAGCCTTTGTTGTGTGAAAAAAGCCGGTGTCAGTATGCACCGGCTTTTTCTTTTGTGCGTGGGCGACTGCCTCGCTACACTATCTGAATAATTTTTTGCGTCACCAGACCCTGGAACCAGCATGGAAACAAAAAAAAATAATATTGAATACATTCCTGAGTTTGAAAAATCCTTTCGCCACCCGCGCAACTGGGGCGCCTGGCTGGGGGTTTACACCTTTGCGGGCATCGCTATGCTGCCTGCCGCACTGCGCGATCCTGTTCTGGGGAAAATTGGCCGTCTGGCCGGACGTTTAGGTAAAAGCGCGCGTCGTCGTGCGCAGATTAATCTCTATTACTGTTTTCCTGAAAAAAGCGATGCCGAGCGCGAGGCCATCATCGATGCGATGTACACCACCGCACCGCAGGCCATGGCGATGATGGCGGAGCTGGCTCTGAAAGGTCCGGAAAAAATCATCGAGCGCGTTGACTGGAAAGGGCTGGAAATCATCGACGAAATGCGTCGCAATGACGAAAAGGTGATTTTCCTCGTTCCTCACGGTTGGGGCGTCGACATTCCGGCGATGCTGATGGCCTCTCAGGGCCAAAAGATGGCGGCCATGTTCCATAACCAGGGCAATAAAATCTACGATTTTGTCTGGAATACCGTACGCCGTCGTTTTGGCGGACGTTTGCATGCGCGAAACGATGGTATTAAGCCGTTTATTCAGTCCGTACGTCAGGGGTACTGGGGCTACTATCTGCCGGATCAGGACCACGGACCCGAGCATAGCGAGTTTGTCGACTTCTTCGCTACCTACAAAGCAACGCTCCCCGCGATTGGCCGCCTGATGAAGGTCTGTCGCGCTCGCGTGATCCCGCTCTTCCCGGTTTACGACGGTAAAACGCATCGTCTGAGCATTGAAGTCCGTCCGCCGATGGACGATTTGCTGACTGCGGACGATCGCACCATCGCACGTCGTATGAATGAAGAGGTGGAACTGCTGGTGGGGCCGCATACCGAACAGTACACGTGGATACTGAAGCTGCTGAAAACGCGGAAGCCGGGAGAGACGGAACCCTATAAGCGTAAAGAGCTCTACCCGAGGAAATAAAATACAGTCACCCCTCTCCCCATAGGGGAGAGGGGATCGGATCTTACTCTACGGTCAGTACGCGAGTGGTGTTGGTTGAGCCGATGGTGCTCATCACGTCACCCTGGGTCACGATGACGATATCACCGGACACCAGATAACCTTTATCGCGCAGCAGGTTTACGGCATCGTGCGCGGCAGCTACGCCGTCATTGGTGCTGTCGAAGTGTACCGGCGTCACACCACGGTAGAGCGCCGTCAGGTTCAGCGTACGCTCGTGGCGTGACATGGCGAAGATCGGCAGGCCGGAGCTGATGCGAGAGGTCATTAGCGCGGTGCGGCCAGATTCGGTCATGGTGATGATCGCCGTAACGCCTTTCAGATGGTTGGCCGCGTACATGGCGGACATTGCAATCGCTTCTTCCACATTGTCGAACTGGATATCCAGACGGTGCTTGGAGACGTTAATGCTTGGGATCTTCTCCGCGCCCAGGCAGACGCGCGCCATTGCGGCCACGGTTTCTGCCGGATACTGGCCCGCCGCGGTTTCCGCAGAGAGCATGACCGCATCGGTACCGTCCAGCACGGCGTTAGCCACGTCCATGACTTCCGCACGGGTTGGCATTGGGTTGGTTATCATGGATTCCATCATCTGGGTGGCGGTGATCACCGCGCGGTTCAGCTGACGTGCGCGACGAATCAGCGCTTTCTGGATACCGACCAGCTCAGGGTCGCCGATTTCCACGCCCAGATCGCCACGGGCAACCATCACCACGTCAGAGGCAAGGATCACATCGTCCATGGCATCCTGATCGCACACGGCTTCCGCGCGTTCAACCTTAGCGACGATTTTGGCATCACAGCCTGCGTCGCGGGCCAGGCGGCGCGCATAGTTCAGATCTTCGCCACAGCGTGGGAAAGAGACCGCCAGGTAGTCAACGCCGATCTGGGCCGCGGTTACGATGTCCGCTTTGTCTTTCTCGGTCAGGGCTTCCGCAGAGAGGCCGCCGCCCAGTTTGTTGATGCCTTTATTGTTGGAGAGCGGGCCGCCGACGGTGACTTCGGTGAACACCTTCATCCCCTGAACTTCCAGAACCTTCAGTTGGACGCGACCGTCGTCGAGCAGCAGGATATCGCCGGGCACCACGTCAGCCGGCAGGCCTTTATAGTCGATCCCGACTCTCTCTTTATCGCCTTCGCCTTTGCCGAGGTTGGCATCCAGCAGGAATTTGTCGCCGATATTGAGGAAAACTTTACCTTCTTTAAAGGTTGATACACGAATTTTTGGACCCTGCAGGTCGCCGAGGATTGCGACGTGGCGGCCCAGCTTTGCGGCGATCTCACGCACTTTATCGGCACGCAATTTATGGTCTTCTGGCGTACCGTGAGAAAAGTTCATACGCACCACGTTGGCGCCAGCGGCGATAATTTTTTCGAGATTATTATCGCGATCGGTGGCCGGGCCTAAGGTGGTTACGATCTTGGTTCTGCGAAGCCTTCTGGACATGTAATACTCCGTTGACTGAAACAACTTTGGTGTTGCGTGAACATAGAATCGGCCTTCATCTGCCGCAAGGCAGCAAAGAGGGGACCGAATGCCGAAAATCATTACATCGTAATTATTGGTTACGTCTTCGTTATCTACTTCAGGGAACATCGCTCTTTATAAGCAATTCTTTATCAAAACGCGATTCCTTCAGCGCTTCCTTGACTCGCTTCAAGTTATCCCGGAATTTTGCGCCCCGGCGTAAGGTAAAACCGGTCGCCAGCACGTCGATTACCGTGAGCTGCGCCAGACGGGACACCATCGGCATATACATGTCGGTATCCTCAGGGACATCCAGCGTAATGGCGAGCGTCGCCTCGCGCGCCAGCGGCGTGCCGGCGGTGGTGAGGGCGATCACCATGGCATCGTTTTCACGGGCCAGCTGCGCTAGCTCAACCTGGCTTTTGGTGCGGCCAGTGTGCGAAATCAGTACCACGACGTCATCCTCACTGCAATTCATACAGCTCATGCGTTGCAGCACAATGTCATCGGAATAAATAACCGGTACGTTAAAGCGGAAGAATTTATTCATGGCGTCGTGCGCCACGGCGGCTGACGAGCCAAGTCCGAAGAACGCAATTCGCTTGGCCTGGGTGAGTAAATCCACCGCGCGGTTCACTGAACTCATATCCAGACTTTGGCGAACGTGATCGAGCGTGGCCATGGCCGACTCAAATATTTTCGCCGTGTAGGCATCTACGCTGTCGTCTTCATCCACATTACGATTAACATAGGGTGTGCCGTTCGCCAGACTTTGTGCCAGATGCAGTTTAAAATCAGGAAAGCCGCGCGTTTCCAGACTACGGCAGAAGCGGTTGACCGTCGGTTCACTGACGCCAGCTTCCTGAGCCAGAGCGGCGATGCTTGAATGAATTGCCTGAGCGGGCGCGGCCAGAATGACTTCAGCCACTTTTCGCTCGGATTTGCTAAGGTGTTCCAGTTGATACTGGATTTTTTCAAGCATGTTCATTGTTAACAAGGCGCTCGTGGGGGTGGAAACGATTTCACGCATTGATGAAATCTTGATTCGATTAGCCGATATTACCCCTGTGGCTTCCATAAAGGGTAACAGTCGACAAGATAATGTTGTTGTTTTTTTTCATTACTTGATCGATGTCGGGTTTTGCTATGACCCTGTTGCGCAAATTATCGACGGCTGTTGCGTCATTACGTCGCCGTAATTGGCTGAATGGCGAAAAATCGCCGTATCGCACGAGACGATAAGCGCTAATGGTTTCGGGAATGACGTAAAAGCAGTACAGTGCATTGTAATAAAATTACAACGATACCTGGCAGAAGCACCAGGTGATCCAACTGAGGAGAATGACATGGCGGTAACGCAAACAGCCCAGGCATGTGACCTGGTCATTTTCGGCGCGAAAGGCGACCTTGCACGCCGAAAATTGCTGCCTTCCCTGTATCAACTGGAGAAAGCGGGCCAAATTCATCCGGATACGCGTATCCTGGGTGTAGGGCGCGCCGACTGGGACAAGGACGCTTATACCAAAGTCGTCCGCGAGGCGCTCGAAACTTTCATGAAGGAAAAAATTGATGAAAGTTTGTGGGATACCCTGAGCGGTCGTCTCGATTTCTGCAACCTGGACGTCAATGACGTTAGCGCGTTTTCCCGTCTGGGTGCCATGCTGGATCAGAAAAACCGTGTCACCATTAACTATTTCGCCATGCCGCCAAGCACCTTTGGTGCCATCTGCAAAGGTTTGGGCGAAGCGAAGCTGAACGCCAAGCCGGCGCGCGTGGTGATGGAGAAGCCGCTGGGTACGTCGCTGGCGACCTCGCGTGAAATCAACGACCAGGTAGGCGAGTTCTTTGAAGAGTGCCAGGTCTACCGTATCGACCACTATCTTGGTAAAGAGACGGTACTGAACCTGCTGGCGCTGCGCTTCGCTAACTCCCTCTTTGTGAACAACTGGGACAACCGCACCATCGACCACGTGGAGATTACCGTGGCGGAAGAGGTGGGGATTGAAGGTCGCTGGGGTTACTTTGACCAGGCCGGCCAGATGCGCGACATGATCCAGAACCACCTGCTGCAAATTCTGTGCATGATTGCCATGTCTCCACCGTCTGACCTGACGGCTGACAGCATCCGCGACGCCAAAGTTAAAGTGCTGAAGTCGCTGCGCCGCATCGATCGTTCCAACGTGCGCGAGAAGACCGTGCGCGGCCAGTACACCGCCGGGTTTGCGCAAGGCAAAAAAGTGCCGGGCTATCTGGAAGAAGAGGGCGCGAACAAGACCAGCAACACCGAGACCTTTGTGGCGATCCGCGTGGATATCGACGACTGGCGCTGGGCGGGCGTTCCGTTCTACCTGCGTACCGGTAAACGTCTGCCGACGAAATGTTCCGAAGTTGTCGTCTACTTTAAAAACCCTGAGCTGAACCTGTTCAAAGAGTCCTGGCAGGAGCTGCCCCAGAATAAGCTGACCATTCGTCTGCAGCCGGACGAAGGGGTGGATATCCAGATCCTCAACAAAGTACCGGGCCTGGATCATAAGCACAACCTGCAGACCACCAAGCTGGATCTGAGCTACTCCGAAACGTTCAACCAGACGCACCTGGCGGATGCCTACGAGCGTCTGCTGCTGGAAACCATGCGCGGTATCCAGGCGCTGTTCGTACGTCGCGACGAAGTGGAAGAGGCGTGGAAATGGGTCGACTCCATCACCGAAGCCTGGGCTGCCGATCAGGATGCACCAAAACCGTATCAGGCGGGTACCTGGGGGCCGGTCGCGTCGGTGGCGATGATCACCCGCGATGGTCGCTCCTGGAACGAGTTTGAGTAGGATTATCCACTAGCCCAAAAGTGTTATTTTACCGGTAACATGATCTAACACAGCTCGTGGCACAATTTTTATACTTTTAAGCTCCGCGTGGATTCACCCGCGGAGCTTTTTTTATTACACTGCCGGAAGTGATTTTGCCCCTGAGCTCCGGACAGCAAGCGTTTCAGCGTTGTTAACAACTGCCAGCGACTTTGTAAACTCCCGGGCCCGGACAGATAAATTAAAGGAGCTTTTATGAATCCTGTATTGTTACGCGTAACACAACGCATTATCGAGCGCTCGAAAGAGACCCGTTCGGCCTACCTCGCCCGGATTGAACAGGCGAAGAGCAACACCGTTCACCGCTCCCAGCTGGCCTGCGGTAACCTGGCGCACGGCTTCGCCGCCTGCCAGCCCGATGACAAAGCCTCCCTGAAAAGCATGTTGCGTAACAATATCGCTATTATTACTTCCTATAACGATATGCTCTCCGCACACCAGCCCTATGAGGTCTATCCCAACATCATTCGCAAGGCGCTGCACAGCGTAAACGCGGTGGGTCAGGTCGCGGGCGGCGTGCCGGCGATGTGCGACGGCGTGACGCAGGGGCAGGACGGTATGGAGCTGTCACTGCTGAGCCGCGAAGTGATTGCAATGTCCGCGGCGGTGGGCCTGTCACACAACATGTTTGATGGCGCGCTCTATCTCGGCGTCTGCGACAAAATCGTCCCGGGCCTGGTGATGGCGGCGCTGTCATTTGGTCACCTGCCCGCCATCTTTGTGCCATCCGGCCCGATGGCGAGCGGTCTGCCAAACAAAGAAAAAGTGCGCATCCGCCAGCTGTATGCGGAAGGGAAAGCGGATCGTCAGGCGCTGCTGGAGGCCGAAGCGGCCTCCTACCATGCGCCGGGAACCTGTACGTTCTACGGCACAGCCAATACCAACCAGATGGTGGTGGAGTTTATGGGGATGCAGCTTCCGGGTTCGTCCTTCATCCAGCCGGATGCGCCGCTGCGTCAGGCGCTGACCGAGGCCGCGGCCCGTCAGGTGACGCGTCTGACCGGAAACGGCAATGAATGGATGCCGATGGGCAAAATGGTCGACGAAAAAGTCATCGTCAACGGCATCGTCGCCCTGCTGGCCACCGGCGGCTCGACCAACCACACCATGCACCTCGTGGCCATGGCGCGCGCGGCGGGCATTCTGATTAACTGGGATGACTTCTCCGACATTTCCTCCGTGGTGCCGCTGATGGCTCGCCTGTACCCGAACGGCCCGGCGGACATCAACCACTTCCAGGCCGCGGGCGGCGTCCCGCTGCTGATGCGCGAGCTGCTGAAAGGCGGTCTGCTGCATGAAGACGTGAACACCGTAGCCGGATTTGGCCTGCAGCGCTACACCCAGGAGCCGTGGCTGAACAACGGCGAGCTGGACTGGCGCGACGGGGCAACTGCGTCTCTGGATCCGCAGGTAATTGCCACTATCGACAAACCTTTCTCCCACCACGGCGGTACCAAGGTACTGAGCGGTAACCTCGGTCGTGCGGTGATGAAAACGTCTGCCGTGCCGGAAGAGAACCAGGTTATCGAGGCCCCGGCGGTGGTGTTTGAAAGCCAGCACGACGTGTTGCCTGCCTTTGACGCCGGTCTGCTTGATAAAGACTGCGTGGTGGTGGTACGTCACCAGGGGCCTAAAGCGAACGGCATGCCAGAATTACATAAACTTATGCCACCACTTGGTGTATTATTGGACCGCCGTTTCAAAATTGCGTTAGTGACCGATGGCCGCCTCTCAGGCGCATCCGGCAAAGTGCCTTCCGCCATCCACGTCACGCCTGAAGCCTACGACGGCGGCTTGCTGGCGAAAGTGCGCGACGGCGACATGATCCGCGTGAACGGCCAGACAGGCGAGTTAACCCTGCTGGTGGATGACGCCGAGCTGGCGGCACGTCAGCCCCATATTCCTGACCTGAGCGCATCGCGCGTGGGGACCGGACGCGAAATGTTCAGCGCGCTGCGTGAGAAACTCTCCGGTGCAGAGCAGGGCGCAACCTGTATTACGTTTTAAGACGACTTGATTTTAACGATCTGGCGAGAGAGAACTCTGATGAAAAACTGGAAAACAAGTGCAGAAGCAATCCTGACCACTGGCCCTGTCGTGCCGGTTATCGTGGTAAACAAGCTGGAGCACGCTGTACCGATGGCGAAAGCGCTGGTTGCGGGCGGCGTTCGCGTTCTGGAAGTGACCCTGCGTACCGCCTGCGCGATGGATGCCATTCGCGCCATTGCTAAAGAAGTGCCGGATGCCATCATCGGTGCGGGTACCGTTCTCAACGCGCAGCAGTTGGCGGAAGTAACCGAAGCTGGCGCACAGTTTGCCATCAGCCCGGGCCTGACCGAGCCGCTGCTGAAGGCCGCGACAGAAGGCACGATTCCTTTGATCCCGGGCATCAGCACCGTTTCAGAACTGATGCTGGGCATGGACTACGGTCTGAAAGAGTTCAAATTCTTCCCGGCAGAAGCTAATGGCGGTACTAAAGCGCTGCAGGCGATTGCGGGTCCCTTCTCTCAGGTACGTTTCTGCCCGACTGGGGGTATCTCTCCGGCGAACTACCGCGACTACCTGGCGCTGAAAAGCGTGCTGTGCATCGGTGGCTCATGGCTGGTACCGGCGGATGCGCTGGAAGCGGGCGACTGGGATCGCATCACGAAACTGGCTCGCGAAGCGGTTGAAGGCGCGAAGCAGTAACTTATTCGCAGCATGAAAAACGGGCCTTTCGGCCCGTTTTTTCTATCCTGCTATCTTAACGTTCGCTGCCGCCGCTTTTGCTCTTGCTACGGCCTCGTCAACCTTATCCCCGATGGCTAACGCCACGCCCAGACGACGCGTGCCGTCGATCTCCGGCTTGCCGAACAGACGGACCTGCAGGCCTGCGCCAACCGCACCTTCGACGTTATCAAACGTCACATTCTGGCTGGTCAACTGTGGCAGGATCACCGCCGAGGCCGCCGGGCCGTACTGACGGATGCCACCAACCGGCAGGTCGAGGAAGGCGCGCACGTGCAGGGCGAACTCTGAGAGATCCTGCGAAATGAGCGTGACCATCCCGGTGTCATGCGGGCGAGGGGAGACTTCGCTGAAAATCACCTCGTCACCGCAAACGAACAGTTCCACGCCGAACAGGCCGTAGCCGCCCAGGGCCAGAACGGTTTTACGGGCAATCTCCCGGGCACGCTCCAGCGCCAGGGGGCTCATCTGCTGCGGTTGCCAGGATTCGCGGTAATCGCCATCTTCCTGACGGTGACCTATCGGGTCGCAGAAATGGACGCCGTCCACGGCGCTGACGGTGAGCAGAGTGATTTCGAAATCAAACTTCACCACGCCTTCGACAATGACGCGACCGGCACCGGCACGGCCACCCTGTTGCGCATAATCCCACGCGCTATCCAGCGCGCTGCTGTCGCGAATAAAGCTCTGACCTTTACCGGAAGAGCTCATCACCGGCTTAATGATGCACGGGTAGCCAATCTCCTCGACGGCCTGCAGGAATGCGGTTTTGTCGCCCGCAAAACGGTAGCGTGAGGTCGGCAGCCCCAGCTCCTCCGCCGCCAGGCCGCGAATGCCTTCACGGTTCATGGTCAGTTTTGCCGCTCTGGCGCAGGGCACCACGCGCTGGCCTTCCTGCTCAAGCGCGATCAGCGTATCGGTTGCGATAGCTTCAATTTCCGGCACGACGTAATCCGGTTTCTCCTGCATGATGAGCGTACGCAGGGCATCGCCGTCCAGCATGTTAATCACATAAGAACGATGGGCGACGTGCATGGCGGGCGCGTCAGCGTAGCGGTCTACGGCAATCACTTCCACCCCTAAGCGCTGACACTCAATGGCGACTTCTTTACCCAGTTCACCCGATCCCAACAGCATCACGCGCGTCGCCGCAGGCCGCAGCGCGGTTCCTAAACGAGTCATAATATTCCCCCTGAAAAAGATGCGCGCAGTATAAACGAAAACGTTTGCGTCTGTCTTGCGCAGGGCAAAAAGGCAGATGAGAAATTTGCGCTTCTTTAGCCTTAGCGGACATTTCCTGACGCCTGCTCGCATACGCTGTGGAAAATGTTAACCGTTAAGCGAGGGAATCCATGTCAGGCTGGTTAAATCAACTGCAATCCATGTTAGGACAGAAAACGTCAGGTTCCGGCGAGCAGGGGCTGAGCAAGCTGCTGGTACCGGGGGCACTCGGCGGGCTGGCAGGGCTGCTGGTTGCCAATAAATCCTCACGCAAGCTGCTGGCGAAGTACGGTACCGGCGCGCTGCTGGCCGGTGGTGGTGCCATCGCTGGCACCGTGCTGTGGAACAAATACAAGGATAAAGTGCGGGCGGCGCACCGCGATGAACCTCACTATGGCGAGCATACTTCTCCGCTGGATTTGCGCACGGAGCGGCTTATTCTCGCGCTGGTGTTTGCCGCCAAAAGCGACGGGCACATTGATGATAAAGAGAGAGCGGCTATCGAACAGCAGTTGCGCGAAGCCGGGGTTGAAGAGCAGGGCAGAACGCTGGTGGCTCAGGCCATTGAGCAGCCGCTCGATCCGCAGCGTCTGGCGCTGAACGTGAAAAATGAGGAAGAAGCGCTGGAACTTTATTTCCTCAGCTGTGCCGCCATCGATATCGATCACTTTATGGAACGCAGCTATCTCAACGCCCTCGGCGATGCGCTGAAAATCCCTCAGGACGTACGCGAAGGGATAGAAAAAGATATCCGGGAGCAAAAACAGACGCTACAGGGCTAACTCTCGCCCCGGTGGTCATGTTTCGCTTGCATCATGCGCGGGTTTTGCCAACCTTATAGGGTGTAAAACTCAAAAGAATGATGACATGCCACCGAAAGCCCGACGTACTCCTTATGCGATCGTCACGCATGGCGATACGCGTATAGATAATTACTACTGGCTCCGGGATGATTCGCGTTCCCGGCCAGAGGTGCTCGACTACCTGCACGAAGAAAACGACTATGGTCGCAAGGTCATGTCCAGCCAGCAGGCGCTTCAGGACCAGCTGCTGAACGAAATGGTGCAGCGCATTCCCCAGCGCGATATCTCCGCGCCGTGGACCAAAAACGGCTATCGCTATCGCCATATTTACGAGCCCGGCAATGAGTATCCCATCTATCAGCGACAGTCGGTATTAAGCGCCGAGTGGGATGAATGGGACATTCTGCTGGATGCGAACCAGCGAGCCGCCCACAGCGAGTTTTATACCCTGGGCGGCATGTCCATCTCCCCGGACAACACCATAATGGCGCTGGCGGAGGATTATCTCTCCCGTCGCCAGTACGGCCTGCGTTTTCGCAATCTGGAAACCGGCAACTGGTATCCGGAAATGCTGGAAAATGTCTCCCCGGATTTTGTCTGGGCGAACGATTCCGAGACGGTCTACTACGTCAAAAAGCATGCTTCCACGCTGCTGCCTTATCAGGTGTGGCGCCATACCGTAGGCACGGACTCAGCCGATGACGAGCTGGTCTATGAAGAGAAAGACGAAACGTTTTATGTCAGCCTGCATAAAACCTCCTCGCGCCACTATGTGATTATCTTCCTGGCCAGCGCCACCACCTCGGAAGTACTGCTCCTGGATGCCGAACTGCCTGATGCCCAGCCGCTCTGCTTCCTGCCGCGCCGCAAGGATCACGAGTACAGCCTGGATCACTTCCAGCACAGCTTTTATCTGCGTTCGAATCGCGAGGGCAAAAACTTTGGTCTGTACAAAACCAAGGTGCGCGACGAGCGCAAGTGGGAGGTGCTTATCCCCGCGCGGGATCAGGTGATGCTGGAAGGGTTCACGCTGTTTACCGACTGGCTGGTGGTGGAAGAGCGTCAGCGGGGGCTGACCAGCATCCGGCAGATCAACCGTAAAACGCGTGAGGTGATTGGGATTGCGTTCGACGATCCGGCCTACGTCACGTGGATCGGCTTCAACCCTGAACCCGAATCGTCGCGGTTGCGCTACGGCTACTCATCCATGACCACGCCGGATACGCTCTTCGAGCTGGATATGGATACCGGACAGCGCCAGGTGCTTAAGCAAACCGAAGTGAAGGGCTTTGATTCCGACAATTATCGCAGCGAACACCTGTGGGTCACCGCGCGCGACGGCGTTGAGGTCCCGGTTTCGCTCGTTTATCACAAGGCGCATTTTCAGAAAGGTAAAAATCCGATCCTGGTCTACGGCTACGGCTCCTATGGCTCCAGCATGGATGCCGACTTCAGCAGCAGCAGATTAAGCCTGCTCGATCGCGGCTTTGTTTTCGCTATTGCCCACATTCGCGGCGGCGGCGAGCTGGGGCAGCACTGGTATGAAGACGGGAAATTCCTGAAAAAGAAAAACACCTTCAACGACTATCTCGACGTCTGCGATGCGTTAATTGAACAAGGTTATGGCGATCCGCAGCTCTGCTTCGGCATGGGCGGCAGCGCGGGCGGAATGTTGATGGGTGCCGTCATCAATCAGCGCCCCGATCGCTTTAAGGGCATTGTTGCGCAGGTTCCGTTTGTTGATGTGGTGACAACCATGCTCGATGAGTCCATTCCGCTGACGACCGGGGAGTTTGAGGAGTGGGGTAACCCGCAGGATGAAGCCTATTATCGCTATATGAAAGAGTACAGCCCGTACGATAACGTGGAAGCGAAAGCGTACCCGCACATGCTGGTGACGACCGGTTTGCACGATTCACAGGTGCAATACTGGGAACCGGCAAAATGGGTGGCAAAGCTGAGGGAACTGAAAACCGATGACAACCTGCTGTTGCTCTGTACCGATATGGACTCCGGGCACGGGGGGAAATCGGGGCGATTCAAATCTTACGAAGGGGTGGCCCTGGAGTATGCCTTTTTGATTGGCCTGGCGCAGGATACGCTGCCAGGCCGCGCGCAGCGTTAAGCTTCGCCCAGATAATGTTTCAGGGTTAAGCGCAGTTCCGGGCTCATTTTGTCGAGGTTGTTGTACAGCCAGCGCAGATAGCCCGGATCTTTATCCGCAATATCCGATACCGCTCTCCCGCGGTATTTGCCGAAGGTAAACGTCGTCAGCAGCGCAGGGCGGCCGGTGATGGTTGCCATATCATCCGGCGTCCAGCCGGAGATATTCATAATGTCGATGAGCAGCGCGGCGGTGATATAGCAGTCATACAGGGCGCGGTGATGGTGCAGCCCTTCAGGGGTTCTGACGCTGAGCTTGCGGGATTTATACAGCGCCATATTGCTGTATTTGATCCCCGGCCAGAGGCGACGCGCCAGCTTCATGGTGCAAATCCACTCCCCGGGCATTTCGGGGAGTACCCGGCGGTCAAAGCTGGCGTTGTGGGCAACGTACCACGGGCTGCCGTAGTAGTGCGGGATAACGTCCTCTATCCAGGGTTTATCCGCCACCATTGATTCTGTAATGCGATGGATAGCCATGGCCTGTGGGCTAATAGGGCGATCGGGACGCACCAGATGGCTCATCGGGTTGACTATTTTTCCATCAACCACGTCGACCGAGGCCACTTCCACAATTCCGCCCTGAAGATCGCAAGTTTCGGTATCAATGACGCGCAGCATGAAAATCTCCTGAGCTTAAAACGCTTAGCCTAAAGGAATGATATCGCCTTGCCAACCCTGTCCGTTGCGCGTGCCGGTCAACAGAAGCTCACCTTTATCCGCCCGAACGATCAGCTGGCCTTTTTCATCCCATAACGCGCTGCCCGCGCTGGCATTCGCCATTAATACCGCGATGGCATACCTGTGCGCAAAGCGCTGCAGGGTGTTGATAGACTGTCGCCAGCGGTAATCCCTCACCGACTGGCAGCTGGTGAAGAGCGTTGCCTGCGGATCAAGATTCGGGGAATCGCCTTGCTCGTCCATGATAGTGAGCTGTTTATCCCCCGGCACCAGGCTGGCGCCGCTCCCCTGAGGGTAACGCAGAATGCAATCGCGAGAGGGGGCAAACAGCGCGAGGCCTTTCTGGCGCCGACCGTTTCGTTCAACGGGAAGCCCTGCAATGAGGGTAATGCGGTAAAAATGGGCGGCGTTTAGCAATGGCAGTAGCTGAGCGTCTCCGGGCGGGAGCGGTAGTGCCGTGGTGCCCGGGCCCGTTAACGAGAGTTCCGGGAAGACCAGCAAATCGCACCGATGTTGTGCTGCTTCGGCAATGAAGTGGAGATGGTGCGCAACGTGGTCATCTACGCTATGGTGCTGCCCGCCATACTGTGCTGCCGCTATATTCCAATGTGACATCGTGACTTCCTTATACACTGAGTCGCAGGGATTAAAGAATAATCCTAATTTAACCAGGGTTTTCTTATCCTGCCAGATTCCGCGTAAGGAAGTGTAACGAGTCGTTAAGCTTATTTAACTTTCGGCTCGTATGGTAAGCGGGAGAGGTTGACCGAGGCGAGACGGTGGGCGATTAACCTTTCGCGAAACCAGTCACGCAGGTGGGCGGGTTGTTCCCGTTCGACCACTTCAGCCACGATGGGCATGTTGTAACGCTCTTTAAAGGCGACGCCAGCGGCAGCGAGATCGACATTCACTTTATCCATCTCGTCCTGAGGAAGGGCGGCCAGATTGATCTTCATTACCTTCTCCTTATTTTGCGGCGGCAACGTTACCGCGATTGCGCGACGATGACAAGCAGAGCGGGATGATCCTCGACTCGTTTATTATACAGCGTTATTCTTTAGCATACAGGCATAACAAAAAGGAATGATTGTGATGGGTTTTTCCTCTTCCCGCGCGGTATGTACGCTGGTTTTTCTGGCCTCGACGATACTTTCGCCCTCTGTACTGGCGCATGCGCATCTTAAGCAGCAAAGCCCGGCAGCAGACAGCCAGGTGGCGGCACCGCAGGTGCTTACGCTGAATTTCTCCGAAGGCATTGAGCCCGGATTTAGCGGCGTCGTGGTGACGGATGCACACAAGCAGGTGATCAAAACCGGTACCGCAACGCGAGACGAAAAGAACAAGGCACAGCTGACCGTTCCGCTGGAACAGACGCTGGCGCCGGGGGCTTACCGGGTGGACTGGCATGTGGTCTCCGTCGACGGACATAAAACCACAGGCAGCTATCACTTCAGCGTGAAATAGCATGCTGGCACTGTTATACGTGGGGTTGCGCTTTATCCATTTTGCGGCGCTGATGCTCGTTTTTGGCAACGCGCTTTACAGCGTCTGGTTTGCGCCTTCCGGGCTGCACCGCCTGATGGCCCGGCGTTTCCAGCTCCAGCAGAGGGTGGCGTCCATTGTCAGCCTGGCCGCTGCGATCCTGATGTTCATGCTTCAGGGTGGCTTAATGGGCAACGGCTGGGGCGATGTACTTAACCCGCAAATATGGCACAGCGTGCTGGGGACTCGGTTTGGCGGCGTCTGGCTGTGGCAAATCATCCTCGGCGCCATCACCGTTGCCGCCGCGTGGCTCGCGCCGCTGAAAGGCTCGCGGCTGCTGCTGCTCGCTATGGGACAGCTTATCCTTCTGGCAGGGGTAGGGCACGCGGCGATGAGCGACGGTCCGGTGGGGGCGATACAGCGTCTCAATCATGCTGTTCACCTGCTGTGTGCCGCAACCTGGGTGGGTGGATTGTTGCCGCTGCTGTTCTGCATGCGTCTGACTAAAGGGCGCTGGCAGAACGCGGCCATCTATACCATGATGCGTTTCTCGCGCGTGGGGCATTATGCCGTCGCGGGCGTGCTGCTCACCGGCGTGGTGAATGCGCTGTTGATTCTGGGCATCCATATTCCCTGGCAGTCTGGCTACGTGCAGTTTTTGTTGTTCAAATGTGCTCTCGTGGCGTTGATGGTGGCAATTGCGCTGGTAAATCGGTATTTTCTGGTGCCACGATTCCGTCCAGATTCCGGGCGCGCACAACGGCTTTTTATCAGGATGACACAGGCAGAGGTGGTGCTGGGCGCGCTGGTTCTGGCAACGGTCAGTCTGTTTGCTACCTGGGAACCCTTCTGACAAGGTTAACTATTAAATGAAAAAGACAGTACTTTCACTCATATTGCTGACCTGCGCGGGAAGCGCTCTGGCGGCACCGCAGGTTATCACCGTCAGCCGTTTTGAGGTGGGCAAAGACAAATGGGCCTTCAATCGCGAAGAGGTGATGCTGACCTGCCGTCCGGGGCATGCGTTATACGCAATCAACCCGAGTACGCTGGTGCAATATCCGTTAAATGATACCGCAGAGCAGCAGGTCGCCAGCGGCAAGAGCAGCGGTCAGCCAATCAGCGTGATTCAGATTGATGACCCGGCCCACCCGGGGCAGAAGATGAGCCTGGCACCGTTTATCGAGCGCGCTGACAAGCTCTGCTGACGTTCAGGTTTCCAATAAAAAACCGCAGATGCTCGCGAAAGCACTGCGGTTTTTCACTTTTAATGATGCTCTAACGCTTTTTTTCAGTCCACTTTTGCTGTGGACTGGAAAACCTGGCGTCGTCATCTATTCTTAAAAGGCAAGGCGACTTAGCCTGCATTAATGCCAACTTTTAGCGCACGGCTCTCTCCCAAGAGCCATTTCCCTGGACCGAATACAGGAATCGTATTCGGTCTCTTTTTATCTGTATAAAAGTGAATAAGTTAACTCCGTTATCTTCTTTATACAGCGCATGCGTCCTGTGCGACTTCGTAAAACATAACACAACACAGCATGCGGAAGTCCAGCCCTTTTTGCCTGTTTTGTTAAATTTTTGTGAGTAGTCAGCGAAAGTCAGCGCTGTGCTTAAAAGCGGGACTTAACGGACGCTTCAATTTCATCAAGCAGTTCAAAGCGACGACGGTATTCAGCGCGTTTTTTACTCGCTATCTCGTCGAGGGATTTGCGCTCCACCTGCAGCGGAAGCTGCCAGCAGAAGGAGGAGATTTTTTTTCCGCCCAGAGAATCCCAGAATTCGTCATAGCTGGCGTGGAAATGACGACCTTTGCTGAGGCGATAGCGCAGCGCCCGGAAAACGTGCCCCTCATCGCTGACGGCAAAAATGGCCCGGACAGATGACTGTGCTGCCAGATGGAAAAGAACTTCCATCAGCACGCGCTTGGGGAACAGGCCATGGCAGGCGCGAGTTGCCAGTTTAATGGCATCCCGTGATACGCAGCGACGGGGTCCCTGAAGTCCGCCAATGACCATAACGGGCTGAGCATTGCTGCGGGCGACGCTAAAGGTCAGGCTGGCCAGCAGCGTATCCTCGTTGTCGCGCAGCCAGAGTGTGCTCTCACCTTCACGCTCGGCTTTGCCGGCTGAGGACGCATTAACCGTGTAGGTCACGCCGTCTTTTGCATGGAAGTGCGCAATGGGTTGTTCCAGCGGGCCGGTCAGCGCCTGGGCGAGACTGCTCTCTTTCAGGCTGTCAATCCAGTAATAGTGGTTAACGATAGCGTCAGCGCGATCGTTTGCCGTCAGACCGCGCATCAGGTACTGCCGATGGGTCTTGCTGGGCAACGTAATTTGCGCTGTCAGCAATTTGTCGAAATCGTCACGACCAGAGAGGGCTTCCAGCATACGGTGGGTGGAAGACCAGAACAGCAGCGAACGTAAAAGGAACTTCAGTCGGTAATCGCGCTTCCGCCAGATTGGCCCCGGAACGCGTTTGCCGTTCACCAGCTCGGAAATAATATTCGTGCGATGCGGATAGAACACATCGTTATGTAGCTGTGTATTAGACACGTGAAGACCTCTCGTTTTTTTCTACCCTTATTCTACGGAGCCTATAAAAAGGGATTAATAGCGTGAGGATCTTTATTTCTCTTTGGTTTACCGTTTGTTTGACTTGGTGAGGACCGCTCCCGTCTTTTTCATTTACTGACGCGGCTATACTGTTTAAGGGAGGCCTTATGTATCAGCGAATCGAAAGTGGAGAGTGGCGTCACGTCTGGGTTGTCAGTGACATACACGGTTGTTACCAGAGGCTCATGGAGGAACTGAAACGCCGTCATTTTAATCCTTATGAGGATTTACTTATTTCCGTTGGCGATCTGATCGATCGGGGGCCGGACAGCGTTAAATCATTACAGCTCATTAACGAGAAATGGTTTCGAGCCGTGCGGGGTAACCATGAGCAAATGGCAATAGATAGCCTGGATAATAATGATTTTTCGGTCTGGACGATGAATGGCGGAATGTGGTTTACGCGCCTTGAGCATGAGCAGCAGGCGCTGGCGCGAACGTTACTTAACGCCTGCCGGGAGCTGCCGCATATTATTGAGATAACCTGCGCAAACGGCCTTAATGTTATTGCTCACGCGGATTACCCGGCGGAGGAATACCGCTGGGAAAAACCGGTAAGCGCCCAGCGCGTGTTGTGGGATCGCGACCGCCTGATGGGATTTATGGTGGGCAAAGGGCAGGGGATTAGCGGCGCGGATCATTTCTGGTTCGGCCATACGCCCGTCGACAGACGGTATGATTTTTCTAACCTGCACTATATTGATACCGGTGCGGTATTCGACGGTTACTTTACGCTGGCGCAGCTACAGTAATAAATAACCCGCCTTCGGGCGGGTTCTCTTAGGTCAGGCAAGACGCATGACCCAGGCATCGGTTTTACTATCGTAATGCTCACGGTAAAGAACAGAGTGTTCGCCATCAAGTATTGCCGGGACGCTGGTGTCTGCATCCCATGCATCGAGCTGCATGCACAAATCCGGGTCGGATTTGCAGGGAATACTTAACGTTCGATCGCCTTGTGCTTCGCCGCGCAGCTCTGCGTCGTCGATCTCAAAAGCGCCAATACGCACGCTGGTTTTCGTCATAGTGCTCTCCGGGTCGGTTGTCAAAATCTGGTATGACCAGTATGGGCATCCATTTTTGATCGTAGACAAGGAGAGCAAAATCGCCAGTAAAAAAATGCGCTTTTTTCAGGCAGTGCGATCGTTACCGGTAAACAGACGGCCATCGCGGACCAGCTCGCGTGGATAGCTATTTTTAAGCCTTGAGCCAACCTTTTTTGCCAGCCCCAGCGGGTATCCCTGATAGGTCACCACCACTTCATCAGCGGAAGGCGTGCCGTCAGGATAAACGTCGCGTCCACGGTACCACTCTTCAGCTTCCTGGTGCGTCAGGGCGAAAGTATTTGCATGCCCGGCAAGCGCGATGACCGCCTCGTGCTGCCAGCGATACCCCTTATTGTGCACTTCCGCCAGGCGAATCCCGATACGGGAAAAACGCACTTTGCCAATCAACGGCTCGATATTCGCCGGGAACAGCCATATCTCTTTGTCTCGCGTCCAGAGGCGCTGACTCTCATCCCAGTCCAGCCCAACCTTGCGGGCAGCGGCTTCAAGCTGTGCGGCATCGCGGCCTTTGAGTGGTGCAAACGGGAAATTTCCGACCTTGAATTTAGGGGCGGGGAGGGGAGCTACCGCCTGAGTTTTACGCAGGCGGGCCACGAAGAACCCTTCGCAGTCGTAAATCTGAGGGAATACGTGCAGGAAACCTTCCGGCGTGACCGCCTCCTGTGCCGAGGCGAACAGATCGTTAAGCGGCATGAACTCAACGGCATCCGGGTATTGCGCTTTCAGCCACAGGCAGACGTCTTCGTTTTCATCCCGGTTTAAAGTACACGTTGAATACACCAGCGTGCCGCCGGGGCGCAGGGCGTGGAACGCGCTATCGATCAGCTCGCGCTGCGTGGCGGCGATCTCAAGATTGCTCTCCACCGACCAGTTCTTTAACGCATCGGGATCTTTACGCACCACCCCTTCTCCTGAGCAGGGGGCGTCCAGCAGGATGGCATCAAACATTTCCGGCAGGGCGGCGCCAAAGACGCGTCCGTCGAAATGCGTCAAAGCGACATTGTGAATACCGCAGCGGCTGATATTGGCATGCAACACCTTCACGCGGCTGGCGGAAAACTCATTGGCGAGAATCGCCCCGCGGTTACCCATGCGGGCGGCAATCTGCGTGGTTTTCGAGCCGGGCGCGGCGGCGACATCCATCACGCGTTCAGGCGCGTTGCCATCGGCGAACAGGGCGGCAACCGGCAGCATTGAGCTTGCTTCCTGAATATAAAAAAGACCGCTCAGATGTTCTGCAGTACTTCCCAGCGGCACGGCGTCTTCGTCATCGCGATCGATCCAGAATCCCTCGTCACACCACGGAACCGGCGTAAGTTGCCAGTTGTACGGAGAAACCAGCGCCAAAAAATCCTCGACGCTGATTTTCAGCGTGTTAACGCGAATGCTCCGACGTAACGGACGCTGGCAGGCGGCGATAAATTCGTCCAGCGACAGATGAGAGGGAAGCGCCTCGCGCATCTGCGCCAGGAATTGTTCAGGAAGAAATACGGAGTTTTGAGCCACGAGCACACCACAGGGAAAAGTTCAGGTGCGCAGTGTAACATAAAGGCTCCGGCGCGTTGACACCGGAGCCTGTCAGATTAACGCGGCAGGGCAGTGCCCCATTCGCGCCACTCTTTCGGTTCGCTTTCCAGCAGCAGGAAGTGTTTACCCGGCTGCGCCTTCGGCGCCAGCGGCGTTCCCGGCGGGGTGGCAAACGCAATACCGCCGCGGATGAACTGGTTGAAGGTACCGGTTTTCACCACGCCACCCGTCAGGCCGAAGTCCAGCGAATAGCCGGACGCCAGCCAGAACACCGAGTTATTACGGACCAGGTGCTGGTAACGCTCGCTGATGCGTAACGCCACCATCACGCGGTCGGAGAGCGTGCCGAGCGTGAGACCCGTTACCGTACCCACCTCAATGCCGCGGAACAGTACCGGCGTACCGATGCCAAGCGAACCTGCTTCCGGTACTTCGACCACAATGCTCAGGCCGCCAAGGTAGCGTGAGTCGGTGATGGTGGCTTCCTGCAGCTCGAAATCACGGCGGGCTTTGCCCTGGCCGGGCTCGACGTTGATGTAAGGCTGCAGAATGGTGTCGAGGTGCTCAACACCTGCGGCTGAAATCTGCGGGGTCACCACCGAGAAGCGTGAACCCGTTCGGGCGAAGGTCTGCACATATTCCGGATAAAGCACCGCGGTGGCCTGCACCTCGTTGCGCGAGGTGATCAGCGTCAGCTTCTGGATCTGCCCGATATCAATGCCCAGGTAGCGAATTGGCATGCCTTCTGCCAGCTTGCCGGCATCGAAGGCATGCAGGGTAATCTGCCCACCCACGGCACGTGCGGCGGTTTCGGACGGGAAGAGAATTCGCTTATCGCCTTTGCGCAGGTTCGCGCCTGCGCCGCTGAGGTTATCGAAGCTGATTGCCCCGCGCAGCGCGCGAGAGAGCGGGGAGGCCTGCACGGTCAGCCCGTTACCGTTAAGCTGCACCTTCGCGCCGCCCTCGGCCCAGAAGACGCTGTTTGGCGTCAGCAGCTTACGGTATTCGGGTTTGATATGCAGTTCGATATCAAACGCGTCCGCACGAGGGCGAACGGCGATCACCTCCCCGACCTCAAACTTGCGGTAGAGCACCACGGAGCCCGCCTGAACGTCCGGCAGCGTCTCGGCGCTTAAGGTCAGGGTAGTAGTTGGCAAATCGCTCAGGCTGTTTTCAATCGCTTTGTCCAGGTTGGCGTAGAGCGGGTAGCTGTCGCGAACGGGGCCTTTATTGCCCGGCAAAATGCGAATGCCGCCGTTAACCCATTCGCTGGCGCTCGCACCGAGGAACTCCACGCCGTCCAGGCCCACCTTCACATCGACGCGGCTGTTCACCACGAATTTACTGTCGCCATGGACGAGGTTGCTGTATTGCGGATCGATAGCAACCGAGAAGCTCACGCCATTTTCGGAGAGCGTTCGCTCCAGCACCTGACCCACCTGTACGCCGTGCAGAATCAGCGGCTGACCGGCCTCAATGCCGTAACTTTCGGGCGCATTCAGCGTAACCGTCACGACGCCCGGTTTTTGCAGCAGCGCTTTATCCGCCGGGGCAATGACGAAGCTGTTGCTTGGCTCACCTTCACCAGGGATCAGTTCAAAGGTATTTCCGGTAAGCAGTGCGCTGAGGCTGGCATCGTTCAGGGAGAGCTTCGGACTGCGCATTTCGATGCGCGTTTTCTCGCGCAGGAGATCGACCACGCTCGGGTCGACCGTCATTTCGCCGGTCACCGAACCGCCCGGATTAAGCGTCATTTTGGTGAGCTGGCCGACCTGCAGTCCCTGGTACATCAGCGGCGTGGAACCCGCTTTCAGTCCTTTAGCATCAGGCAGAACAAGCTTAACGATCACGCCACGCTGGCTGTGCGCCAGGTCCGGGTATAAACCGAACGTGTCATCGGCCGTGGCAGGGCTTGAATTTTCCGGGGAGTCAAAGGCAATGGCACCATTCACCAGCGCGGCCAGGCTCTCAAGCTTCACTTTTGCACCGCTCAGGCTGAGGTCGGCGTCCACGCCGGAGACATTCCAGAAGCGGCTGCCTTTTTTCACCAGATTGGTGAACCGACGTTCGATCAGCACATCAATGGTTACGCCCTGTTTGTTCGGGTTGATGGTGTAATCATACACGCGGCCAACCGGAATCTTGCGGAAGTAAACCAGCGAGCCGCTGTTCAGCGAGCCCAAATCCGGTGCCTGAAGATGGATCATCAGATCGCCGTTATTGAGGCGGTATTTCGGCTGCGTATCCAGCGCGACAAAGTGATCCTGCGGTTCACCTTTACCCGGCATCATACCAATGTAGTTACCGCCAACCAGCGCATCCAGCCCGGAGACGCCGGCCAGAGAGGCTTTCGGCGTCACCAGCCAGAACTGCGTTTCGCTGCGAAGAGCATCCTGCATGTCAGATTTGATACTGACCCGCACCTGAATCTTGTTAAGCCCTTTGCCAAGGGAGATGTCCTGAACCGTACCGACTTCTACCCCCTGAAAACGAACGGGGGTTCGCCCGGCGACGATGCCGTCGGCGGTCTGAAAATCAATGGTGACGGTACTGCCGCGATCTTCATAGCTCGTCCAGATAAGCCAGCCTGCAATCATCAGCGCGATGACGGGCAGCAACCAGAATGGCGAAATGCGGCGTTTAGTTTTAATTCTCGCTTCAGTCGGCGAAGCGGGGGTTTCCTGACTCATGTGCATCCCAAAGTAAGCGGCTATCCAGCCATTCCACAGCAAGAATAGTCAATATCACCGCAGAGCCGAAATAAAAAGCCGCGGGTCCCATAGTAAAAGCAAGAAGCTGGTCGCGATTGATCAGCGACATCATCAGCGAAATCACAAACAGATCCAGCATTGACCAGCGGCCAATCCAGGTGACGAATCGCAGAAGCAGAATACGGGTACGTAAACCTTGTTCACACTTAAAGTGAATGCTGACCAGCAGGGTAAACATCACCACCACTTTGGTAAAGGGAACCAGGATACTGGCAATAAACACGATGGCCGCCACCCCAACGTTGCTGTGCGCAAGGGAGATAATACCGGAGAGGATAGTATCTTCCTGACGGCTACCGTTCACGTAGATAATGGAAATCGGCAGCATATTGGCCGGGATCAGAAACACCAGTGAGGCAATCAGCGCCGCCCAGCATTTTTGCAGGCTGTTGTTGCGCCGTAGCCTCAACGGTATATGGCAGCGCGGGCAGCGTCCACGCTTGTCGGGCAGCCCGGTGTAATGGCATCCCAGACAGACGCGAAGGTTCTCATCCGGGCGGGTGGCAGGGCGCTGAGGGTAAAAACGCTCCCAAAGCTGCTCAACGTTCAGATGGATCAGCGTCAGGATACTGAGCAATACCAGGCAGATAAAAGCAAAAAGCCCGACGCCCGGCTGCAGAAAGGCATAGTCCTGCACCTTGATGGATGCCACGCCCACGCCCACCAGATAGATATCCAGCATGACCCACTCTTTGAGCTTTTCCAGCATCAGCAATACCGGACGCAGGTTCATCCCCAGAATGTTGCCAAACCACAGGTAAGCAATGGCGGCAACCAGCACCAGCGGCGCGCCGACAACGCAGAACAGCACCATGGCAGCGGTGAGAGGATCGCCCTGGCTCGTCATCTGCCAGATACCCTGCAGCACGTTGGCGTCAATGCGCACACCAAGCAGGTAGAGTTTTAGCAGCGGTTCGCTCCACGCGAAGGGCATCAGCAGCAGCATGGTGACGGCCATGGCGGCGAGGCGCGTTAACGACCAGTCGCGGCCGTCACGAATTTTAGCGTCGCAGCGGGGACAAAAGGCGCTTTGGTGCGATTTCATCTTCGGCAACATAAAAAGCGTATCGCACTGGGGGCAACGCTGATAATGTGCACGAGGCAAAGCTTCGCTTACCGTATGGACAGTTATCTTTTTTGTCGGCGTAATTTTGGTTGTTTTTAAGGCCATCAGCTGCGCGCAAATAAGTATTGTTGAACGTTATATTAACTCATGAACGGATTCATCTTGAGCATGAGCGCATTTATTGCTTATTTTAATAGGCTATGCGGTAATTTTGTAAGACAACTAAGTGATTGAATAATGAACAAAACAGAATTCTACGCGGATCTGAACCGCGATTTTAAGGCATTGATGGCAGGTGAAACCAGCTTCTTAGCCACTCTGGCAAATACTAGCGCATTGCTGTTCGAACGGCTATCCGATGTGAACTGGGCTGGCTTTTATCTCCTGGAAGGTGAAACGCTGGTGCTGGGCCCGTTTCAGGGCAAACTGGCCTGCGTGCGCATTCCGGTAGGGCGCGGCGTATGCGGTACCGCGGTGGCCGAGAATCAGGTTCAGCGCGTGGAAGACGTGCATGCGTTTGACGGGCATATTGCCTGTGATGCTGCCAGCAATTCAGAAATCGTTCTGCCGCTGGTGGTAAAAAATCAGATTATTGGCGTTCTGGATATCGACAGTACGGTCTTCAGTCGCTTTACAAGCGAGGACGAACAGGGGCTGCGCGAGTTGGCAGCGAATCTGGAAAACGTCCTCGCTGCAACCGATTATCAAAAATTCTTTGCGAGCGTCGCAGGATAATCAACGGATAACGTAGCATTTACTGATAGCGTCATTATAATGACGCCTGTTCATGCCTGCGCTTGTTGGCAACGTCCGTTGTAATCAGGAAATTTCATGGAAAATCAACCTAAGTTGAATAGCAGTAAAGAAGTTATCGCATTTCTGGCCGAGCGTTTCCCGCAGTGCTTCAGCGCGGAAGGTGAAGCTCGTCCCCTGAAAGTCGGTATTTTTCAGGATCTGGTGGCGCGTGTTGAAGGGGAAATGAACCTCAGCAAAACTCAGCTGCGTTCTGCCTTACGTCTTTATACTTCGAGCTGGCGTTACCTGTACGGTATCAAACCGGGCGCAACCCGCGTGGATCTCGACGGCAACCCTTGCGGTGAGCTGGACGAGCAGCATGTTGAGCACGCGCGCAAGCAGCTGGAAGAAGCCAAAGCACGCGTTCAGGCACAACGTGCAGAACAGCAAGCGAAAAAACGCGAAGCCGCAGCGGCAAACGGCCAGGAAGAAGCGCCTCGTCGTGAGCGTAAACCACGCCCAGCGCCGCGTCGTCACGACAATAACGATCGCAAACCGCGTGCAGACAAACCAGCAGCGAAAGCCCCTCGCGCGCCTCGTGAAGAGCCGCGTCATACTCCGGTTTCTGACATTAACGCCCTGAGCGTGGGTCAGGCTCTGAAGGTAAAAGCGGGCAACAACGCTATGGACGCCACCGTACTGGAAATCACCAAAGATGGCGTTCGTGTACAGCTGACTTCTGGTATGTCAATGATTGTACGCGCAGAACACTTGTTGTTCTGAAACGGAGGCCAAGCCTGGCATGAACACTTTTTTTAAGCTCACCGCGCTGGCGGGCCTGTTTGCCATAACAGGCCATGCTTTCGCAGTGGACGATATCACACGTGTTGATCAAATTCCGGTACTCAAGGAAGAGACGCAGCACGCGACGGTAAGCGAGCGTGTAACCTCTCGCTTTACCCGCTCGCACTATCGTCAGTTCGATCTCGATCAGGCCTTTTCGGCCAAAATCTTTGACCGCTATCTGAACTTGCTGGATTACAGCCATAACGTTTTGCTCGCCAGCGATGTCGAGCAGTTCGCTAAGCGCAAATCCGAGGTGGGTGATGAGTTGCGGTCAGGCAAGCTGGATCTGTTCTACGATCTCTACAACCTGTCGCAAAAGCGCCGCTTTGAGCGCTATCAGTACGCGCTGAAAGTGCTCGAACGTCCGATGGACTTCACCGGCAACGACACCTTTAATCTCGATCGCAGCAAAGCGCCCTGGCCGAAAGACGAAGCCGAGCTGAACGCGCTGTGGGATGGCAAGGTCAAATACGACGAACTGAGCCTCAAGCTGACCGGTAAAGATGAGAAAGAGATCCGCGACACGCTGACGCGTCGTTACAAATTTGCCATTCGTCGTCTGGCGCAGACCAACAGTGAGGATGTTTTCTCACTGGCGATGACCGCCTTTGCGCACGAAATCGATCCGCACACCAACTATCTTTCTCCACGCAACACCGAACAGTTCAATACCGAGATGAGCCTGTCTCTGGAAGGTATTGGCGCGGTGCTGCAGATGGACGATGACTACACGGTGATCAACTCCATGGTTGCAGGCGGCCCGGCATCCAAAAGCAAAGCGATTAGCGTAGGCGATCGCATTGTGGGCGTAGGACAAACCGGTCAGAGCATGGTTGACGTTATTGGCTGGCGTCTGGACGATGTGGTTGCGCTGATCAAAGGTCCGAAAGGGAGCAAAGTTCGCCTCGAAATTCTGCCGGCCGGTAAAGGCACCAAAACCCGTATCGTGACCCTGACCCGTGAGCGGATCCGTCTGGAAGACCGCGCGGTGAAAATGTCGGTGAAAACCGTGGGTAAAGAGAAGGTGGGGGTCCTGGATATTCCTGGCTTCTACGTGGGGCTGACCGACGATGTAAAAGTTCAGCTGCAGAAACTTGAGAAGCAGAACGTGAGCAGCGTTATCATCGACCTGCGTACGAACGGTGGCGGTGCGCTGACTGAAGCGGTGTCGCTCTCTGGCCTGTTTATCCCGTCTGGCCCGGTGGTACAGGTGCGTGATAACAACGGTAAAGTTCGTGAAGATGCCGATAACGACGGTGTGGTCTATTACAAAGGCCCGCTGGTGGTCCTGGTTGACCGCTTCAGCGCGTCCGCATCTGAAATCTTTGCCGCTGCAATGCAGGACTATGGCCGCGCGCTGATCGTGGGTGAACCCACCTTCGGTAAAGGTACCGTTCAGCAGTATCGCTCGCTGAACCGTATTTACGATCAGATGCTGCGTCCGGAATGGCCTGCGCTGGGCTCCGTTCAGTACACCATTCAGAAGTTCTACCGCGTTAACGGCGGCAGTACGCAGCGTAAAGGCGTAACGCCGGATATCATGATGCCGACCGGCACGGAAGAGACCGAAACCGGCGAGAAGTTTGAAGATAACGCGTTGCCGTGGGACAGCATCAACGCTGCGACGTTCGTTAAAGCCGGTGATATGACGCAGTTTGGTCCTGAGCTGCTGAAAGCGCATAATGACCGCATCGCGAAAGATCCGGAATTCCAGTACATCATGAAGGACATTGCGCGTTTCAATGCCCTGAAAGATAAGCGGAATATTGTTTCTCTGAACTACGCTCAGCGTGAAAAAGAGAACAACGAGGACGATGCAACGCGTCTGGCGCGTATCAACGATCGCTTCAAGCGAGAAGGTAAACCTCTGCTCAAAAAACTGGACGATCTGCCAAAAGATTACCAGGAGCCGGATCCGTACCTGGACGAGACGGTGCATATCGCGCTCGACCTGGCGAATCTGGAAAAAGATAAGCCTGCCGTACAGCCCGCTCCGGCAAAATAATCTCCCAACAGGCACAAGAAATTGTGCCTGTTTCTTTTTGTTCTGCATCCTTCCGTCAGGCTGATTTCCAATTGTGTAAAGTTGTGTCTTTCTGGTGACTTACGCCTACCGGATGCTTGAAAATAGCCGTAATACCCATACGATGTGGGTAATCGCATAGTGCGTTTTGTTAAACTGAGGTTAAAAGAAAATTATGATGCGAATCGCGCTCTTCCTGCTCACCAACCTGGCGGTGATGGTGGTTTTCGGGCTCGTGCTAAGCCTGACAGGAATTCAGTCGAGCAGCGTTCAGGGTCTGTTGATTATGGCGCTGCTGTTTGGTTTTGGTGGCTCTTTCATTTCCCTGCTGATGTCAAAATGGATGGCGCTGAAATCCGTAGGCGGTGAGGTGATTGAACAGCCGCGTAACGATATGGAACAGTGGCTGATGAATACGGTGGCACAGCAGTCTAAGCAGGCAGGCATTGCGATGCCGCAGGTTGCTATTTACCATGCCCCGGATATTAACGCGTTTGCCACGGGTGCCCGTCGTGATGCGTCACTGGTTGCCGTGAGCACCGGATTGTTGCAGAACATGAGCCGTGACGAAGCCGAAGCGGTTATCGCGCATGAAATCAGCCATATTGCCAACGGTGACATGGTAACCATGACGCTGATTCAGGGCGTGGTGAACACCTTCGTTATCTTTATCTCCCGTATCCTGGCGCAGATTGCGGCTGGCTTCATGGGCGGCAACCGCGATGAAGGTGAGGAGAGCAACGGTAACCCGCTGATCTACTTCGCTGTATCCATGGTGCTGGAACTGGTGTTCGGTATCCTGGCGAGCATTATCACCATGTGGTTCTCTCGTCATCGTGAGTTCCATGCGGATGCTGGCTCTGCGAAGCTGGTGGGGCGTGAGAAGATGATTGCAGCTCTGCAGCGTCTGAAAACCAGCTACGAGCCGCAGGAAGCGAACAGCATGATGGCCTTCTGCATCAATGGCAAATCAAAGTCGTTGAGCGAGCTGTTTATGTCTCACCCTCCGCTGGATAAACGTATTGAAGCGCTGCGCAGTGGGGAATACCTGAAGTAACGCTAAGAGCGTAAATAAGCCGGGCAGGAGAAGACTCCGCCCGGCTTTTTTTATGCCTGAACGCCGGGTTGGGTCACGCGCAGACCGCTGACGATGGCTGCCAGGGTGGCAAGGGCGCCTGCGGTGAGAAGCGCAACGTGATTACCGTTTTGCCCGGCAAGGTTAAACATCAGGGCAACCAGCGCCGCACCGGTGCTTTGTCCCAGCAGACGCGCGGTCCCCAGCATGCCACTGGCACCTCCGCTGCGATGTCGCGGCGCCGCGGTAATAATGGTGTGGTTGTTGGGGGACTGGAACAGGCCAAACCCGGCACCGCACAGAACCATGCGCCAGACAATGTCCAGATCGCCTGGCGATGACGGAAGCAGCGCCAGCGCAAAAAGACCGGTTGCCATCACTGCCAGCCCCACCGCACCCAACAAACCGGCATGTACACGTTCTATTAAATAACCGGCAAGCGGTGCCATCACCATCGTCGCCAGCGGCCAGGGGGTTAACAGCAGCCCGGTCTCCACTTCGGAACGTCCTATCACGCTTTGCAGGAAGAAGGGCAGAGAAACCAGAGCCAGCATCTGGGCGCAGAACGAGCAGACGGAGGTGCAGATGGAGAGCGAAAAGAGGGGGATACGCAGCAGATCGACCGGCAGTAAAGGTACCGGCAGGGCAAGCTGTCGGCGAACAAAGAAGAAGCCCGTCACTAGCAGGGCAACAAGCTCCGCGGCGGTAAGCAGCAGAGATTGACCCTGCGCAAAGCCGCTCAGGGCGGTAATCAGCAGACCAAAGGTGAGCGCATTCATCACTGCACTTGCCACGTCAAAGCGCGGCATGGTGCTTTTCGGGCCGTTAGCGGGGAGATAACGCAGGGCAAAGAAGATGGCCACGATACCCAGCGGCACGTTTATGGCGAACAGCCATTGCCAGGAGGCGACAGAAAGTATAGCGGCCGCAATGGTTGGCCCGGCGGCAGATGAGACCGCGACAATAAACGAGTTTATCCCCATGCCGCGCCCCAGATGACGCTGCGGATAGATTAGGCGGATTAGCGCCGTATTGACGCTCATCAGCGCCGCGCCGCCAAAACCTTGCGCGATGCGCGCCAGCGTCAGCGTATGCAGAGAGTCCGAAAGGGCGCACAGCAGTGATGTGAAGGTAAATACCACCAGCCCGCACTGATATACCCGACGGTAGCCGAACATATCGCCCAGAAAAGAGAAGGAGAGCAGGGAAACCACAATCGCAATCTGATAGGCGTTAACAATCCATATCGAACTGGCCGGGGAAGCATGCAGATCGGTGGCAATGGTGGGAAGGGCAACGTTCGCAATGGCGCCGTCAAGGACGGCCATTGAGATACCAATAATTATCGTAGCGATAGCGCCATACCGCTGGGGCAAAGGCAGGCCATCGGAAAGGTTCTTTTCCATCGGGGATAAATAGCTCAGAGTGAAATTATTCTCAGGGTAACTATTTTAGCATCGTCAACACCGTTTTATGTCGCAGATTTGTAACGAAGTAAACGCGGATTGATTGCAGGTAACATGACGGGAATTTATAATAAAAACCGGTTCTGATTTTTATAAAACACTCTCTATGAGGTGGTAAATGGCAATTGCGGATTTGGATAAACAGCCAGATTCTGTTTCTTCCGTGCTGAAGGTGTTTGGCATCTTACAGGCGCTCGGGGAAGAGCGTGAAATTGGTATCACAGAGTTGTCACAGCGCGTGATGATGTCGAAAAGCACCGTTTATCGCTTTTTGCAAACCATGAAATCACTGGGTTACGTTGCACAGGAAGGGGAGTCTGAAAAATACTCTCTGACGCTGAAACTGTTTGAACTGGGTGCCAGGGCATTACAAAACGTGGATCTGATCCGTAGCGCGGATATTCAGATGCGTGAGATTTCCCGCCTGACCAAAGAGACTATCCACCTGGGTGCGCTGGATGAAGACAGTATTGTTTACATCCATAAAATCGACTCCATGTATAACCTGCGTATGTATTCGCGCATTGGTCGTCGCAACCCGCTTTACAGCACGGCAATTGGTAAGGTTCTGCTGGCGTGGCGCGATCGTGAAGAGGTAAAACAGATCCTCGATGGCGTGGAGTACAAACGCAGCACTGAACGCACCATAACCAGCACCGAAGAGTTATTAACGGTGCTCGACAAGGTGCGTGAACAAGGGTATGGCGAGGATAACGAAGAGCAGGAAGAAGGGCTGCGCTGTATTGGCGTTCCGGTGTTTGACCGCTTTGGCGTCGTGATTGCGGGGTTGAGCATCTCTTTCCCAACGCTGCGCTTCTCGGAAGAGCGCCTGCACGAGTATGTGGCTATTCTGCATACCGCCGCGCGCAAGATTTCAGAACAGATGGGTTACCACGACTATCCGTTTTAAGCCTGGTTAGCATAAAAAACGCCGCATCTTTGCGGCGTTTTTTTATTCGGCATTCACGCTGTGGATCAGCCATTATCAATCACGACGGAGGTCTTACGCAGTACCGGGCAGTTGGTTAAACCAACGATCCCGCTGTCCGAATGGAGATACTGCGCGGTGCTGACTCCCTGTGCTGTTAAATATTTACATTGTATGCCCAGCCCTGCTGCATTTTCGGTGCTTCCCACCAGCACGCCATAACCCGTTAACAGAAGGCCTATCCAGAGTATCGCCAGTGCAACAATTGTTCGAATAATTAAGCGCATTATTACCTCTTTTTCATTGTTATCATAATGCCAGACTAAACGGTTTACGTAATGAAACAAGTGCAGGATTCTGAAAAGAGCCTGATGGCGCTACAGTTAGTCCTTGTTTAAGATAACCGTGATAACCTGGTTGCATCAGGTCTTTAAACGGAGTGTGGAGTGAAAAAAATACGCTGGGTGATTCTGATTATCGTGCTGATAGCGTGCGTGGTGTTATGGACGCAGACTATCAACGTGATGTGCGATCAGGATGTACAGTTTTTTAGCGGCGTTTGCGCAATCAATAAGTTTATTCCGTGGTAGCACGCATTTTTTCTTCAGGTGATTTCCTTCCTTCGCGCCAGTGGTAAAATAGACGCTTTTATTGAGGTGGTGAAATGGGTGAGTTACTGAATTCAGGGCTGCTAAATATGGCATCCCTGACGATCTCTTTGGTTGTTCTGCTGGTGGGGCTGGTCATTTGGTTTTTCGTAAACCGTGCCAGTTCACGTACTAATGAGCAGATCGAACTGCTGGAAGCGCTGCTTGAGCAGCAAAAGCGACAGAATGCGCTGTTGCGTCGTCTGTGCGAGGCTAACGAGCCGGAAGAGAAAGACGTGCCAAAAGAGGCGGTCGCTGAAGAGAACAACGACCAAGACGATTTTATCCGCCTGGTTGCTGAGCGCTAATCGTATCATTCCGGGAGGTGGCTGTGGTCTGGAAAAATCCCTGGTATGACCCCTCCCTGAAACATCACACCCCAAACGGTTTTCGTAATACGACTTCTGCAGGACACCAGCCCGGCGACCTTGACCGCTGGCGCAAAGAACGTAAAGAAGCCGGCCTGCCGAAGCCGCCCGCCCTCGGTTACGATGACTTTATCCGGCAGTGGTGGCAACCGGCCAATCTTCAGCAACCACAAGGGGATGGGGCGTGGTGGCTCGGACATGCGAGCATACTGCTGCAGCTGGACGGCAATATCCTTCTTACCGATCCCGTTTTTTCACGGCGCGCTTCTCCGCTCCCTTTCTTAGGGCCGCAGCGTAAAACGCCTCCGGCACTGTCTGTCGATCAACTGCACCAACTTGACGCAGTCGTCATCTCGCATAATCATTACGATCATCTTGATGAACTCACAATTCGCCACATTCTCAAACGCTTTCCCGACGTCAGTATATTTGTTCCTTTAGGTCTGGGCGGCTGGTTTCGTCGCCGGGGTGCAAAACAGGTGGTTGAGCTCGACTGGTGGCAGAGTTTTACCTGGCAGGGGATGACATTGTCAGCCGTACCGGCGCAGCACTGGAGTATGCGCACGCTCTGGAACCGAAATCGCTCATTATGGTGCGGCTGGGTCTTTGAAGGGCGACATCACCGGTTCTGGTTTAGCGGCGATACCGGCTATTCGCCTGAGCTGCTGTTGATACCGGAACGTCTGGGGCAGATTGATGTGGCAGCATTGCCCGTTGGTGCCTATGCTCCGCGATGGTTTATGGCCGTACACCATATGGATCCCCAGTCTGCCGTTGCGCTGTGGCAGCAGTTAGGTTGCCCTCTGGCGTTCCCTGTGCACTGGGGGGTGTTTGAACTGGCAGATGAAGCGCTGGATGACCCGATAAAAGAATTAACTGACGCGCTGGATAATGTAGCGTCAGTTAATAATCCTTTCAGGATACTGAAAATTGGCGAATATTTACCCTTATAAACGAAGCGATGCATTGTTGCATATATTGTGTATGTATTCGTTGTCAGGAATGTTTTATTTTTATCGAAACGTTTTGCTTGCCTTGTTTTGATGCAGAGTCATAAAAATTTCATTATTTTGGTGCATAATCCTGTTTATTATCTGGTGCATTTTAATACAGCGGGTCGTGGTTTATTAACATCATTTTTGCCTGAAACAATACGGTCACGTTACAATGATTTAAGCATAAGTTTTCACAATTTGTTCTAACTCAATCAACGCCGAAGATTTCTTTTCCCGTCAGCTGGACGCATTGTAATGATTGAGCTATGTTAAAAAAGTCTTAGTTTACAGCGGTTGCGTAAGCAGCGTTGAGTCTGTGTAAGTGAGTAAAGCCGTCTGTTTGTGAAGCGCATAATTGTGCAAATCCTTACAGACAGTGTTCGAATTTGTGCGGCGGATCGAGACATGTTTAAAAATGGCTTGCCATATTAAACATAGTGTGTGATAACACGTTTTGGGTCAAACGAGGTACAGTTCTGTTTATGTGTGGCATTTTCAGTAAAGAAGTCCTGAGTAAACACGTTGTCGTTGAATACCGCTTCTCTGCCGAACCTTATATTAGTGCCTCATGCAGTAATGTCTCAGTTTTATCTCAGTTAATGCCTGCGGGCTAAGAAAACACTCTAAGGAATTTTGCAAAATGGCAAAGATTAAAGGTCAAGTTAAGTGGTTCAACGAGTCTAAAGGTTTTGGTTTCATTACTCCTGCTGACGGCAGCAAAGACGTGTTCGTACACTTCTCTGCAATCCAGGGTAACGGCTTCAAAACTCTGGCTGAAGGCCAGAACGTTGAGTTCGAAATTCAGGACGGCCAGAAAGGCCCAGCTGCAGTTAACGTAACTGCTATCTGATCGAACCGCTGCTGACTGGGGCGCATAGCGCTTCAATCTCAGACATAAAGCCTCGCATCATGCGGGGCTTTTTTATTCCCTTTCTTTCAAAATATTGCAATCTCCGGCCTTGTTAGCAACTTGTTGCAAAGCTGCGAGGTTAGTAGCACAGTTTCGCCTCCCAAAGCGCATCTTTTCTCGTTAAATCAGGGCGTTGTTTAACAGTCCCGGGGTTCAGGTGAAGAAGAAATTGATAATAACCGCTGGCAATTTCACGCCGGCGCGTTTTGCGCTGCTCTGTTTCGCTATTTTCTGCAGTCTGGCCTTCTTACTTGGCCGCGTTGCCTGGCTACAAATCATTAAACCCGACAATCTGGTGAAGCAGGAAGATATGCGATCCCTCCGTCAGCTGGCGATTGATGCGCCGCGTGGGATGATTATGGATCGCGAAGGGCGACCCCTGGCGGTCAGCGTGCCTGTCCGGGCCGTTTGGGCCGATCCTAAAACCGTGCGGGCGAAAGGGGGCGTCGGTTTTGATGAACGCTGGCAGGCGCTGGCAAATGCGCTGCATCTCTCACTGAACACGCTTGCTTCGCGAATTAACGCTAATCCCCAGGGCCGCTTCATCTACCTGGCGCGTCAGGTCGATCCAGCACAGGCAAAGTGGATTGATAAACTTAATTTGCCCGGCATTAATTTACGCGATGAATCCCGCCGTTTTTACCCGGCAGGCCACGTGGCGGCAAATCTGATTGGCTTCACCAATATTGACGGACAGGGCATTGAAGGGGTGGAAAAAAGCTTCAATGCGCAGCTGACGGGTAAAGCGGGTATCCGACAGGTAAGGGAGGATCGCTACGGGCGCGTGGTTGAAAACCTGACGGAAGTGGCGCCCACGCCGGCGCATAACATCCAGTTGAGCATTGACGAGCGGCTGCAAACCATTACCGAAGACGCGCTGGATAATGCCGTCGCCTGGAATAAGGCCGAGTCAGGGGCCTCCGTGTTAATCAATATCCCCACCGGGGAAATACTCGCCATGGCGAGCTATCCTGATTTCAACCCCAATAACCGGGAAGGTGCGACGATAAACGATTTTCGCAACCGCGCAATCAGCGATACGTTCGAGCCTGGTTCGACCGTCAAGCCGCTGGTGCTGATGACGGCCCTGCAGCAGGGGCTGGTCCAGCCGGACAGCGTTATTGATACCCACCCGTATACCCTTGACGGGCATCGTATCCGCGACGTGGGTTATTATCCTGAGCTGACCATGACCGGGATCCTGCAAAAATCGAGCGACACCGGCGTATCCCGACTCTCGCTGGCGATGCCTGTTCAGCATCTGATTGATACCTATCGAAACTTTGGTTTTGGTACCAACACGGGGCTTGGCCTAACGGGTGAGAGCGCGGGGCTGCTGCCACAGCGTAAATACTGGAGCCAGCTCGACCGCGCGACCTTTGCCTTTGGCTACGGCCTTATGGTCACGCCGCTCCAGCTGGCCCACGTCTACGCGACGATTGGCGGCTTCGGTCTTGAGCGTCCACTCTCCATCACCCGCATCGATCCCCCCGTTATCGGACACCGCGTCATGCCGGAAGAGATCGCGCACGAGGTGGAGCACATGATGGAGAGCGTTGCGCTGCCCGGCGGCGGGGGCGTTAAGGCGGCCGTTCGCGACTATCGCGTGGCGGTGAAGACCGGGACGGCGAAGAAAATTGATGATAGCGGCAAATATGTCGATAAATACGTCGCCTATACCGCGGGGGTTGCGCCTGCCAGCGACCCGCGTTTTGCCCTGGTGGTGGTGATTAACGATCCTCAAAACGGGGCCTACTATGGCGGAGCGGTTTCCGCACCGGTCTTCAGCGAAATTATGGGCAACGTTCTGCGCCTGGAGAACGTGAAGCCTGACGGGCTGCCTGCCGGTTCTGACCACCTTATCGTGATGCGGTAATCCAGCCGTTTTATAGCGGGGCGAATAGCGGTACACTTCGCCCTTTGGTTTATCTCCCGGAGTTGTCATGTCCTTCAGCTGTCCCCTTTGCCACGCGTCCCTGACGCGCTCAGATAAAAGTTATGCCTGTCCGCAGGGACACCAGTTTGATATGGCGAAAGAAGGGTATGTGAATCTTCTTCCGGTGCAGCACAAGCGCTCCCGCGATCCGGGCGATAGCGCAGAGATGATGCAGGCGCGCAGGGCGTTTCTCGATGCCGGACACTATCTGCCGCTGCGGGAAACGGTAGCGCAGATGCTGGATGACATGTTGCCTGATTCGGCGTCCGCCATGCTTGATATCGGCTGTGGGGAAGGGTACTACACCGCACGGTTTGCGGATGTGGTGCGTGAAAAGGGGGCTGTGACATTCGGTCTCGACGTGTCGAAAGTGGCGATCCGCGCGGCGGCTAAACGTTACGCTGGCGTGACGTTCTGTGTGGCATCCAGCCACCGGCTGCCGTTTGAGGATGTCAGTATGGACGCCGTTATCCGCATTTACGCGCCGTGTAAAGCAGAAGAGCTGGCGCGCGTGGTGAAGCCCGGAGGCTGGGTGATAACCGTCACGCCGGGCCCGCGTCACCTGATGGAGCTGAAAGGGCTCATTTACGACGAGGTGCGTCTGCATGCCCCGCACTCTGAACAGCTGACAGGCTTTACGCTGAAGCAGGAGCAGTCAGTGGCGTATGAAATGAATTTAAACGGTGAAGAGGCGGTAGCCCTGCTGCAAATGACGCCGTTCGCGTGGCGGGCAAAACCGGAAGTATGGGATGCGTTAGCGGCTCGAACGACGTTTGGCTGCCAGACGGATTTCAGTATCCACGTCTGGCAGCGCGACGCTTAAGGCGCGAAGTGTGCCCAGAGGATCTGGGCACCAATGCCGATCAGCACAATACCGCCTAAGATCTCGGCGCGTTTACCCAGCAGCGGGCCGATAAACCGTCCAACCATCATGCCCAGCGTGGACATAATCAACGTTGCACAGCCGATGGCCAGCGCGGTGGCGATAATATTGACCTGCAGGAACGCCAGACCCACCCCGACGGCCATGGCGTCCAGGCTGGTGGCAATTGCCGTAGTGACCAGCAGCCAGAAACCGTGGCGGTGCAGCGGTGCTTCATCTTCATCATCATTCCCGCGAAAACCTTCAATCACCATTCGGCCACCGAGAAATACCAGCAGGACGAACGCAATCCAGTGGTTCCACTCCAGCACGAACTGGCTGGCGAGCATGCCCAAACCCCAGCCAATGAGCGGCGTCAGCGTTTCGATGGCACCAAAGATCAGACCGGTGCGCAGAGCTTCTGAGAATTTAGGTTTGTGAAGCGTGGCGCCTTTGCCGATGGAAGCCGCAAATGCGTCCATGGACATGCCAAAAGCGAGAAGGATCGTAGCGGAGATGTTCATAAGAGCGTCCAGACCGGGGATATCCATATGACACATCACTGCCCCCAGTAAACAGCAGTTGATGTATCTATGGTCTCGCCTGATCCCTTTTGCACGGTAAGTGTGCTGAAAGCGATCCGTACGCGCCACGTTTTTCAACGAGTATGTTGACACGTACATTTCCTGCGTGCAGGAAATCGGCTACTCCCCAACGACGGGCGCAACCTTAACATATTTTGAGAATATAAAACAACAATGATAAAGGCTTAATTTATTCGCCTTTTTGATAACGATTTTCATTTAGATTTATGCGTGAAAATATCGTTAATAAATATAAGTCAATGAGGAGGGAAGATATAGCAACGGCTATATTCTTTGCGAAAGAATATCACAATATATAGCCGAGGATATAATAATAACTCATTGAGTTTTAACGAGTAAGTTGTAGATTTTTTCAAGGTCATCAATATTTTTGACCCGGATGAGCAGGCGGCGTTGTTCTAATTGCATCACTAACACGCCGTCTTCGGATAAATTCATCTCTTTAATACGGTTATATTCTATCCATATGTTGGCGAAGAAGAATCCGTGTTTTTTAAAAATGAGTTTTGGCGAGCGGATCCAGAAAAGGTAAATCGCCATTAATGCCAGCGCACATAATAACCATGTGGTTAATATTGCACCGTGGCTGGTCACGTTATTGTATATCAGAATGACCACCAGGCCCGCGAAGATAAACGCATCAATGCGTCCTCGGCGCAAGAGGGGAAGGGACAGCAGCGTCTCGCCGTGGCGGCGAGGCATTATGAACTCGTCATAGATCGCGTAAGCCAGAAGGGCAACAATAAATAAAACCAGTACGATGTCCGTAACAGTCATTCATCCTCCGGATAAAAAGACCGGGGGCAAGCCCCCGGTCGATAACGCAGTGTCTTACAGGCCAAGCAGGCCGACAGCGTAGCCCGCGATACCGATGACGAAGAAGCCAACGATGATCCACAGCGGGTTCACTTTCTTACGCAGCAGCCACATACAGGCGAAGGTCAACAGCAGCGGCACCAGGCCAGGCATCAGCTGGTCCAGAATCGTCTGCACGGTGGTGACGCGGGTCTGACCATCCTGACCGGTGATGGTCGAAACCACCAGCGGGATGTTCACGTGCGTCCACTTGTTAACCAGCGCCCCCATCACAAACAGGCCGAGAATTGACGCCCCCTCGGTCAGTTTCTGCAGGAAGCCGCCGCCCATATCCTTAACGATGTCCACGCCCTTACGGTAGCCGTACGCCACGCCGTAGTAACGGGTCAGCAGACGCACCGCGTTGAACAGGATGAAGAACAGCAGAGGACCGAGCAGGCTGCCGCTCATCGCGATCCCGGCACCCAGCGCCGCGAAGACCGGGCGAACGGTACCCCAGAAGATAGGGTCGCCCACGCCGGCCAGCGGACCCATCAGACCGACTTTGATACCGTTGATGGCACCATCGTCAATCTCCGCGCCGTTCGCACGCTGCTCTTCCATCGCCAGCGTCACGCCCAGAACAGGAGCCGCGACGTAAGGATGGGTGTTGAAGAATTCCAGGTGACGCTTAATCGCCTGACGACGCGCTTCGTTGTTTTCCGGATACAGGCGTTTGATCGCCGGTACCATGGAGAAGCAGAAGCCCAGCGCCTGCATACGTTCGAAGTTCCATGAACCCTGAAACAGGTTAGAACGGATGAACACGCCACGAATATCACCCGGAGTGAGTTTTTTCTCGGTGGTAGTTTTTGTCATATCAACCATTTCGCTCACCTGTTAGTCCAGTTCGTTATCGAGATCGTTGTTACCAGCCGCCTGCGCTGGGGCACCCGCAACGCGGTTATATTTCGGGCTGAGCTGGATGTAGAGAATCGCCATCACGGCACCAATCACACCCAGTGCAACCAGGTTGAAGTTGGTGAAGGCGGCGGTGACGAAGCCGAGGTAGAAGAACGGCATCAGGTAGCCTGCGCGCATCATGTTGATGACCATTGCGTAACCCACCACGACGATCATACCACCCGCGATGTTCAGACCGCTGGTGACCACTTCAGGGATCGCATTCAGCATGCCCTGAACTTCGCTTGTGCCGACAGAAATCGCAACGATAACCGCCGGGATCGCGATACGCATCGCCTGCAGGAACAGGGACGAAACGTGGATCCAGGAGAGTGCCGTGAGGTTGCCATTTTCGGCCGCCTTATCCGCCGCATGCTGGAACGCAACGGTGATGGTACGCACGATAATAGTCAGCACCTGGCCCGCTGCGGCAAGAGGAATGGCCAGGGCGATACCTGCACCGATACTCTGATGACCGGCAATAACCAGAACGGTTGAGATGATAGAGGCCAGCGCGGCATCGGGCGCAACGGCAGCACCGATGTTCATCCAGCCGAGGGCGATCATTTCCAGCGTACCGCCGATGATGATACCGGTTTTCATATCACCCAAAACGGCACCAATCAACGTACAGGCCACCAGAGGGCGGTGGAACTGAAATTCATCAAGTACGGATTCCATACCCGCAATACACGCGACGATGAACACCAGCACAATCTGAAGAGTGGTAATCTCCATTGTACTTCTCCTATGACATAAGCTTTATGTGAAAAACCGGCGCGGGCTTATTTCCCAACTTTACCGATCAAATCCATCATTTTCAGTTTCGGGTCAGTGGAAACTTTACGGGCTTCCAGCTCAATACCGCGGGCATTCAGCTTGTTGAACGCCTCGATATCTTTCGCATCGACTGAAATCGCGTTGTTGACCTGCGTTTTGCCCTGACGGAAAGCCATACCGCCGATGTTCACGGAGGTAATTTTCACGCCGCCTTCAACAATGCGCTCGACGTCTGTCGGGTTAGTAAACAGGAGCATCACGCGCTCGCCCGCATATTTCGGGTTGTTGTAAACGCGGATCATCTTGGCGACATCCACCACGTGCGCGGTAACGCCCGGTGGTGCAACCTGAGTCAGAAGGGTTTTACGGACGGTATCAGCGGCCACTTCGTCGCTGACGACGATGATGCGGCGAACGTTGGTCTCTTTGGTCCAGCGTGTCGCCACCTGCCCGTGGATTAAGCGGTCATCAATACGCGCAAGGCCGATAACCATGTAATCGTTCGGTCCCATCGGTTTTGCCGGTGCCGCCGCTTTCGGTGCCGCCGCAGCCGGGGCAGGGGCAGGTTTTTCAACCGGCTGAGCCTTCAGGGCTTTCACGCCTTCACGACCGGTTTCAACGGCCAGCGCGACCAGCTCATCGAAGCTCGGGTTGTCGTCGCGCGCCATAAAGGTTTCCACCAGCATGGGAATGTTAACCCCGGCGACGACTTCATAATGCTCTTTATCGACGACAATGCGGCTGGCAGCGTTAAACGGACTGCCGCCCCATGTATCGACGAGAAACAGCACGCCTTTGCTGGTATCCAGCTTCGCGAGTTGAGCGTTGTACTTCTCAATCAGCGTCTCGGCATTTTCACCGGGAACGAAATCGATCCAGCCGACGTTTTCCTGCTCGCCCAACAGCATCTCTGCCGTTTTGAGTAGCTGCTCAGCAGCCCAACCATGTGTGCCTATGACAATAGCAATGGTCACTTGCTACCTCCTTTTATTATCATTAATACGCCTGCCGGGCAGACGTACTGAGAATCGTATTGGCGAACCGAATCGATTCAGATAAGGGTTAGAGTTCAAAAACTAAGACTTCCGCGAATTATTTTAGATAGTGAAAAAATAATTTATGTGATGAAGATCCGTAATTTAGCTACACACGACAGATTTATCTTAAGGGTACAGCCACTGTGTTACAGATCTTTGCAAAGGAACGTAAATCTTTGCTAAAAATGCATTGTGTCTGATATGTTTAGCCTCCGTTTAATTGTTCAGGAGTATAGGGCTACAGCCCACTATATGGACCGTCACCGACGTCAGTCATCTACCAGGCCATTCCGCGCCTTTTTCACCGGCGAACCACGCCACGTATCGACTCTGTCTGCCTTATATTTGCCCACGTTGAGTGGGGCACCGTTTTGTCATTCCTTTAGCAGGAGCTTGTCATGGAATTCTTAATGGACCCGTCAATCTGGGTGGGACTGCTCACGCTGGTCGTACTGGAGATCGTTCTCGGTATTGATAACCTGGTGTTTATCGCCATCCTTGCGGACAAACTGCCGCCAAAACAGCGTGATAAAGCGCGTCTGATTGGTCTGTCGCTGGCGCTGGTCATGCGACTGGGGCTGCTCTCCGTCATCTCCTGGATGGTCACGTTGACCAAACCGCTGTTCTCCGTCATGGATTACACCTTCTCCGGGCGTGATTTGATCATGCTGATCGGGGGGATATTCCTGCTGTTCAAAGCGACGACGGAGCTACATGAACGGCTGGAAAACCGTCAGCACGATGATGGGCACGGTAAAGGCTATGCCAGCTTCTGGGTCGTGGTACTGCAAATTGTGGTGCTGGATGCGGTCTTCTCGCTGGATGCGGTTATTACTGCAGTCGGTATGGTGAACCATCTGCCGGTGATGATGGCGGCTGTGGTCATTGCTATGGCGGTAATGCTGCTGGCCTCGAAACCGTTGACGCGCTTCGTCAACCAGCATCCGACGGTGGTCGTGCTCTGTCTGAGCTTCCTGCTGATGATTGGTCTGAGCCTGGTGGCGGAAGGTTTTGGCTTCCATATTCCGAAAGGCTACCTGTACGCCGCGATTGGCTTCTCGATTCTGATCGAACTGTTCAACCAGATTGCGCGCCGTAACTTTATTAAGCAGCAGTCAAATCAGCCGCTGCGCGCCCGTACGGCGGACGCCATTCTGCGCCTGATGGGAGGGCGTCGCCAGGTGAACGTCCAGTCTGATTCCGAAAACCGTAACCCGGTGCCGGTCCCGGAAGGGGCGTTTGTGGAAGAGGAGCGCTACATGATTAACGGCGTGCTCTCCCTTGCCTCCCGCTCGCTGCGCGGCATCATGACGCCGCGCGGGGAAATCAGCTGGGTGGATGCGAACCTGAGCGTAGATGAAATTCGTCAGCAATTGCTCTCTTCACCGCACAGCCTGTTCCCGGTATGCCGCGGTGAGCTGGATGAGATCATCGGCGTCGTGCGGGCAAAAGAGATGCTGGTGGCGCTGGAAGAGGGCGTCAACGTAGAGGCGATTGCAGCTTCGTCGCCGGCGATTGTCGTGCCGGAAACGCTGGATCCGATCAACCTGCTGGGCGTGTTGCGTCGCGCGCGCGGTAGCTTTGTTATCGTCACCAACGAGTTTGGTGTGGTACAGGGGCTGGTGACGCCGCTGGACGTTCTCGAAGCGATTGCCGGTGAATTCCCGGATGAAGACGAAACGCCTGAGATTGTGGTCGACGGCGAAGGCTGGCTGGTCAAAGGTGCGACCGACCTGCACGCGCTCTCGCACACGCTGGGGCTGGAGAACGTGGTTAACGACGAAGAAGACATCGCAACCGTGGCGGGTCTGGTTATCGCCGTAAACGGTCAGATCCCGCGCGTCGGAGATGTAATCGAGCTTCCTCCGTTGCACATCACTATCGTTGAAGCCAACGACTACCGCGTCGATCTGGTCCGCATTGTTAAAGAACAGTCTGCACACGACGAAGATGAATAAGTCTGCTTAACGGGTACGATGTGCCCGTTATGATGTGCTGGCGGGGACGAATTTCCCGCCAGCCATTGTGGCGTTAATACCGCGTCCGCTTCTCTCAACCCCTTTCGCAACGAGTCCAATACTTAGCCGCTGCCTGATATCAGGCAGTGCGCGAGCAGCCGCGACCGTAAAAGTGTAGTGGGGAAAGAAGGAAGAGACGAGAATGAAGGGAGAAATTCGCCCATCCGTTGCGGATGGGCGAAAGAGAGGATTAGTCGCACTGCACCTTAATGGCCAGACCGCCGCGCGACGTCTCACGGTACTTCGCGTTCATGTCTTTGCCGGTTTCGTACATGGTTTCGATTACTTTATCCAGCGACACGCGTGGTTCGCTGGTACGGCGCATCGCCATGCGCGAGGCGTTAATCGCTTTGACGGAAGCTATCGCGTTACGCTCAATGCACGGCACCTGCACCTGGCCCGCGACCGGGTCACAGGTCAGACCGAGGTTATGCTCCATGCCAATTTCCGCCGCCACGCAAACCTGTTCAGGGCTTGCACCCAGCAGCTCGGCCAGACCGGCCGCCGCCATGGAGCAGGCTACGCCCACTTCACCCTGACAGCCCACTTCAGCGCCTGAAATGGACGCATTCATCTTGTACAGCGCGCCAATAGCGCCTGCCGCGAGGAAATAACGGATATAGATATCCGGCGTCACGGGCTCAATAAAGTGATCGTAGTAGGCCAGCACAGCCGGGACGATCCCGCACGCACCGTTGGTTGGCGCAGTCACGACGCGACCACCCGCAGCGTTCTCTTCGTTTACCGCGAGGGCAAACATGTTAACCCAGTCGACCACGTTCATCGGGTCGTTAGAGAACTTGTCGGTGGTCACCAGCATACGGCGCAGGGCAGAGGCACGACGCGGCACGCGCAGTGGCCCAGGCAGGACGCCTTCGGTGTTCATCCCGCGGTCAATACAGGCGCGCATGGTTTGCCACACGTTGGCAAAATAGTCCTCGATCTCTTTTTTGCTGTGCAGCGCCAGTTCGTTCTGCATCACCATGCCGGACAGCGACAGACCGGTTTCTTTGCAGTAGCCCAGCATTTCGGTGGCCGATTTGAACGGATAGGGCACATTCACGTCGCCCGCGCTCTCTTTACCAAAATGCTCTTCGTCAACGATGAAGCCACCGCCGATGGAGTAGTAGGTTTTGCTGTAGATCTCTTTTTCGGCGCTCCAGGCGTGGATAGTCATGCCGTTTTCATGCAGCGGCAGGTTGTCGCTGCGAAAACGCATGCCGTCATCCTGCGGGAAATCCACTTCGTGCTGACCGTTAGCCAGCAGCAGGCGGCCGCGCGCTTCCACGTCGCGGATGAATGCCGGGATGGCATCAATATCAACAGTGTCCGGCATATTGCCCGCCAGACCCATAATAATGGCGATATCGGTGTGGTGGCCTTTACCCGTTAATGACAGTGAACCGTAAACGTCTACGGCGACACGGGTAACGCTTTCCAGTAATCCTTTTTCGACCAGATCATCGACGAACTGTTTACCGGCCTTCATCGGCCCTACAGTGTGGGAAGAAGAAGGACCAATCCCCACTTTGAACATGTCGAATATACTAATCACTTTCACACTCCTGACAGGGTTACCGGGGTTCCAGTAACGATGTTATAACTGCGCATAGTGTAAGAGGGAACACCGACCTCGGCTTAACTATTCACATGAATTAAACTAATGGTTGACGATGGGTTTTGCTAATAGCGCGACGCGGATCGCAAACCTGCAAAAAAGGATGGAATGTAAAGTATAGTCAAGGCTTCAGGCCGATTTGCAGCGCCAGTTCACGAATAATGCCCGCCGTCATGCCCCAGACAAAATAATGCTGATACCAGGACAACCAGACCCGATGGTCATGCCCCCGGCGATGGATATCCAGCGGATGATAGCGACTTAGCCGGAGCGCCTCTTCAAGCGGCATTTCAAACACCGCAGAGACTTCGTCGACGCTGGCGTGATACTGCAGGCCAGGCGGGATAATGCCGACCACGGGTGTGACCTGAAAGCCGGTGACGCTGTCGACCGGCGGCAGCACGCCGATGACCTCGACCTTTTCAGGAGGAATAGCCACCTCTTCCTGCGCTTCCCGCAGCGCGGCGGCAATCAGCGACGCATCGGTGCTGTCCACCGCGCCTCCCGGGAAGGCCACCTGACCTGCGTGTTTGCGCATATGCGGCGAGCGCTGCGTAAGCAGCAGGCCTGGCTGTTCCCGACGCACCACCGGGATCAGCACCGCCGCCTGGCGCTGATTCAGCGCCTCGCGGTTGACCTGTGGCCGCAACAGCTGAAAGCGCGACAGAAAATCATCCAGCGTCAGGTTCTCTTTCTCCACCGTTAGTTCTCCAGTTGTTTCAGGATACGGTTGACCTTATCAAAGGTTTCCTGATATTCCGCCTCGACCTGGCTGTCCGCCACAATGCCGCCGCCCGCAGAGCAGTACAGATTGCCGCCGCAGGCCGTCAGCGTGCGAATGGTAATGCTGGTATCCATGGTGCCGCACAGGCTGATATAGCCGATGCTGCCGCACCAGGCGTTGCGGCGGTGCGGTTCCAGCTCGTCGATGATTTCCATGGCGCGAATTTTTGGCGCGCCGGTGATGGAGCCGCCCGGAAACGCGGCGCGGAGCAGATCGCAGGCGGTGCGAGAGGCGGGCAGACGCGCGGTAATGGTACTGACCAGATGATGCACCGCCGGGAAAGGCTCGACGACGAACAGTTCCGGCACGCGCACGCTGCCTGGCTCGGCGACCCGGCCAATATCGTTACGCATCAGGTCGACAATCATCAGGTTTTCGGCACGATCTTTCGGTGATGCGGCGAGTTTTTCCGCCTGCCGGCGATCGGCATCAGGGTCGGCAAGACGCGGTAGCGTGCCTTTAATCGGGCGGGTTTGAATCATGCCCTCCGCGAGATGAATAAAGCGCTCCGGCGACAGGCTAAGGACCGCCCCCTGTTCCAGACGTACGAACGCGCTGAACGGCGCCCTGTTGCTGGCATTGAGACGGATAAAGGCCTGCCACTCGTCCCCCTGATACGTCGCCTGAAAACGCTGGGCGAGGTTAACCTGATAGCAGTCGCCGCTTTGCAGATACGACTGAACGCGCGCGAATTTTTCGGCGTATTCCGCTGAGGTCATGTTCGAGCGCCAGCCGGAGGTCAGGGTAAATGCCTCGGCTGGGGCAGGCTGCTGCGCCTCAAGCCAGGCCAGACGCGCCTGCACGTCATTATGGCTCAGCAGGGAGACCGTTTTTTTCTGGTGATCGACAATTAACGCCCAGTCGTACAGCCCCACGGCCATGTCCGGCAGGGAAATATCCGCCTGCGCATGCTCCGGCAGCGTTTCGAAACGGCGACCCAGATCGTAACCAAACAGGCCCAGCGCGCCCCCCTGAAAGGGGAGGTCCGGATTCGGTGTGGCAGATAAGCCCAGTGCGTTAATGGCTTGCTGAAGCTGCACCAGCGGATCGTCCGTTAACGACAGGTCATCGGTTGTCAGCGTCTTCACCGGATCGGCCACCAGAATATCAAAGCGGCTATAGGGGTGGTCCGCATGACCGGAATGCAGCAGCATTGCAAACGGACGATGGCTCAGGCGGGCAAACCAGAATTCAGCGGCGTCTGCACGCCAGGGCAAGGTAATAACAGTGGGGAAGCGCATGTTCATGTGTGGCATACTACCGGGCAGCGTGAAATAATTAGCGCGAATAATTTAGCAGGAGTTGACGATGTTTGCAGGTTTACCTTCTCTGAGCCATGAACAGCAGCAGAAAGCTGTTGAGCGAATCCAGGAACTGATGTCCCAGGGGATGAGCAGCGGACAGGCGATTTCCCAGGTGGCGGAAGAACTGCGCGCCACGCATACCGGCGAGCGGATCGTGGCGCGTTTCGAGGATGAAGATGAAGAGTAATCGGGCTTAAACTGCCGCGATAATCTTAATCTCAACCTTATATTCCGGTTTCATCAACGTGGCCTGTACGGTGCAGCGTACGGGTGCGTGCCCCGCCACTACCCACGCATCCCAGGCTTTGTTCATCGCCGCGAAATCATCTTTATTGGCCAGGAAAATGGTCGCATCCAGAATCTGGGATTTGTCGCTGCCCTGTTTTTCCAGCACGGCATCAATCTGCGCCAGGGTATTAGCCGTTTGTTCGAACGCGTCCGCGTCCAGGTTAGCGGGTACGCCGGTGTAGTAGAGCGTCTGGTTATGGATCACCACATCAGACCAGCGGGCTTCGGCATCAATGCGCACAATTGTCATAAACGTTTCCTCGTTATTTTTCGTCGTCAGGCGGCAAGACTGCCATATTGTTCCACTGTCGTCACTATTTGGGGTGGCACAGGAGAGGATGGGCTGACATAATCCCTGTGCAAAAATACAGTGAGAGAGCAACGTGGCAGACGATTTTTCCCCTGAAGGTCAATTAGCGCAGGCGATCCCCGGCTTCAAGCCCCGTGAGCCTCAGCGTCAGATGGCGCACGCCGTTGCACGCGCCATCGATAAGGCTCAGCCGCTGGTGGTCGAGGCCGGAACCGGCACGGGTAAAACCTATGCTTACCTTGCGCCTGCGCTGCGCGCGAAAAAGAAGGTGATTATTTCCACCGGATCGAAAGCGCTGCAGGATCAGCTCTACAGCCGCGATCTGCCTACCGTAGCAAAAGCGCTGAAATACAAAGGACGCCTGGCGCTGCTGAAAGGGCGCTCAAACTACCTTTGCCTGGAGCGACTTGAACAGCAGGCGCTGGCGGGTGGCGATCTGCCGGTACAAACCCTGAGCGACGTCATTATTCTGCGCGCCTGGGCGAACCAGACTGAAGAGGGCGATATCAGCACCTGCGCGAGCGTGCCGGAAGATTCCCCGGCCTGGCCGCTGGTAACCAGCACCAACGACAACTGCCTCGGCAGCGACTGCCCACTGTATAAAGACTGCTTTGTGGTGAAAGCGCGTAAAACCGCGATGGATGCAGACGTTGTGGTGGTGAACCACCACCTGTTCCTCGCGGACATGGTGGTTAAGGACAGCGGTTTCGGCGAGCTGATCCCGGAGGCGGATGTGATGATCTTCGATGAAGCCCATCAGCTTCCGGATATCGCCAGCCAGTATTTCGGCCAGTCGCTTTCCAGCCGCCAGCTTCAGGATCTGGCAAAAGATTTCACCATTGCCTACCGGACCGAACTCAAAGATACCCAGCAGCTGCAGAAGTGCGCCGACCGCCTGGCGCAAAGCGCTCAGGATTTCCGCTTACAGCTAGGCGAGCCGGGCTATCGCGGCAACCTGCGCGAGCTGCTGGCGGACAAAAATATCCAGCGTGCGCTGCTGCTGCTCGATGATGCCCTGGAACTATGCTACGACGTGGCGAAGCTGTCCCTCGGACGCTCGGCGCTGCTTGACGCCGCCTTCGAGCGCGCCACGCTGTATCGCGGTCGGTTGAAACGGCTGAAAGAGATCAATCAGCCTGGGTACAGCTACTGGTACGAATGTACCTCGCGCCACTTTACCCTGGCGCTCACGCCGCTGACGGTGGCCGATAAATTCAAAGAGGTGATGGCGCAGAAGCCGGGAAGCTGGATCTTCACCTCCGCCACCCTGTCGGTCAATGACGATCTGCACCACTTCACCGAGCGCCTCGGCATTGAGCAGGCGGAATCACTGCTGCTGCCCAGCCCGTTTGATTACGAAAAGCAGGCGCTGCTGTGCGTGCCGCGCAATCTGCCGCTGCCGAACCAGCCGGGTGCGGCGCGGCTTCTCGCGGCGATGCTCAAGCCGATGATTGAGGCCAACAACGGGCGCTGCTTTATGCTCTGCACCTCACACGCCATGATGCGCGACCTCGCCGAGCAGTTTCGCGCCACCATGACCCTGCCGGTGCTGCTGCAGGGGGAAACCAGCAAAGGGCAGCTGCTCCAGCAGTTTGTCAGCGCCGGTAACGCCCTGCTGGTGGCGACCAGCAGCTTCTGGGAAGGGGTGGACGTGCGCGGCGACACGCTCTCGCTGGTGATCATCGATAAGCTGCCGTTCACGTCGCCGGACGATCCGCTGCTTAAAGCGCGGATGGAGGACTGCCGCCTGCGCGGGGGCGATCCGTTTGACGAGGTTCAGCTACCGGATGCGGTCATTACCCTGAAGCAAGGGGTAGGGCGTCTGATCCGCGACGTCACCGATCGCGGCGTGCTGGTCATTTGTGATAACCGGCTGGTTATGCGTCCTTACGGTGCGACCTTCCTCGCCAGCCTGCCGCCCGCCCCGCGTACGCGGGACATTAAACGCGCGGTGCGCTTTCTGGCAAACCCAACGGCGGAGTAATTCGCCCCGGAGTGTGCTAAGATGCGCGCCATTTTGTGACTGACCCTTGCGAGAGCGCGACGACTAATGCGAATTCTGGCTATTGATACCGCGACAGAGGCTTGCTCTGTTGCTCTGTTGAACGACGGTGCTGTTTCTGCCCATTTCGAAGAGTGTCCCCGGGAACACACCCAGCGTATTCTGCCCCTGGTAAAAGCCATTTTAACCCAGGGCAATACCGCCTTAACCGACCTCGATGCCCTGGCCTTTGGCCGCGGTCCCGGCAGCTTTACGGGCGTACGTATTGGCATTGGTATTGCGCAGGGGCTCGCGCTCGGCGCTGATCTGCCGATGATCGGCGTCTCTACGCTCGCCACGATGGCGCAGGGGGCCTGGCGCATGACGGGCGCGACCCGCGTGCTCGCCGCTATTGATGCCCGCATGGGCGAAGTTTACTGGGCGGAATATACCCGCGATGAAAACGGCGTCTGGCACGGCGAAGAGACGGAAGCGGTGCTTAAGCCTGAAGCCGTGACTGAACGCCTGAAGCAGCTGTCCGGCGAGTGGGCGACGGTCGGCACGGGCTGGCCGGCGTGGCCGGAGATGGCGAGCGGCACAGGCGTGACGCTGGTGGACGGCAACATGCTCCTGCCGGCGGCAGAAGATATGCTCCCGATTGCCCGTCAGATGCTTGCGGAAGGAAAAACCGTTGCCGTTGAACATGCGGAACCGGTTTATTTGCGAAACACCGTCGCGTGGAAGAAACTTCCGGGCCGCGAGTGAATCTCAGTAACAGGAACTGAGAAAAAGGAGTCGCATCATGGCGGTTCAGACTAAAGTAGTACGCCTTTTTATGGCAGGCGCGGTTGCCATAGCACTGAGCGGTTGCGTAACCGTACCTGATGCGATCAAGGGCAGCAGCCCGACGCCACAGCAGGATCTGGTTCGGGTGATGAATGCGCCCGAGCTTTACGTCGGCCAGGAAGCCCGCTTTGGCGGGAAAGTGATCGACGTGCAGAACCAGCAGGGGAAAACCCGTCTGGAAATCGCCACCGTACCGCTCGATAGCGGCGCGCGGCCCGTCCTCGGTGAAGCCTCTCGCGGGCGTATCTATGCTGACGTGAATGGCTTCCTCGATCCGGTCGATTTTCGCGGACAGCTGGTGACCGTCGTCGGACCGATTACCGGTTCGGTGCAGGGCAAAATCGGCAACACGCCGTACAAATTTATGACCATGCAGGTGAACGGCTATAAGCGCTGGCGGCTCGCACAGCAGGTGGTGATGCCGCCTCAGCCAATCGATCCGTGGATGTGGGGTCCACATCCTTATCGTTACGGTTATCCGGGATGGGGATGGTATAACCCGGGCCCTGCACAGGTGCAAACGATCGTAACTGAGTAACTTACTGTTATTATTAGGAAAGAGACAGCGGCTCAGCCGCTGTCTCTGTTTTTTTACGGATAAAACGAAAAAAAAGAGTGACGCGCTTCGCAACCTGCAATCTGAACAATTAATAAACTGGTACGCTGAGTTAATATAATGTTAACAAACTGTTTATTATCGGGGCTGTGATGACGACGAACACTCATTTCAGAGGTGATGCATTGAAAAAGGTTTGGCTTAACCGTTATCCCGCAGATGTGCCTGCGGAGATCAATCCTGACCGTTATCAATCCCTGGTTGAATTATTTGAGCACTCGGTAAGACGTTACGCAGACCAGCCCGCGTTTGTGAATATGGGCGAGGTGATGACGTTCCGTAAGCTTGAGGAGCGTAGCCGGGCGTTTGCGGCTTATCTGCAGGAAGGGCTTGGGCTGCAAAAAGGGGATCGCGTCGCGCTGATGATGCCGAACCTGCTGCAATACCCGGTGGCGCTGTTCGGCATCCTGCGTGCCGGGATGATTGTCGTCAACGTCAACCCGCTTTATACGCCGCGCGAGCTGGAACACCAGCTGAACGACAGCGGGGCGGTGGCGATTGTGATTGTTTCTAACTTTGCCCATACCCTGGAAAAAGTGGTCGACAAAACCCAGGTGAAGCACGTCATCCTGACGCGCATGGGCGATCAGCTTTCCACCGCTAAAGGGACGCTGGTTAACTTTGTCGTTAAATACGTCAAACGTCTGGTGCCCAAATACCATCTTCCGGACGCTATCTCTTTCCGCCGCGCGCTGCATGCGGGCTATCGCATGCAGTACGTCAAGCCGGAAGTGGTCTCAGAAGACCTGGCCTTCCTGCAATACACGGGCGGCACAACCGGCGTGGCCAAAGGGGCGATGCTTACACACCGCAACATGCTGGCGAACCTTGAGCAGGTCAATGCCACCTACGGGCCGCTGCTCCATCCGGGCAAAGAGCTGGTGATCACCGCGCTGCCGCTGTATCACATTTTCGCGCTGACCATGAACTGCCTGCTGTTTATCGAACTGGGCGGGCAAAACGTACTGATCACCAACCCGCGCGATATCCCGGGGCTGGTGAAGGAGCTGGCGAAATATCCGTTCACCGCCATGACCGGAGTGAACACCCTGTTCAACGCGCTGCTCAACAACAAAGAGTTCCAGCAGCTCGATTTCTCCACGCTGCATCTCTCTGCGGGCGGCGGCATGCCGGTTCAGCAGGCGGTGGCCGAGCGCTGGGTGAAGTTAACCGGGCAATATCTGCTGGAAGGCTACGGCCTGACGGAGTGCGCGCCGCTGGTGAGCGTCAACCCGCACGATATCGACTACCATAGCGGCAGCATCGGCCTGCCGGTGCCGTCCACGGAAGCAAAGCTGGTGGATGATGAGGGTAACGAAGTGCCGCACGGTGAGCCAGGCGAGCTGTGCGTCAGAGGGCCTCAGGTGATGCTGGGTTACTGGCAGCGCCCTGATGCGACCGACGAGATCCTCAAAGACGGCTGGCTGCACACCGGCGATATTGCGGTGATGGATGACGAAGGCTTCCTGCGCATCGTCGATCGCAAAAAAGATATGATCCTGGTCTCCGGCTTCAACGTCTACCCGAACGAGATCGAAGACGTGGTGATGCAGCACAGCGGCGTGCTGGAAGTGGCGGCAGTCGGCGTCCCTTCCGGCAGCAGCGGTGAAGCGGTGAAGATTTTTGTGGTCAAGAAAGATCCTTCTCTTACCGAGGAAGCGCTGATAACGTTTTGTCGTCGTCAGCTGACGGGCTATAAAGTACCGAAGCTGGTGGAATTCCGCGATGAGCTGCCGAAATCCAACGTCGGGAAGATATTACGACGAGAATTACGTGACGAAGCCCGTGCCAAAGTAGACAATAAGGCCTGAGCTTCACGTTAATCGCCCAGACGCCGGTTAAGCCGGCGTTTTTTATGGGCGCAAACAAAAGAGAATCCGATTTGAATTACCAGATGATCACGACCAACGACGAGCTGGCTTCGCTGTGCGAAGTAACGCGCGACTTTCCTGCCATCGCTCTGGATACCGAGTTTGTCCGTACTCGCACCTATTATCCACAGCTGGGTTTGATTCAGATGTACGACGGTAAGCACGTCTCGCTGATCGACCCTCTCGGCATTACCGACTGGGCGCCGATGCGTGACCTGCTGCTGGATACTGCGGTAACGAAATACCTGCACGCGGGCAGTGAAGATCTGGAAGTCTTTCTGAATACCTTTGGCATCATGCCTCAGCCGCTGATTGATACGCAGATCCTTGCGGCGTTCAGCGGTCGTCCGCTGTCGTGGGGATTTGCCGCCATGGTGGAGGAGTACACGGGCCTGACGCTGGATAAAAGTGAATCCCGTACCGACTGGCTGGCGCGTCCGCTTACCGAGCGCCAGCTGGAATATGCGGCGGCAGACGTGTTTTACCTGCTGCCGATTGCCGGACAGCTGATGAAAGAGGCGGAAGCCTCCGGCTGGCTGTCAGCCGCGCTGGACGAGTGCCGTATGACACAGCAGCGTCGTCAGGAAGTGGTTGATCCGAAAGAAGCCTGGCGCGACATCAGCAACGCCTGGCAGCTGCGTACGCGTCAGCTGGCGTGCCTCCAACTGTTAGCCGACTGGCGCTTACGCAAAGCGCGCGAACGCGATTTGGCTGTTAACTTCGTGGTTCGCGAAGAGCATCTCTGGGCGGTCGCACGCTATATGCCGGGCAGCCTGGGAGAACTGGACAGCATCGGGCTTTCGGGGAGCGAGATCCGCTTCCACGGTAAAACCCTGCTGGCCCTCGTCGCCAAAGCGCAGGAGCTTCCGGAAGAGGCGCTGCCTGAGCCGTTGCTGAATCTGATGGATATGCCGGGCTACCGCAAAGCGTTTAAGGATATCAAAGCGCTGGTGCAGGATGCCGCAACGGAAAGCAAACTGAGTGCAGAACTGCTGGCGTCACGCAGGCAGATTAACCAGCTGCTGAACTGGCACTGGAAGCTAAAACCGCAGAATGGCGTGCCGGAACTGATGGCGGGCTGGCGCGGGGAATTGATGGCCGATCGCCTGAATACGCTGCTGGAAGCATACCCACGCTAAAGAATTGTAGCCCCGGTAAGCGTAGCGCCACCGGGGAGATTGCCGGGCGGCGCTACGCTTGCCCGGCCTACAAAACCACAAACGGTTTAACGAGACTCTTCCGCTTCCGGTAGCGTCACGTTCAGCTCCAGTATCGAAATATCCCCGTCTTTTTGCTCCAGCTGCACCGTCACCATCTCCGGGTCAATCTGTACATACTTACAGATCACTTCCAGGATGTCCTTGCGCAGCTGCGGCAGGTAGTGAGGCTCGGCGTCGCTACGACGACGCTCCGCAACGATAATTTGCAGACGTTCTTTTGCGATGTTGGCGGTGTTCTTTTTCCGCGAGAGAAAAAAGTCCAGTAATGCCATAACTTATCCTCCGAACAGGCGTTTGAGGAAACCTTTCTTCTCTTCTTCAATGAAGCGGAAAGGACGTTCTTCTCCCAGCAGACGGTCAACGGTATCCGCATACGCTTTACCTGCATCTGCCATTGTATCAAGGATCACGGGCTCGCCCTGGTTAGACGCGCGCAGCACGGACTGATCTTCCGGGATGACGCCAACCAGTTTAATGCGCAGGATCTCCAGCACGTCTTCCATGCTCAGCATGTCACCTTTGTTTACGCGACCCGGGTTATAGCGGGTCAGCAGCAGGTGCTCTTTAATCGGATCTTCGCCATTTTCCGCACGACGGGATTTGGAGGCGAGGATGCCGAGAATACGGTCTGAGTCACGCACGGAGGAGACTTCAGGGTTGGTGGTGATAATCGCTTCATCAGCGAAGTAGAGCGCCATCAGGGCACCGGTCTCGATGCCAGCAGGGGAGTCGCAGACAATGAAGTCGAACTCCATTTTTTTCAGCTCGTCGAGCACCTTTTCCACCCCTTCACGGGTCAGGGCGTCTTTGTCACGCGTCTGAGAGGCCGGGAGGATATAGAGGTTCTCGGTGCGCTTGTCTTTAATCAGCGCCTGGTTCAGCGTGGCATCGCCCTGAATGACGTTCACGAAGTCATACACGACGCGACGCTCGCATCCCATGATGAGGTCGAGGTTACGCAGACCGATATCGAAGTCGATAACGACGGTTTTCTTTCCCTTCTGGGCCAAACCAGTAGCGATGGCCGCGCTGGAGGTGGTCTTGCCAACGCCTCCTTTACCCGAAGTAACAACAATAATGCGTGCCATAGAAATTCCTTGTTAAAAAGGGATCAATTCAACGGTTGAACGGTCAACGCGTCGTCTGCCAGAAGCAGGCGAGCCGCTTTGCCATAAAATTCGGCTGGGATCTTGTCGCTCAGCCAATATTCACCTGCGATGGACACCAGTTCCGCCGTCAGGTGAGTACAAAATATTTGCGCGTCCCGATCGCCACTTGCGCCTGCGAGCGCACGTCCACGCATCATACCGTATACGTGAATATTGCCATCTGCAATCAGCTCTGCGCCAGCGCTGACGTGGCTTGTAACAATCAGATCACAGTTTGGTGCATAAATGCGCTGACCGGAACGAACCGGCACATCAATCATTCGCGTTTTTGTGAGAGCGGTAACGTTTTGCGCCGCAGGAGGGGGCGTTTGCACGGCAGCTGGCGCTACACGTGGGGCTTTTTCTTTGCCCTCATTCAGAAGAGGTAGCCCCGCGCGCTCAATTTCTGCTTTCAGCTCGGTATCTTTGCAGCCGCTGATGCCGACAATACGCAGCCCGGTTGAGGAGACCGCCTGCTGGAGAAGTTTCCAGTTCACCGGCGCCTCAAGACCGCTGACGTTGATAACAACAGGGGCGTGCTTCAGAAAGGCGGGAGCCTGGGCGATTTTGTCTTCTAACGCCTGACGAATAACCTCGGGTTTTGCATCATGCAAATGTACCACTGATAAGGTGAAGCTACTGCCTTTAAGCTCGATGGGCGTGTTTGACATCCTGGCCTTACTCAATTTGCTATTAACCGCAGCCATTCGCTGCGATATTCCGAAGAGTATCAGGCATGTTATAGTCAGGAGTATATTGAGGCAAGCAACCACCCATTAATTCAGAGTAAAAACATGTTTTGTGTGATCTACAGAAGTACAAGCCGTGACCAGACCTATCTTTATGTCGAAAAGAAAGACGATTTTTCACGCGTGCCGGAAGAATTAATGAAGAACTTTGGCCGACCACAGCTGGCGATGCTGCTGCCGCTGGACGGCCGTAAGAAACTGGTGAATGCCGATCTGGAAAAAGTGAAAACGGCATTAGCCGAGCAGGGCTATTATTTACAGCTTCCACCGCCGCCTGAGAATTTATTAAAACAGCACCTCGAGGCGAACGGGAAAAAATAGCCTCAGCTGTTTTCGGGCATAACACATCAACCGATTAGGGGTCGAGCATGTATCAACATCATAACTGGCAAGGTGCATTACTGGATTATCCCGTCAGCAAAGTGGTCTGCGTGGGCAGCAACTATGCTAAGCATATTCAGGAGATGGGCAGCGCAACGCCAGAAGAGCCGGTCCTGTTTATTAAGCCCGAGACGGCACTGTGCGACATCCGCCAGCCGCTGGCGCTGCCGCAGGGGCTGGGGTCGGTGCATCACGAAGTGGAGCTCGCGGTGCTGATCGGCGCGACGCTGCGCCAGGCTTCCGAAGAGCATGTCGAGAAAGCGATTGCCGGTTACGGCGTGGCGCTGGATCTGACCCTGCGTGACGTGCAGGGCAAAATGAAGAAAGCGGGGCAGCCGTGGGAAAAAGCCAAAGGCTTTGATAACGCATGTCCGATTTCAGGATTCGTTCCGGTGAGTGAATTTACTAACGATCCGCAGGATACCCCGCTCAGCCTGAAGGTGAATGGCGAGGTTCGCCAGCAGGGCACTACGGCGGACATGATCCACAAGATTGTGCCGCTGATCGCCTACATGAGCCGTTTCTTTACCCTGAAGCCGGGCGATGTGATCCTCACCGGCACGCCGGAAGGCGTGGGCCCGCTCGCCAGCGGGGATGAGCTTGAGGTCGGTTTTAACGGCCTGTCGCTAAAAACCCGCGTGCTGTAACCGAAGCTTGCCGCCTGAAGAGGGCGGCAAAACTTGCAACAACGTGCCAGACTCGTTATAAGGTGCGCTTTCTTTTGACGTGTGGACATCCTGATGAACGACATCCCTTTCTGGCAAAGCAAAACTCTTGACGACATGACCGACGCGGAATGGGAATCCCTGTGCGACGGCTGCGGTCAGTGCTGCCTGCATAAGCTGATGGATGAGGACTCCGACGAGATCTATTTCACCAACGTTGCCTGCAAGCAGTTGAACATTAAAACCTGCCAGTGCCGCAATTACGAACGCCGCTTCGAGTACGAGCCGGACTGCATCAAGTTAACCCGTGAAAATCTGCCGACTTTTGAGTGGTTACCGCATACCTGCGCGTATCGTCTGCTGGCGGAAGGAAAAGATCTGCCGAAATGGCATCCGCTACTGACCGGTTCAAAAGCGGCGATGCACGGCGAGCGTATCTCTGTGCGCCACATTGCGGTGAAAGAGTCTGAGGTGCGGGACTGGGAAGACCACATTATGAATCACCCGAATCGGTGAGAATAAAAAACCCGCCGAGGCGGGTTTTTGCTTTTACCTTCCAAACAAATCGCGTTTCTTCGGTTTGAACAGCTGAGCAATCAGCACCAGCAGCGCCACCACGAAGTAGGCCACAAAAATCCCCACCAGCCACTGCGGCATCTCCAGCGTCAGGAATTCCCACTGACGTACAGAACAGTCACCGGATGCGACAAACACCTGCGGCAGCCACTTATCCAGCGGCAGCCAGCTCGGGAAGCGGGCGGCGAAATCACAGGTCATAAACGGTGATGGATGCAGCTGCATCATGGTGTGCTGCCAGGAAAGCTCAATCCCTTTCCAGGCGCTGTACAGCCAGATTGCAATACCCACATAGCGCAGCGGCGTTTTCGGGGCAATCGCACCCACCAGGCCAGCACCCATAATGCCGAACAGTGCGCAGCGCTCGTAGATGCAAAGCACGCAGGGCTTGAGTCCCATTACGTGCTGGAACCACAGCGCAACCATTTCCAGCGCAAAGGCGGTCAGGGCCATCAACAACCACGCTCCGCGACCGCGGGAGCACTGGTTTAAAAATCTCAACATAATCATTTCCCTGGAACATGCTTAGAAAGCGCAGTGTAAACGAATTTTAATGCGCCGCAAGTATACCCGCTTGTAACAGCCATTGCGTACAGGGAACGAGAGTAATTTTGATGCACAGCAAACCAACAGCGGTAAGCACCAGCGTGTACGGCAGCGCCATCCAGACCATTCTCCCATAAGAAAGTCGTATGAGCGGCGCCAGCGCCGAGGTCAGCAGGAAGAGAAATGCCGCCTGGCCGTTCGGTGTCGCAACTGAGGGCAGGTTTGTTCCGGTGTTGATGGCCACCGCCAGCAGTTCAAATTGCCCGGTGCTGACAATCCCTTGCTCCATCGCCGCTTTGGCCTCATTGATGTACACCGTCCCGACAAAGACGTTATCGGAAATAGAGGATAGCAGACCGTTAAATAAATAGAACAGCGTAAGCTGCGAGTCCGGCGAGGCCTGGAGCACAAATGCGATAATCGGTGCGAACAGGTGTTGGTCAATAATCACCGCCACGACCGCAAAGAAGACTGCCAGCAGCGCGGTAAAAGGCAGGGCTTCGGTAAAGGCTTTGCCGATAGCATGTTCGTCCGTTACCCCGCTAAAGGTGGTCGCAAGAATAATGACGGAGAGGCCAATCAACCCGACTTCGGCAAGATGCAACGCCAGCGCGGCGATAAGCCAGATGCCGATGATCCCTTGGGCAATCAGACGCAGCATCTCCTGGCGCGTGCGCTGTTTGCGGCTCTGCTCGTCAAATTTATGCAGTTCATTGCGGACCGGCTCAGGCAGCTGTGCGCCGTAGCCGAACAGTCTGAATTTTTCGACCAGAATGCAGGTTGCTAACCCGCAGACCAGCACAGGCACGCTGACGGGGGCCATGCGCAGGAAAAATTCGCCAAAATGCCATTCTGCCGCTTTCGCGATGATCAGGTTTTGCGGCTCGCCCACCATGGTCATCACGCCGCCCAGCGCCGTACCGACCCCCGCGTGCATCATCAGGCTGCGCAGAAATGCGCGGAACTGTTCCAGCACGTCGCGGTTATGCGCCTCGACGTGGCTATCGTCCTGCAAATCATCACTCGGGCGAGAGGAGGCCACGCGGTGATAAATGCCGTAAAATCCAACGGCGACGCTGATCACCACCGCGACGACGGTGAGCGCATCCAGGAAGGCCGACAGAAAGGCGGCGGCAAGACAAAACGCCAGCGAGAGGATGGTTTTTGACGGAATGCTCAGCAGCAGGCGGGTGAAGATAAACAGCAGCAGCTGTTTCATAAAGTAGATACCGGCCACCATAAAAATGAGCAGCAGGAGCACTTCAAGATTGGAGGCCAGCTCTGCTTTGACATGCTCTGCTGACGTCATGCCGATGACCACGGCCTCAAACGCCAGCAAACCGCCTGGCAGCAGGGGATAGCACTTCAGCGCCATGGCCAGGGTGAAGATAAACTCCGCCACAAGCAGCCATCCGGCGATAAACGGATCCACACTAAAAATGAGGGGATTAACGACCAGGAAAACCAGCAGTATCAGTTTGTACCAGTCAGGAGAATGACCTAAAAAATTGCGCCACAGCGCGCGCCCAAAAGAAATTTCCACAACAGACGTCCTTCCCGTCAAGTAATACAAAACATCAGTATACGCAAAAATCGCGGCCCGGAGGCGGATAAGCCCGCATTGTAAATTTCACAAAAATGAAACGGCGATCCCCTTTTCTCACTTTGCCGCGCTACCTGCCGCTGCGCGCCTCTGGTATGATGAGTCCAATTTGCAAAAGCTGTGTAATGGAAATCTCACTATGGTCATTAAGGCGCAGAGCCCGGCGGGTTTCGCGGAAGAGTACATCATTGAAAGCATCTGGAATAATCGTTTCCCTGCGGGGTCCATTCTTCCGGCTGAACGCGAACTCTCTGAACTGATTGGCGTCACTCGCACCACGCTGCGTGAAGTGCTTCAGCGACTGGCGCGTGATGGATGGTTGACGATCCAGCACGGCAAGCCAACAAAGGTAAATAACTTCTGGGAAACCTCGGGGCTGAACATTCTTGAAACGCTGGCGCGCCTCGACCACGAAAGCGTGCCGCAGCTGATTGATAATCTGCTCTCCGTGCGCACCAACATCGCGACTATCTTTATTCGTACCGCTTTCCGTCAGCATCCGGAGGATGCGCTTGCGGTGCTGGCCAGCGCGAATGAAGTTGAAGATCACGCCGATGCCTTTGCCACCCTCGATTACAACGTGTTCCGCGGCCTGGCGTTTGCCTCCGGCAACCCGGTTTACGGCCTGATCCTCAACGGCATGAAAGGGCTCTATACCCGCATTGGTCGCCACTATTTTGCCAATCCTGAAGCCCGCAGCCTGGCGCTGGGCTTCTACCATAAGCTGAGCAAACTCTGCACCGAAGGCCTGCACGATCAGGTTTATGAAACCGTGCGCCGCTACGGCCACGACTCCGGCGAAATCTGGCACCGTATGCAGAAAACGCTGCCGGGCGATTTAGCGATTCAGACCCGCTAAAAGAAAAACCTCTCATACGAGAGGTTTTTTTCGTCGGGTGGCGGCTACGCCTTACCCGACCTACGGGGTTTGCAGGCCCGGTAAGCGCAGCGCCACCGGGCAAAAAAGCTGCACTACAGGGTATTCAACCGCGCCGGGCAGCGATCCAGCAGCTCCACGCTGCCGTCCTCATTCTGCTGCTCCAGCTGCACGTCAAAGCCCCACAGGCGGTGCACGTGCTTCAGCACCTCTTTACGTCCTTTATCGAGCGGCGCACGGTTGTGCGGGATATAGCGCAGCGTCAGGGAACGGTCGCCGCGCAGGTCCACGTTCCACACCTGAATATTGGGTTCAAGGTTGCTCAGGTTGTACTGGGAAGAGAGGCGAGAGCGGATCTCACGGTAGCCTTCCTCGTTGTGGATCGCCGAGATCTCCAGATAGTTGTTACGGTCATCGTCCAGCACGGTGAAGAAGCGGAAATCACGCATGATCTTCGGTGACATAAACTGGCTGATAAAGCTCTCATCCTTAAAGTCGCGCATCGCAAAATGCAGCGTTTCCAGCCAGTCAGAGCCGGCGATATCCGGGAACCAGTACTTGTCCTCTTCCGTCGGCGACTGGCAGATGCGTTTAATATCCTGGAACATCGCAAAGCCCAGCGCATACGGGTTAATCCCGCTGTACCACGGGCTGTTGTAGGGCGGCTGGAACACCACGTTAGTATGGCTGTGGAGAAATTCCATCATGAAACGCTCGGTGACTTTCCCTTCGTCATACAGGTGGTTGAGAATGGTGTAGTGCCAGAATGTCGCCCAGCCTTCATTCATCACCTGGGTCTGTTTCTGCGGATAGAAATACTGGCTCACCTTGCGCACGATGCGCAATATCTCACGCTGCCATGGCTCCAGCAGTGGGGCGTTCTTCTCCATAAAATAGAGCAGGTTTTCCTGCGGCTCGGACGGATAACGACGCGCTTCGGCGATCGTTTTTTCCTCCTCACGCTTCGGCAGGGTACGCCATAGCATGTTCACCTGGCTCTGCAGATACTCCTCGCGGCTTTTCTGCCGGGCTTTCTCCTCCTGCAGAGAGATTTTCTGCGGGCGCTTATAGCGGTCCACGCCGTAGTTCATTAGCGCGTGGCAGGAGTCGAGCAGCTTCTCCACCTCGTCCACGCCGTAGCGCTCTTCGCAGTCGGTAATGTATTTACGCGCGAAGATCAGGTAATCAACGATGGAGCTGGCGTCCGTCCAGCTGCGGAACAGGTAGTTATTTTTAAAGAAGGAATTATGCCCGTAGCAGGCGTGCGCCATCACCAGCGCCTGCATGGTAATGGTGTTCTCTTCCATCAGATAGGCGATACACGGATTGGAGTTAATGACGATCTCATACGCCAGCCCCTGCTGGCCGTGCTTATACAGCCGCTCCGTTTCAATGAATTTTTTACCAAACGACCAGTGCGGATAGTTGATCGGCATCCCGACGCTGGAGTAAGCGTCCATCATCTGTTCGGAGGTAATCACCTCAATCTGATGGGGATAGGTATCCAGGCGATACAGCTTTGCCACCCGGTCGATTTCGGCGAGGTAGACATCCAGCAGCTCGAAGGTCCAGTCGGGTCCATCGCTCAGACGTGTGTTGTCCTTGTTCAGGGAATCAATAGTAGCCATTAGCGCGCCCTCGTTGTGGGTGCTCTCTCTGTCTGGAGAGCCTCCTTTCAAGCATAGATCAACGTGTTAAAAAGCGTGCTGGCGCAGAAATTTTTTCTTTGCGATTTCTCGTTTTTGATACGGCAAAAAAAGGGTGCGCATCAGCATTTTATGCTGGTTAAAAATAAAGCTCAGCAGGAGATCCCAAATTATCCCTGTCCCCTGATGCTGGGGGATGTGTGAGGTAAGTCACCATAAAAAAGTCATATGTTGAATAATATTTTCAACTAGGTTATCAATCTGTAATTAGATGATTGTTCTTTTGCTCATAATGGAGTGGCTATGCGTGTTGTCATACTGGGAAGTGGTGTCGTTGGCGTAACCAGCGCCTGGTATTTAAGTCAGGCGGGACATGAGGTTACCGTTATCGATCGTGAATCCGGCCCGGCGCTTGAAACCAGTGCGGCAAACGCCGGTCAAATCTCTCCCGGCTATGCGGCCCCGTGGGCGGCACCGGGCGTGCCGTTGAAGGCGATCAAATGGATGTTCCAGCGTCACGCGCCGCTGGCCATCAGCCTTGACGGCACGCAGTTCCAGCTGAAGTGGATGTGGCAGATGCTGCGCAACTGCGACACCCGCCACTACATGGAAAACAAAGGGCGCATGGTGCGTCTGGCGGAATACAGCCGCGACTGCCTCAAAGCCCTGCGCGCCTCGACGGGTATCGAGTACGAAGGCCGTCAGGGCGGCACGCTGCAGCTGTTCCGCACCGAACAACAGTATGAAAACGCCACCCGCGATATCGCCGTGCTGGAAGATGCCGGTGTACCTTATCAGCTGCTGGAGGCCAGCCAGCTGGGTCAGGTTGAACCCGCGCTGGCCGAAGTGGCCCACAAACTGACCGGCGGTCTGCGTCTGCCGAACGACGAAACCGGCGACTGTCAGCTCTTTACCCAGCGTCTGGCGCACATGTGCGAGCAGGCAGGCGTGACGTTCCGCTTCAACACCTCTGTCGATAAATTGCTGTCGGAAGGCGAAAAAATTTACGGCGTGAAGTGCGGCGACGAGGTGATCAAGGCGGACGCCTATGTGATGGCGTTTGGTTCCTACTCTACCGCCATGCTGAAAGGCATTCTTGATATTCCGGTCTACCCTCTGAAGGGCTACTCGCTGACCATCCCGGTGAAAGAGGAGAGCGGGGCGCCCGTGTCGACCATCCTGGATGAAACCTACAAAATCGCCATTACCCGCTTTGATAACCGTATTCGCGTCGGCGGCATGGCGGAGATTGTCGGCTTTAACACCGAACTGCTGCAGCCGCGTCGTGAAACGCTGGAGATGGTGGTGGGCGATCTCTTCCCGCGCGGCGGTTTTGTTGAGCAGGCGACGTTCTGGACCGGCCTGCGTCCGATGACGCCGGACGGCACCCCGATTGTCGGGCGCACGCCGTTCAAAAACCTGTGGACCAATACCGGACACGGTACGCTCGGCTGGACGATGGCCTGCGGATCGGGCCAGCTGCTGAGCGACCTGATTTCCGGGCGCACGCCGGCAATTCCGTTTGACGATTTAAGTGCTGCGCGCTATCAATCAGGATTCACGCCAGCGCGTCCTCAGCATCTGCACGGCGCGCATAACTAAGGAGTTGTCATGTCCCGTCCTGTTCTGGCTCAGCTGGATCTGCAGGCCCTGAAGGAAAACCTGCAAATTGTTCGCCGGGCAGCACCTGGTTCGCGCGTCTGGTCGGTCGTCAAGGCGAACGCCTACGGCCACGGTATCGATCGTATCTGGAGCGCGCTCGGCGCGACCGACGGCTTTGCGTTACTCAATCTCGAAGAGGCCATCCTGCTGCGCGAGCGCGGCTGGAAAGGGCCTGTTCTGCTGCTGGAGGGGTTCTTCCACGCGGACGATCTGCCGCTGCTGGATAAGTACCGATTGACCACCAGCGTGCACAGCAACTGGCAGATTAAAGCCATTCAGGATGCGAAGCTCCACGCTCCGCTGGATATTTATCTCAAGGTAAACAGCGGCATGAACCGTCTGGGCTTCCAGCCCGAGCGAGTTCATACGGTCTGGCAGCAGCTGCGCGCTCTGAAAAACGTCGGCGAAATGACGCTGATGGCGCACTTTGCCGATGCGGAAAAACCGGACGGCATTGTGGATGCCATGGTCCGCATTGAGCAGGCGGCGGAAGGGCTCGATTGCCCGCGCTCGCTGTCAAACTCGGCGGCCACGCTGTGGCATCCTGAAGCTCACTATAACTGGGTACGTCCGGGGATCGTTCTGTACGGTGCGTCTCCTTCAGGGCAGTGGCAGGATATCGCCAACAGCGGCCTGAAGCCGGTTATGACCCTGCGCAGCGAGATCATCGGCGTGCAGACGCTGAAGACGGGCGACACGGTAGGCTACGGCAGCCGCTACCGGGCGAAGGGCGAGCAGCGTATCGGCATCGTCGCGGGCGGTTATGCCGACGGCTACCCGCGCATCGCGCCGACCGGTACGCCAGTCTGGGTGGATGGCGTTCGCACGGGCACGGTAGGGACGGTCTCAATGGATATGCTGGCGGTTGACCTCACGCCATGCCCGCAGGCAGGGATCGGTTCTCCGGTCGAGCTGTGGGGCAACGAAATCAAAATTGATGACGTGGCGGCCGCGGCGGGAACGGTTGGCTATGAACTGTTGTGTGCGCTGGCACCGAGAGTGCCGGTTGTGACGGTGTAACTTGTACGTGTGCCGGGTGACGCGAAGCCGCCACCCGGTAAAAAAACGCTACTCCGCGTCCTCTTCCATCGGCCTCAAACCGACCTTCCGCACCGCGTTATCTTCTTTTTCGGCAACCGTCCAGATCATCCCGGCAAACTCAACCTGATCGCCCACGACCGGGGCAGCGCCAAGCCGCTGTTGGATGATTTCGCCCAGCGTTTGCGGGTTATCACCCTCTTCAGCTCCTTCATCCAGGCCATAAATCAGCGCCACATCCGCAAATTTGGCGCTGGCTTCAAGAATAAAGTCGCCGAAGAAGCGCTGATCCAGCGCCACGGGAGGCGACTGGCTGAACAGCTTGCCCAGCGCGGGCAGGTCGCGCTCGCGGCCAATTACGCAGAGAATATCCCCTTCGCGCAGGCGGGTGCTGCCGGTAGGGTGCAGCAGGACATTATCGCGGAACAGGGCGGCAATGCGCGTTTCGGCCGGCATATGCAGATCGCGCAGCGAGGCCCCCACGCACCATTTATCAGCGCTCAGCTGATAGACGAACTGTTCCCACGGGTTTTCCGGATGAATATCCAGCCCCACGCGCGAAACCGGCCAGCCCACGGGGGGCACCACCACTTTGGCTTTTTTTGCCGCCCACCCGAGCGAGGTTCCCTGGAACAGCAGGGAAATCAGTACCACGAAGAACGCCACGTTGAAAAACAGCCGCGCGTTATCCAGACCGGCCATCATCGGGAAGACCGCAAGAATAATCGGCACCGCGCCGCGCAGGCCAACCCAGCTGATAAAGACGCGCTCTCGCAGGTTAAAGCCGCGAAACGGCAGCAGACCCGCAAACACGGACAGCGGACGGGCGAAGAAGATCATCCACGCCGACAGCAGAAGCGCCGGAACGGCAATAGGCAGCAGGTCAGATGGCGTCACCAGCAGGCCCAGCACCAGGAACATGCCGATTTGCGCCAGCCAGGCCAGCCCGTCGAAGTTCTGCAAAATGGCGTGACGGTTACGAATAGGGCGGTTGCCCATCAGGAACCCGCAGAGGTAAACCGCAAGAATACCGCTGCCGTCCAGCGCGGTGGTGACGGCAAAAATCAGGATCCCGCCGCTCAGCGCCAGCAGAGGGTAAAGCCCCGAGGGCAGCGAGATGCGGTTAATGGTCTGCTGTAACAGGTATCCCCCCGCCAGGCCGATGACAATCCCCAGCCCGAACTGCTGCAGGATATGTAAGGCAAACATCCAGCTCAGGCCCGTCTCGTGCTGCTGAATCATCTCTATCAGCGTGATGGTCAGGAACACCGCCATCGGATCGTTACTGCCGGATTCAATCTCAAGCGTTGAGCCAACGCGTTCGTTAAGCCCTTTACCGCCAAGCAGGGAAAAGACCGCCGCCGCATCGGTAGAGCCAACGATTGCGCCAATCAGCAAGCCTTCCATCAGATTGAGATGGAAAAGCCATGCGGCCATCATCCCGGTGAGGCCGGAGGTGATCAACACGCCGACGGTCGCCAGCGACAGCGCAGGCCCCAGGGCCACGCGGAAGGAGCTTGCCTGAGTGCGCATCCCGCCGTCGAGCAGGATCACCGCCAGTGCGAGGTTACTCACCATGTAGGCGAAGGGATAGTTATCGAAGGGGATACCGCCGATGCCGTCAACGCCGGCCAGCATGCCGATGGCAAGGAAAATAACAAGAATGGGTATGCCGAGACGCGATGAAAATGAACTTAATAAAATACTGCTGGTTACAAGTACAGAACCCAAAATGAAAAGGCTGATTATCGCTGCGGCATCCAATGTTATCTTACTCCCACCTCAATGTTAACGCTGTTACTAAAACCCTAACATATTAACAACGGTAACAGCGTTTTATTAAGGGGGTTTTTTATGCTTTTATGACCGGATGACCGCCGATCGTTAACCGACTGCCCGAAACATCATGTGTAAGCGTGGCCTGCGCGCCCAGCGCAAGGGTAACGGTCTTCTGCTCATGGCCGAAATCCAGACCGGTGATAACCGGAATATCCAGCCGCGAGCGGATGAAGTCGACCATCGTTTCCAGGGAGTAGCCCGCGTCATAGTCATTCGGGGCCGAGCCGCTGAAGCTGCCCAGCACAATCGCGGACTGGCGATCGAGAATACCGGCATGATAAAGCTGCAATAACATGCGCTCGACGCGGAACGGATGTTCGTTGATATCTTCCAGCACCAGAATGCCGTCCTCGATTTGAGGCATCCACGGCGTGCCGATGAGCGAGACCAGCATCGCCAGGTTACCGCCCCACAGCTGGCCCTCACATTCCCAGTGCGGCCCATTCCCCTGCCACTCGACGCTGTAGGTGGGATTGCGCAGTGCGCGCCAGAAATGCTCCACGGTGAACGCGTCCAGTTCCGGCGCGCCGAAGTTACCGGCCAGCATCGGGCCGCTAAACGTAATGACGTTATGCTGCGCCAGCAGACCAAGCTGGATGGCGGTGAAATCGCTGTGGCCGCATATCAGCAGCGGATCCTGCTGCTGGCGCTGCGCCAGGCCCTGCCAGTCGATGCTCTCCAGCAGCCTGCTCGCACCGTAGCCGCCGCGCACCGCAAGGACTATTCGGTTTTCACCCTTCAGGTTCACCAGACTATTGATATCATTCAGCCTCTGCGCTTCTGTTCCGGCAAAACGCTGCTGGCGGCGCGGGATAATTGTCTGATTTTCTACCTGGTGGCCGGATTCCAGTAAGCGCTGAACGCCCCGCTGCGCCGCGTCCTGGTTAATGCAGTAGCCCGACGGCGCGATGAGATGAAACTGAGACATGGCAATTCCTTGCTGAATGAGAAACTAATTGTCTATATCATGCCGCGTATACGCTGCCTGCTTCAAGGGCGGCGCACCGCGATGACCGGCTATAAGGATAGATGACGTGAAATTGAGATGGTTTGCTTTTTTGATTGTTTTGCTGGCTGGCTGTAGTTCAAAACGTGATTATCAAAACCCGCCCTGGAACCCGGAAGTGCCGGTGAAACGGGCCATGCAGTGGATGCCGATCAGTGAACAAGCCGGAAAGGCCTGGGGCGTCAGCCCGCGTCTGATCACCGCCATTATTGCGGTGGAGTCCGGCGGCAATCCCACGCTTGTCAGCAAATCCAACGCGGTGGGTCTGATGCAGCTGAAAGCCTCAACGGCGGGGAGAGAGGTTTACCGCTATATGGGCTGGAGCGGACAGCCATCGACCAGCGAGCTGAAGAACCCGGAACGTAACATCTCCATGGGGACCGCTTACCTGAGCATTCTGGAACATGGCGTGCTGAAGGGCATCGAGGATCCGGAAGTGATGCAATACGCGCTGGTGGTCTCGTACGTGAACGGCGCAGGGGCGCTGCTCAGAACCTTCTCCTCTGACCGTAAAGAGGCGATCGAGGAGATCAACGACATGGACAAAGATGAATTCGTCGAGCATGTGGCGAAAAATCATCCGGCACCGCAGGCGCCTCGCTATATCTGGAAAGTACAGAAAGCGATGGATGCCATGTAATGTCGCAAACGGGCGGCGCTCGCTGCCCGACTTCTCTCAAAGCACCTTATTCGCACGTTCCCGTGCTTCCCGCTCCAGCGAATAGATAATGCGCTGCAGCTCGCGCTCGGCGCCCGGACCGACGTTCAGAAAACGGAAGCTCAGCCGCGGCGAGGTAATCGTTTCATTTTTGCTGTCCACCACCGTGCGCTCGCTGATGGCAATCAGCTGTGCATCGAAATAAAAACGGCCCCAGCCCGCCATATCCAGTTCAATTTGCGTAAACCGCATGCCTTCTACCAGGCCCTCCGGTTTAGGGGTATCCATCAGCGCGCCCATTCCGCCCAGCGACAGGTCAAAGAGACGGAAGCGGATCTCTTTTTTGTCCGGCATTTTAGCCTTACAAAAATAGGCAGGATGAAGCGGGGCGCTGATGCGGAAATATTCACGACGCTGGACAAACCAGAGGTTGCCAGGAAGGGGGGTAACAAAAGCCGGGAGCCCCTGGTATTCACTCATTTCAAGTCGCAGGAGGACAAACTCCACTTTGGCCCCATGGGTTTCGGCCATGACGACGATATTCTCTGCTTTCAGCGCCGCGCGGTTTTCATACTCCTGGCTGCCCAGGTCAATAACCAGCCGCTCCTGCGAGACGTCAAGGATCTTGCTGATAAACTGATTATTCGACCAGCTGATGCGCAGCGGCACTTCGCCTTTTTGCAGGTCGCGTAATACCCCTAACACAGCCAGCGGATTTTGCTTGAGGAACTGCTCACTGTAATGACTCACGCCGGGTGGCTCCTTGATTGATGACGGACTGTCTTAGCGTTATCGGCAATCCACCCTCAAACTTAATACAAACCGGTGAGTTTTTTTGCCTGTTTAAGCAAAGATAAGTCGGTGAGCTGAAAATGGTTTTTCGGCGATGACCTATACTTAAGCTAGCTGTGCAGAAGGTTTTCTGCACATGCGTTTAATCTGCAAGAGGGCATTGCTATGGGTATCATCGCCTGGATTATCTTTGGCCTTATTGCTGGCGCTATCGCTAAACTGATCATGCCGGGAAACGATGGCGGCGGCTTTATTTTGACCTGCGTACTCGGGGTCGTTGGTGCGGTTGTAGGCGGCTGGCTGGCGACGATGTTTGGTTTTGGAGGCAACATAAGTGGTTTCGACCTGCACAGTTTTCTGGTCGCTGTCGTGGGTGCCATTGTGGTGCTGGGCATATTCAGGTTACTGCGACGAGCATAAACTGACGTAAATGACTCTCTGCGGAGGGCCGTTTTTTTGCCTGAGTATTGATTTGTTAATCTAAATGATAATAATTGTCGTTCCGTATTGCATCTAACAACAAGACGACATTATGAACTCCTCACGTTTTACGTTATGCGCCCTGGCGGGTGCCGTCACGCTGGCACTGCAGGTCCAGGCTTTCGCCGAAGAATCCACCATTGTCGTCACGGGCTCAGAGCAGGGCAGCGCACTGCCGGCCTGGACGAACAGCGCCACAAAGTCGGCCGTTGCCGAAAGTAAAACGCCGCAGGTCATCAACACGCTCTCGGCGCCTGAAATTGAAAAGCGTCACGCGAACTCCGTGAATGAAATTCTGCGCTATGCTCCGGGCGTCTCGACCGAGGTGCGGGGTAACACCTCCTATATGAGCGAATACAAAATTCGTGGCTTTACCGTTGACCAGGAGTTCTACAACGGGCTGCAGTTGCCCTATAACGTCACCGGCAACACCAAGGCGCGCATCGATCCGCTGTTAATAGACAGCGTCGATATCCTGAAAGGGCCTTCATCGGTGCTTTACGGCGGCGCTTCGCCGGGCGGGCTGGTAAATATTCAAAGTAAAAAGCCGCAGCGGGAAGCCCGAACCGAGGTCGGTTTTAATACCGGGAACCGTAATCTGAAAGAAGGCTACCTCGATTCGACCGGACAAATAGCCGACAGCGACTGGAATTACCGTCTGCTGGGTAAGGCGACGGAGAATGACGATCAGCCGCACACCAGCCGCTATGAAAATTACCTGGTCGCCCCGTCCGTCACCTGGCAACCCGACAGCAAAACCCGCCTCACGCTGGATGCGCTGGCGCAAAATTCCCCGAGCCTGACGCCGTCGAACCCGCTGCCGTTCGCTTATTTGCGCTCGAAATATGCCGATCGCCGGGATTACGCCGGCGATGAGTGGAGCGGGTTTAAGCAGCGCCAGTGGATGCTGGGCTACAGCTTCGAACACGAGTTCGACAGCGGCTGGGGCTTTAGCCAGAAAGCGCGCTATTTCGACGTCGATACCCACCAGAACAGCGTCTACGCGACGGGAACGGGGAGTGAGGTCTATCAGCTTAACCGCTTTGCCTATACCACCGATGAAGATCTTAAGAGCTTCAACATTGATAACCAGGTGACCAAAACCGTTGCGCTGGGCGACTGGAAACACCATCTGCTGGCCGGGTTTGACTATCAAAGGCTAAATTCCCATTTCCACTACCGTTACGCGTCCGCCACGCCGGGCATGGATATGCGTAATCCTGACTATTCGCAAATCCATGAAAGCGCGCTGGGACTCTACACCGCCCAGAAAAACCGCCTCAGCTATCAGCAGAACGGGTACTACCTCCAGGATCAGGTGGAATTTGGCGGCTTAAATCTGCTGGGCAGCCTGCGCTACGACGATTACCGCTCCGTCACCACCGATTACCTGCAAAATGGCGATAAGGCCTGGGTATCGCAGGATCGCGTCACCAAACGTCTGGGCGCGCTTTACGCATTCGATAACGGTATTTCGCCGTTTATCAGCTATTCAGAAGGTTTTGCACCAGTGTCGCCGCAGGGAACGCTCGTGGCGAAAGACGTCAAGCCGACCACCAGCAAGCAGGTGGAAGGCGGGGTAAAATATCTTCTGGCAGAGTACGCCACGACGTTTACCGCCTCGGTGTTTAACATCCGGCAGAAAAACGTTGTCACCTCCGATCCGGGCTTCCTGAACTACCGTCAGACCGGTGAAGTGGAATCCAAAGGCGCGGAGCTCTCCGCCATCAGCCGTCCGACGGATAACCTGACGCTGATTGCCAACTATGCGTACACCCACGCGATCAACCGGGAAGATGACAAGTACAAAGGTAAACGTCCAACGCAGGTCCCGGAGAATGCCTTCAACCTCTGGGGTGATTACACCTTTGAGAACACGCCGCTGAAAGGACTGATGCTGGGAGCGGGCGCACGCTACACCGGGCCGATGGAAATCTCTCCGGCAAACGATGCGGGTAAACTCGGGGGCACTACGCAGTACGATCTGGCGGCCTCGTACCGGATGGGCGAAATTCTGCCTTCGCTGGCAGGGCTAACGCTTAAAGCCAGCGCGCAGAACATCACCAATAAAGAGACGTTGACCTGCTATGACGCGACCAACTGCTGGATTGGGCGTGACAGGACGTATCAGCTAGGGGCGAGTTACAGTTTCTAAGTAACTCCCTGTGAGTTCAAAATGTAGGCCGGGTAAGGCGAAGCCTCCACCCGGCAATATCCTTACTGCGCCGCAGCTTTCACCGGCGCAGCCTCATCGTTCGCCGCAGGCTGATTTTCCGGCACGCTGTCGCACGGTTTCTCTTTAGGACAAACCAGATCCAGCATTTTCAGCGTCACGCCGTTGCTCCAGCCGAACCCATCCTGCAGCGGGTACTCTCCGCCGCCACCGCCGGTACCGGTAGAAGAGACATCATACTTTTCCACCAGCTTCTTCTCGCGGTCGTAAGTATGCTGAACGTTCTTCAGGAAGCGCCAGGTTACGTCCATCGCCACCTTGTTCTGCCCATAGTTCTGCAACCCTTCCGTTGCCACCCACTGCAGCGGCGCCCAGCCGTTTGGCGCATCCCACTGCTGGCCGCTGTTGATGGTAGTGGTGGTAATACCGCCCGGTTTCAACAGGCGCGCTGAGGTGGCCGCGGCGACTTTATCGGCACGATCCTGCGCCGCCGCCTTCACGTAAAGTGGGAAGAGGGCAGCTGCCGTAAGCTGGTTGCGCACCTTCTTGCTCTTGAGATCGTAATCGGCGTACCAGCCCTCTTTATCATTCCACAGATGACGCTCAATGGCTTTCTGACGTGCAGTTGCCAGCGCTTCATATTTACTCGCCGCCGCGCTGTCGCCCGCCTCCTGGCTCGCTCGCGCAAGCAATTTTTCCATTTTAAACATCAGGGCGTTGAGATCGACGGGCACAATGCTGGTGGTGCGGATGGTGCCGAGTTTTTGCGGATCGTCCATCCAGCGGGAGCTAAAGTCCCAGCCAGAGGCGGCTGCGGAGCGCAAATCGCGGTAGATCTCCGTGGCGGGGCGGTTAGGATTACTCTTCGCCGTGGTGATATCGTCAAGCCAGGACTCCGGGCGCGGGGTATCGCGATCGTCCCAGTAGCGGTTGAGGACCGAACCGTCATCCAGCTTCACCACGCGCTGGTTAGCTTGCCCAGGCTGAAGGCTATCTACGCCCTCCATCCAGTAGGCGTACTCTTTCTCCATCTGCGGACGGTATTTCTTCAGTGCATCGTCGTCGTGGGTCGCCAGCAGTTCAACCATCAATGAGAAGAACGGCGGCTGGGAGCGGCTCAGGTAGTAGCTGCGGTTGCCATTGGGGATATGGCCAAAGGTATCAATTTCCCAGGCGAAGTTATCCACCATATCGCTGATTTTGTCCCAGTGGCCGCTCTCCGCCAGGCCCAGCATGGTGAAATAGCTGTCCCAGTAGTAGACCTCGCGGAAGCGCCCGCCGGGCACCACGTAAGGCTTCGGTAACGGCAGCAGGGAATCCCATTTGTTGCTGGCTTTATCCGTGGTGCGCGTCAGTACAGGCCAGAGGTCGTCAATGTGTTCACGTAAACTTTGTCCCGCAGGCGGCACATATTTTTCACCTTCCTCAGGCAGCGTGAAGTTCATCTCCACAAAGTGGCGCAGGTCAAAACTTGTCTGGGTGTGCTGCATCCGATAATCCGCCAGAATCATCAGCGGGTCGCTTTTGGGAACGGCATCAGCGAAGGTTTTCTGATCGGGAAACAGTTTGGCACTCTGCACGTCATTAAACAGAGGGCCAAGCAAAATATCGGGTGAATTTTTCTGATAGGCTGGCTTTTCGTCGGCATAGCCCATCGTTGCCACACCGAGTAGCGCGCCTCCTAGCGCGAGGTGCAAAAGGGCAGGGCGTAAAGTACGAGGTCTTATCATCGGTTCGTCTCCTGTATTCCTGAGCAGCGTGACCGCTGTTATCAATCACCTGAAAACCTTAGACGAATATCGCCCGCTTCGCGTGTTGAATATCCCATTTTGCGCAGAACCAGACAATTTACCGCTTCGCACGCCCTGTCCGGAAGGATTTGTTGTGTAAATGGTGTTAGAACAATTATGCCTTTAAATAATTATATTCATTACGCATTAAAATATTGATGTGATTAATGGAATAAGAGTGTGAAGTAAATAGTATTTCTTTTGTTCATCGTGAGATGTTTTCTCTGCGCCGATCACATAAGTTAAAATTCATAATTCACTTATCAAAAAACATAATAGCACCCCAATGAGTATTTGGTCGAAATGGCGATGCTCAATATTTGCGTATTCACTTTTATAATCAGGATGGATTCTATGAAATTAACAAAAACGGTAATACTGATAAGTGCATTCTATTCCGGCGCGCTTTTCGCGGCACAACCCTCGACGAACGTGGAAGAAAAGCTGGCGCAACTGGAAGCGCAAATTCAGGCGCTTAAACAGCAGCAGGCGGCCGCCGCGCAGGCAGCATCCGCCGTTGTTGTGAGGTCGGAAGAGCCGGTGAGCAAAGCCGAACCGCCAAAGCTGACGCTTTCAGGGTATGGTGATATTAAATTTTATGGCGACGTCGAGTTTAATATGGATGCCGCGAGTAAGACCGGCAGTCTGACGTCCGTTAGGCAAAGCGCTAATAGCGACTGGGCACCAGGAGATAAAGAACGCTGGGATATTAACGGACGTATTTTATTAGGCTTTGATGGTTATCGTAAAATGGATAACGGCAATTTTGCCGGATTTTCTGTTCAGCCCCTCGGCGATCTCGTCGGAAAAATGTATCTTGATGATGCGGTATTCTTCTTTGGTTCTGAGAGCGACTGGGAAATTAAAGTCGGACGCTTCGAAGCGTACGATATGTTCCCGCTCAATCAGGATACCTTTGTGGAATACTCAGGAAATACCGCAGACGATCTCTACAGCGATGGCTACGGTTATATCTATATGCTGAAAGAGGGCCGCGGGCGAACCGACAGCGGGGGCAACTTCCTGATGAGCAAGACGCTGGATAACTGGTATTTTGAGCTGAATACCCTGTTTAAAGACGGCAGCGATTTGTACGTCGACCAGCGTTATCACGGCGCAGAACTTGAGAACGATAAAAATGTGGCTTACGTGCGCCCGGTCATCTCGTGGCAGGACGGGCCGTTTTCCACCGCGGTCGCCATGGAGACCAACCTGGTGAACAACGCATACGGCTATCGCGACGACGCAGGGCGCTGGGTCGATCAATCCGACCGTACCGGCTACGGGTTTACTATGACCTGGGACGGGCTCAAAACCGATCCGCAGGACGGGGTGGTCATGAACCTCAACACGGCTTACCTGGACGCGACGGGCGAAACCGACTTTACCTCAGGCATCAATGCCCTCTGGCATAATTTTGAGCTGGGTTATATCTACGCCCATAACGAAATCGACGAATTCAATACCTCGACGTTTGACGCAGAGTGCGAGAACGACTGCTGGATCACCGACCCGGGCGAGTATGACATTCATACCATCCATACGTCGTACCTGATCCCGAATGTCATGAAGATGAAAAACTTCAACGTCTATCTGGGCGCGTATGCGTCCTGGGTCAACGCTTCCCCGAAAGAGGGTGATAATAAAAACGACGACCGCTACGGTGGCCGCGTGCGCTTTAAATACTATTTCTGATGCCCGCCTGCCGGTCAGATCTCTTCCGGGGTCTGGCTGGCTTCCCGCAGCGTGCCCGGCGCATGGCCAATGATGCGCTTAAAGGCCCGGCTAAACGCTGCCAGCGATCCGTAACCCAGCCTAAGTGCGACCGTTTCAATCGGCTGGTTTTCGTGGCGAATGTACTGAATCGCCAGCCGCATTCTCAGCTCGCTGAGATACTTTGCCGGGGTGGTTCCCGTCGCGGCCAGAAACCGTTCGGCAAACACGGAGCGGGAGGTGCCCGCTTCTTTTGCCAGTTCCGCCACGCTCCAGTTCAGGCCAGGCTGCTGGTGCATGGCATAAATGGCCCTGCTCAGCCGCGGGTCGCGTAAGACCTGCACCCAGCCGGTGGCTTTCCCGCAGCCAGCCTCAACCCAGCCGCGGACGATCAGCGCCGCCACCACGTCAGCCAGCCGGGCGAGGATCCCGGCAAACCCGACCTGTCGTGTCATTGACTCGCGCTCCATGGCCGCCAGCAGCGGATGGATTTCCGGCCAGGTGGACATCAGCCGGCTGACCATCATCACTTCCGGCATCGCTTTAATCAGCGGCTGCATCCCGCCGAGCTCAAAATTCATACACCCGCTAAAGATGATGGTGTTCTCGTTCTCCGGACAGGGCTCGCAGGTAATCGCACAGACCGAGCCGCAGATAGGCTCGCTGGGAAAGGCGTTCACCGGGGTAATGGCTGCCTGTGCGTCAGAGAGCAGGGCATGGGAATTACCGCCAGGAATAAACAGCGCGTCGCCACTGCTCAGTTCAAACGTTGCGCCGCTGTCCATTCGGAGCAGGGCACTTCCGTGGCTCACAAAATGGAACTACGCCTTACCAGGTGCCTGGTGGAACGCCACGCCAAACGGCGCGCTGGCTTCAATCCGTCGGTATTTCACGCCCGACAGGCGCATGCCGCGTAAAAGTTCGCTGATCAAATCGGGGGACTGTACGGTCATGCCGCAACTCCGGACGAATAATCAATAAGTGGAGATTATATGTCATAGATCGTCCACGGTGAACCCTCTATGCTTTTGCGACAGTTGTCACATTTTTATAACGGGAGAATAACAGATGAATTCATGTGTCGCGGCGAGAGAGGCCGTTGCGCCTGCCAGACCCGCCTGGCGGGCCGTCTATTCACTGGGGCTGGGCGTGTTTGGTTTGATAACGGCAGAGTTCCTGCCGGCCAGTTTGCTGACGCCGATGGCCGCGAGCCTTGGCGTCAGTGAGGGCATGGCCGGGCAGGCCGTCACCGCCACCGCGCTGGTGGCGCTGGTCACCGGTCTGCTGATCGCCCCGGCGACCAAAAATATCGACCGTCGCTGGGTATTGATGTTTTTCTCCGTGCTGCAAATCATCTCCAGCCTGCTGGTGGCCTTTGCGCCCACGCTGCACGTCCTTCTGATGGGGCGCCTGCTGTTAGGGGTCGCCATCGGTGGGTTCTGGGCGATGTCGACGGCCACGACGATGCGTCTGGTTCCGGCGGATAAGGTGCCGAAAGCGCTGGCGGTGATCTTCTCCAGCGTGTCGATTGCCACCGTGGTTGCGGCCCCGCTGGGGAGCTATCTGGGCAGCCTGATTGGCTGGCGCAACGTCTTTGTGCTCTGCATTCTGCCGAGCATGCTGGCGCTGCTGTGGCAGATCTGGGTACTGCCGTCCATGAAGCCAGAGAGCAGCGGTAGCCTGAGCACGTTGTTCCGCGTGCTGCGTCGTCCGGGGATGATCGGCGGCATGCTGGCCACTATTCTGATCTTCAGCGGCCATTTCGCCTTCTTTACCTACCTGCGCCCATTCCTGGAAACGGTGGGGCAGGCGAACGTTGAGACCATTTCACTGATCCTGCTGGGTTTTGGGCTGGCGAACTTTGTCGGTACTTCCGTTGCCGGGCACCTGCTGGCACGTAATCTGCGCCTGACGCTGGCGCTGGTGCCTTTCGCCATGGGCATACTGGCGCTGGCGATGGTGGCGTTTGGCCATCTGGCGATGCTGGACGGGTTCCTGGTGGCGCTGTGGGGCTTTGCGTTTGGTCTGGTTCCGGTAGGCTGGTCAACCTGGCTTGCTACCACCGTTCCGGATGAAGCCGAAAGTGCAGGAGGGCTGCTGGTGGCCTCAATTCAGCTGGCAATCAGTGCCGGTGCGGCCGTGGGCGGAGCGGTATTTGACCTTAACGGTGCCAGCGGAGTATTCGCCGGAAGCGGGTTGCTGCTGGTGACGGCGATGGTGGTTGTGTTGATGGGCGTGAAGGTCAAAGCGGAGTAATTTATTTGCCGGGTGAGCGCTTGCGCCACCCGGCCCCAGGCTTACAGCCCTTTCTTATCCATCCACACCGCCAGATCCACCAGGCGGTTAGAGAAGCCCCACTCGTTGTCATACCACGCCAGGATCTTCACCATGTTCCCGCCAATCACCAGCGTGGAAAGCCCGTCGATAATGGAGGAGCGCGGGTCGCCCTGATAGTCGCTGGAGACCAGCGGTTCATCGCTATAGCCCAGAATGTCTTTCAGCGGCCCGCTGGCTGCCGCGTTACGGAACGCGTCATTCACCTCTTCGGCGGTTACGTTCCGGCTGAGCGTTACCGTTAGATCCACAATCGACACCACCGGAACCGGCACGCGCAGAGAGTACCCGGTGAGTTTGCCGTCCAGTGAGGGAATGACTTTGCCCAGCGCTTTCGCCGCGCCGCTGGAGTAAGGCACAATCGACAGCGCCGCCGCGCGCGCGCCGCGCAGATCTTTCTCCGGCTGGTCGTGCAGCGCCTGGCTGTTGGTGTAGGCGTGCGTCGTGTTCATCAGACCATGCTCAATCCCGAACTGTTGATGCAGCACCTGAGCCGCCGGCGCCAGGCCGTTCGTGGTGCAGCTCCCGTTACTGACGACCACATGCTGAGCCGGGTCGTAGCGATCGTGGTTCACCCCCATCACAACCGTCAGATCGTCATTCTTGCCGGGCGCGGAGATGATGACGCGCTTTGCACCACCGTGCGTGACGTGCACCGCTGCTTTTTCCCGCTCGGTAAAGAAGCCGGTGGCCTCTATCACCACGTCAACGCCGACATCGCGCCACGGGATATTTGCCGGATCGCGCTCGCTAAACACCGTGATCCGCTGACCGTCCACCTGCAGCGCGCCGTCAGCCGCTTCAACGGGCGCGGACAGTTTGCCCAGAAGGGAATCATGTTTCAGCAAATGGGCGAGGGTTTTACTGTCCGTCAGATCGTTAATGGCCACAATCTGAAGAGCCGGGTTACCCAGCGCCGCGCGCAGGAAATTACGTCCGATACGGCCGAAACCGTTAATACCGACCATAACCATGGTGCACTCCTTATCTCTGTTGTCTGGAGTCACTGTAGGCGTCGGGCTGGTTGGCGTAAATGACAAAAAAGGATCAGATTACGCCATCTTGCGGCAGTGGAATCGCTGGCGGTACTCGCCGGGCGTGAGGTGAAGCTGCTTCTCAAAGATGCGGCGCAAATTAATGCTGGTGCCAAACCCGCTTTGCTCGGCAACGCGATCAAGGGGATCATGGGTCTGCTCAAGCAGCTGCCGGGCGGCGGCCAGGCGCGCTTCGGTCACGTAGCGGGCAGGCGAGACGCCCGCGTCGCGGGTAAATACCCGGGTAAAATTGCGCGGGCTCATCGCCACCTTTTCGGCCAGATTTTCCACACACAGGTCGGCGGTGAGGTTCTGCAGGATCCAGGTTTGCAGCTCGCTTATGGGCCCCGATGTGCCAGGCTGCTGCAGGCTATAGCGGCTAAACTGCAGCTGTCCGCCGGGACGTCGCAGGTACATCACCATATCCTGTGCCACGTCGCGGGCGAGGGTGAAACCGTAGTCGTCCTCCACCAGCGCGAGGGTCAGGTCGAACCCGGAACTGACGCCGCCGGAGGTCCAGATGGGGCCATCCTGAATGTACAGCGGGCCCCCTTCGACATGGATAGACGGATACCGGGCTTGCATTGTCTCCAGCAGCCGCCAGTGGGTGGTGGCGCGACGACCGTCCAGAAGGCCGGTCTGGGCCAGCAGCATCGCGCCGCCGCAGATAGAGGCTACCCGCCGGGCATGCGGCGCAGCGAGGTGCAGCCAGTCCACCACCGCCGTGCTTTCCTGCTCGTTCATCCCGCGTCCGGTGATGATAATGGTGTCCAGCGGTTCGCGCGGATCCAGCTCCGGCAGACGATAGTCCGCCAGCAGGTTCAGACCGGACTGGCCGTGGATCACCTGGTGAGGCTGCGTGGTGGCGATGATAATACGGTAGCGGGGCCGGGAAAGCCCTTCCGGATGCAGCCGGTTGGCCTGCATCAGAATGTCGGCGATACCGGCGGCTTCAAACAGCATGCCACCGTCGGGAACGATAATTAAAATTTTCTTCATGTCCTGAAAAGTACCTTTACCACAAAATAAGTCAAGCGGCGCGTGCCCCCACATTTCTGGCAAAGCAAAGCGATTTAAGTTCTTTGTTATTTCAGGCGTTATCCCCGATCGTCAGGGCACTGTCTCTGGCGAAACGGCGTCTGAAGGAATGAGTCAACGAAGCTCCCTCTATTTACATCCGCAACAACGCGAACAAATCCGCCATCTCGCATCGGGTTTTATATGGCGAAGCGAACTGCCCACGTGGCTGTTGATCGTCACTATTTATGCCGGCTGGTTTGCCACGCTGGCGTTCTGGCAAACGCTGGGCCTGCTGCCCGCCACGCTGCTGCTCATCGGGTTTACCGCCTGGTACATGTCGCTGCAGCATGAGCTGATCCACGGACATCCCACCCGTTTCGCCTGGCTTAATCAGCTGCTTGGCACGCTCCCGCTGGCGGTCTGGTATCCGTACGGCCTGTACCGGGATTCCCATCTTGCGCATCATCGGCACCATAGCCTGACCGATCCGGTGGATGACCCGGAGTCGTACTATTTTACCGACGAGAGCTGGGCACGTTTTTCGCCGTGGCAGAAACGCGCGATCCGCGCCCGGAATACCTTTATCGGGCGGCTGGCGCTGGCGCCGCTTCTGGATATCCTTCAGACGCCTGGCAGCGCCGTGACGGCGTTTCGTCATCGTCAGCCGCGGGCGATGGCGATGTGGCTGGTTCACGCTCTGCTGCTGGCGGCGCTTTTCGCGTGGATGGCGCATCACAGCTTTTCACCCGTCTGGTTTGTGCTGGCGGTAAGCTATCCGGCGCTGGCGCTGACCAAGGTCCGGTCGTTTTACGAACATCGGGCGGCGGACGATCCGCTCGCGCGCTCGGTCATTAACGAGGCCGGGCTGTTCTGGCGGGTGCTGTTTTTGAATCTCAACTACCATTCCATTCACCACGATTTACCGGGCGTTCCCTGGTACGGGCTACCGACGATCTACCGGCAAAATCGGGAGGCGTACCGGCAGCGTAACCACGTCTTTGTGGTCAGGGGCTACGGTGACTGGCTACGCCAGTTCTGGACCCGGCCTGTGGAGGTCACCGTTCATCCCGGAAAACAACAGGAGGAGAGGTATGAGTAACCTGCTGGCGTTTCCCATGTACGCCGTGGATCGCGCCGACACCTGCGCGCTCTGGCTGGCGGTGCAGCGTCTGCTGGCCGCACGGGATGTGCCCGTCGATCCTGTTCCCGGCTGGCCGGAGTCTGACCTGCTGACCCACTGGCGGCAGCCTGAGCTTATCCTCAGCCAGACGTGCGGCTACCCGCTGGTCACGCAGCTCCCGGACGTGCAGGTGGTCGGCTGTTTTCACTACACCGTGGAGGGCTGCGAAGGGTTCCAGTACCGCAGCTTTCTGGTGGCGCGCGAGGAGGATCGGCACCTGACGCTGGCGGATTTTCGCGGACGTCGGGCGGTCTGTAATTCGGTAGACTCGCAGTCCGGCTATAACGCACTGCGAAAAAAGGTGGCTCCCCTGATTGTTGACGGGCCATTTTTCTCACAAACGTCATTCAGCGGCAGTCACCGTCAGTCCCTGATTGACGTCCAGCGCGGAAAGAGCGATATCGCCGCCATCGACTGCGTGACCTGGGCGCTGCTGGAGCGTCATGAGCCGGAACGGCTTGCGGGGCTGGCGGCGATCGATCGTACCCCGCTTACGCCTGGGCTGCCATTAATCACGTCGCAACGCACGTCCCCCGAAACACTCAGTGCCATTCGCGATGCGCTACGCGAGCTGGTGAGCGCGCCGGAATACCGGGAGGTTTGTGCCGCGGTGCTAATCGGCGGTTTTAGCGTGGTGACGCGCCAGGCTTACGCCACATTGACCGCGTGAAAAATCGCCTGTGCGTCGGTAAAACAGCGCAGCGCCAGCGAGGAGACGGGCTTCTGCCTGCGCATAATCAGGCCGACGGGGGCCTCAACGTTGGCATCGGCGATGGGGACGATCCTGAAATTGTTGTTCAGTTCCTCAAGCCCGTTGTTCAGCGGCATCACGGCGCAGCACACGCCGCTCTGAACCGCCTGAATGATCTGGTACGTGGAGTCGCTCTCGAAAACGGACCTGGGTTCGATGCCGGCTGATTTAAAGCTGGCCTCCATATGCGCCCGGTAGTGCATCCCTTTGGTCAGGAACCCCAGCGGAAAATCCGTCAGATCGCGCCAGGTGAGCGTTGTCTGGTCCAACTGGAAATGACGGGTATCGTGCAGCAGGCCCATCTTCGTTTCAGGAAGCTGGATAATATCAAACAGGCTGGTGTCGATGCTGTTGAGATAGCAAATCCCCAGTTCCAGCTGGTTGCGGCTGACGCCGTCCGCAATCTGCGCCGAAGATATAGAATAGAGGCTGTAGGTCAGCTCCGGGTACTTTTGCGTCAGCTGGCGGATAAAGATCATCGGATCCACGCTCGCCAGAGGCACCATCCCCAGACGTAATTCCCCCACCACCTGACCTTTGCACAGCGCGGCTTCCGCCTGCAATCCGTCGTGCGCGGCGAGCAGCGCGCGCGCCCACGCCAGAATACGTTCACCCTCCGGTGTAAACCCTTCAAAGCGCTGTCCGCGCACAATCAGCACCAGCCCGAGCTCCTCTTCCAGGCTGCGGATGCGCATGGAGAGGGTCGGCTGGGTGATATTGCACCGCGAGGCCGCTTTACCAAAATGGCGGGTTTCGTCGAGCGCGAGTAAATATTTTAACTGTTTAATGTCCATCACTCTTCTCTGCGCGTGAAGCCTTACAGCATGCGGATCTCTTTCGAGCGCAGGGTAATGCGAACCGGAACCGATTTATACGACGGCGTGCCGCTGTCCTTATCGAGATAATCGAGCGGCACCAGCACGTTGGCCTCCGGGTAATAGGCCCCGACAGAGCCCTGGGCGATGTTGTACGCCACCACGGTGATATCCTCCAGACGCTGAGCGCTGCCGGGCAGGGCGGTTTCAATATCCACGCGATCGCCGTGTTCCAGCCCCGACTGCGCCATATCCTCTTCGTTCATAAACAGCACGTCGCGGCGGCCAAACACGCCGCGGTAGCGGTCGTCCAGGGCATAAATGGTGGTGTTGTACTGATCGTGGCTGCGCAGCGTAATCAGGCGCAGAACATGCTCGCCTTCGCCGCTGGCGTTCTCGTGTACGCCGTCGAATACCGAAAACATCGCTTTGCCCGTCGCGGTCGGCCAGATACGCTGCGTCGGCGGCAGCGGCATGCGGAAGCCGCCGGGAACGCGGATCCGCGCATTGTAGTTCTCGAAGCCCGGGATGGTCTGCTCAATCAGATCCCGGATGCGGTCGTAATCCTCGACCAGCGTCGTCCAGTCTACACGGGTTTTCGGCAGCGTGGCTTTCGCAAGGCCTGCCACGATGGCGGGCTCTGAGCGGAGTAACGGCGAGGCGGGTTTTAGCTTGCCGGAGGAGGCGTGCACCATCGACATGGAGTCTTCAACGGTAATGGACTGACGGCCGGTGGCCTGCATATCCAGCTCGGTGCGGCCGAGGCACGGGAAAATAAAGGTCTCTTTGCCCACCAGCAGATGGGTACGGTTGAGCTTGGTCCCAACCTGCACGCTCAAATCCAGGTTACCCATCGCCGGAAAACCCCGTTCGTGATCGGGCATCGCAACGGCAAAGTTCCCGCCGAGGCAAATGAGCGCTTTTGAGCGACCGTCGATCATGGCCTGCGTCGCCTGCACCGCATCATGCCCGTGACGGGAAGGGGGCTCAAAGCCAAACACCTCTTTCAAACGCGTCAGGAAGGCGGGGGTGGGCTTCTCGCTAATCCCGACGGTGCGGTTCCCCTGAACGTTTGAGTGGCCGCGCAGGGGGCAGATCCCCGCGCCGGGCTTGCCGATATTCCCGCGCAGGAGCAGCACGTCAGCAATCAGGCGGACGTTGGCCGTGCCTTTATTGTGCTGGGTAATCCCCATTCCATAAGTAATGATGGTGGCGTTTGATTTTGCATAGGCCTCGGCCACCTTTTTGAGCGCTGCCTGGCTGAGCCCGGACTCGCGCTCGATGTCATCCCAGCGGGTCTGCGTGATATCGGCAGCAAAGTCGTCAAGGCCCTGGGTGTGTTCTGCTATAAAGGCACGATCGAGCACGTTACCGCGTTCGGCCTCCATTTCAAGAAGATGTTTAGCAATACCTTTCAGCGCGGCAGCATCGCCCCCGGCCTTCACCTGGAAGTAGGTTGAGGCGATATCCGTAGAGCTATAGGTTGCCATTTCAATCACGCTTTGCGGGTCCGCAAAACGTTCGAGGGCGCGCTCGCGAAGCGGGTTGAAGACGATAATCGGCACGTTGCGACGAGCCAGCTCATGAAGGGTCCCCATCATTCGCGGATGGTTCGTGCCGGGGTTATGGCCGATGGAGATCACCAGCTCGGTCTTGTCGAAGTCGTCCAGCGAGACGGTACCTTTCCCAATACCGATGGAGCGCGGCAAGCCGACGCTGGTGGCCTCGTGACACATATTCGAACAGTCCGGGAAGTTATTGGTGCCGTACTCCCGGGCGAACAGCTGGAACAGATACGCCGCTTCGTTGGAGGCACGTCCGGAGGTATAGAACTCGACCTGGTCCGGTTCGAGCCCGCGCAAGATTTCCCCAATGCGTTGAAACGCCTCGTCCCAGTCGACGGGCCGGAAGGTATCGCTAGTCCGGTCATAGCGCAGGGGATGCGTCAGACGCCCGTAACCCTCCAGCTCAAAGTCCGATTTTGCCAGCAGCGAGGAGACGCTGTTTTCCGCCAGAAACGCGGGCGTCACGCGCTTGCTGGTCGCTTCCCACGTCACCGCCTTGGCGCCATTTTCACAGAACTGGAACGTTGATTTGTGTTCTTTATCGGGCCACGCGCAGCCCGGGCAGTCAAAACCGTCAGGCTGGTTGGTGCGCAGCAGCGTAGCGGGGGCTTCAAAGGTATCCATTTGAGTCCGTACCGCAATGGCCGTCGCTTTTAACGCGCCCCAGCCGCCGGCAGGACCATCATAGTGTCTGATACCGGGAACTGATCGTCTTTTCGTGTTCATACATACTCCTGACGTGTTTGATCGCGCAACGGCTGGGTAATAAGCAAAAGCAATGACTGGCATAAAGGGGAACCCATGCGATCGAGTTATAGCTCTTGCCTGTAATCATATTTATAACAATGGGTTAAATCGGTGTATGTGTAACTATTTAAAGAAATTATAACGAAATTTTATCATTTTAATAATAAATTATATCTATCATGTGTTCAGTCTGAGCGATGGCGGTAGCGGGGCGATAATGTAGTCAGGGTGAAATTTCAAATGAAGGTTGCGTGGTTTGCAGCAAAGCGAATCCGAACAGAAAAGGGAATGCTTCACAATTTCATCGAGGGAAACGTCATAAATGGTGTAGCAACGCTTAATTGTTATAATATCCAGGTGATAATAACGGGGAAAAAGTAATGGCTAAAAGAGAAACTTATTTTGAAGTGCAAAATTAACTTTTTTCAACCCTGCTGAATAAGCTTCATATATTCATCTTACCCCTTCCAGTAATTAATGTTACATGGCTAATGCAACAAATAATTCATACTGGATATATTTTCTTCACCTCACAAAAAGCTAAAATCTACTAGTTATGGTAGTAGTAATAATAGAGTGACTGCGGTAATGAAAGTAATTCTTTTTTGGGGTTAATCTTTAAATATCAATTGGATAACTGGTTGTCTGGCGGGTGAAATAGAGGGTCGCGCTTAAATCATATTTTTTTCTCAGATTAATCCTATAATCATTCATGTGCTTCTTTAAGCACCACTTGTCAGGCAGGAAATATTGAATTGCAGGCAAGCTCATGTAAACTTGTTTACCGTTTGTCAAAATATGTCAGGAAGACGCTGGGCCTTATTCTGAAGGGCTCGTGCGGTAGCTATGCCTTAAAATTAGTAACACCCCGAAATTATCCTGACTATTTTAACAATAGCACCTAAGTCAAATTTCATCCCCTTATCTCCATCATCAAAATATCGCTACGGAAAAGCATATGAAAATGCGCGTACTGTTTTCACTTCTGTTTGTAATGGCGGTGGCGGGCTGTAAAGCGCCACAGAAACCGGCAATCACCGACGACACGATTGTGACCAGCCAGGTCAACGGCGTCACCCTGACTCACCGTCACGCCGTGGTGCCGCCAACGGAATTCACCCCGCTTAACGAGCCTTATCGCGCCATGTACCCGGCCTCCCTGATGAGCCGTCCTGATTTTGGCGGAAAGGTTATCCGTACGCTGGATACCGGCAAAACTTATGTGGTGCTGGGGCAGGTTGAACACTACTGGATGGCGCTCGCCGATGAGGGGAACGACCAGCTGATTGGCTACGTCCCGATGCGTGCCGTTATCAAAGCCGACCAGTACGAAGCGACCGTTCGTAAACAGGCCATTCGTCCTAAGGCGCGTAAAAAGGCGACCTGCGTCGATGTGGATGGCAACAGCAAAGCCTGCAAAGACAGCGCTAACGGTACCTGGATCCTGAACTAAACGGCTTTCGTGGGCGTATTTTTATGAATAATAAAAAGTTTCATCGGCTGTGGTTAGTCTTTTACGCGGCGTTTTTCGCCCTTGTCAGTGGTTGTACGTCGTCTTCACACAGCGACCCTTCCCGCTACAATCTGCAGTTTCAGGCTCATCCACAAATCAATGATTCTGCGCCACTTAAAGTCCGGGTGCTGTTGTTGAAATCCGATGCGGATTTCATGTCCAGCGACTTCTATTCCCTGCAGAACAACGCGTCAGCAACGCTTGGCGCGAATCTGCTGAACAGCGATGTTTTCTTCCTGATGCCGGGACAGCTGTCCAAAACCCTCAGCGGTCAGAGCGATCCCGAGGCGCGCTATATCGGCGTGATGGCGGAATATCAGAAGCTGGACGGTAAAAAATGGCGCGTTTCACTCCCGCTGCCTGTGCCAGGCGAAAATCATATCTACCAGTTCTGGAAATGGTCCGCGGATGAACTCCAGGCCAACGTTTTTCTCGACGTAAACGGCATTCGGGTCATCAGCCAGTAACGCGCTTCACAACAGGAAACACATCATCATGACCAAAGCAGAAAAGGTCGTCTGGACCGAAGGCATGTTCCTGCGTCCACACCATTTTCAGCGGACTGAAAGTTATCTGCTCAACCATGTTCGTGAGTGGGGTGCGCTGCAGCGTTCTTATCTCTGGGGCTTTCTCGACGTAGAGCTGGACGAAGCAATGCTTCGCCAGGGCTGCATTGCCCTGAGCTACTGCAGCGGGTTACTGCCGGACGGCACCTTTTTCCAGGTGCGCAACGGACGCAACGGTCCCGCGCCGCTAAAAATTCCTGACAACCTCACCAACGAAAAGGTGGTGCTTGCGCTGCCGGTTCGTCGTGGCGAGCGGGAAGAGGTGATCTTCAGCGAAGAGCCGGCCTCGCTGGCGCGCTTCGTCGCGTTCGAGCAGGAGGTGGAAGACGATAACGCCATGTCGGTAGGGGATGCTACCGTACAGTTTGGCCGCCTGCGTCTGACCCTGATGCTGGAAAAAGACCTCACGGCAGAATGGACCGCCATCGGCGTGGCGTTTGTGACTGAAAAACGCAACGACAACCACGTGCGGCTCGATAACAGCTACATCCCGCCGATGCTGAACGCCAACAACAGCCCGCAGATCTACAGCATGATTAACGATCTGCACGGCTTGCTGGTGCAGCGCAGCCAGCAGATTGGCGGCCGCCTGCGCCAGCCTGGCCGCTTTAACACCTCTGAACTGATTGAATTTACGCTGCTGTCGCTGGTGAACCGTCATCTGGGCGAGATTTCACATTTGAAAACGCTGCCGCTGCTGCACCCGGAAACGCTCTGGCGCAGCTGGCTGCCGTTTGCCACCGAGCTCGCCACCTGGACGTCGCAGCGTACAACCGAGAGCGTGCTGCCGATTTACGATCACGACGATCTGGCGAACTGCTTCAGCAAGCTGATGCTGATGCTGCGTCAGGGGCTGTCGCTGGTAATGGAAGACCACGCGATTCAGCTGCCGCTTAACGAGCGCTCCCATGGCCTGAACATTGCCACGGTGCCTGAAACCAGCATGGTGCGTGAGTTTGGCTTCGTGCTGGCGGTAAAAGCCAACGTGCCGGGCGAACACCTGAAGACCCATTTCCCGGCGCAGATGAAGGTCGCACCGGTCTCGAAAATTCGCGATCTGGTTCAGCTACAGCTGCCGGGCATTATGCTGCGCGCCATGCCGGTCGCGCCACCGCAGATCCCGTGGCATGCCGGCTACAGCTACTTTGAGCTGGAGAAGGGCAGCGAGCTGTGGCACGAGATGGATAAGTCCGGCGCATTCGCCCTGCACCTTGCAGGGGAGTTCCCGGGGCTGGATATGGAGTTTTGGGCCATCCGTAGCCCGACAGAATAATAAAGCGAGCGCTTAATATGCAGGAACGACAGGATAGCGGCAGTGATGCCGCGTTTACCGGAGCCAGTAGCAACAATCAGCTGGTGGCGGCCGCCAATCCGCTGCTCAACGCGATTCCGCAGATCCGTCATTCGGTATCACATGACGATCAGGTGGCGTTACGCCAGCGCCTGATCGATGAGATTCGCCGTTTTGAAGTCCGCTGCCAGCAGGCGGGGCTGCCCTACGAAGTGATCGTCGGGGCGCGCTACTGCCTGTGTACGGCGCTGGACGAGGCCGCCGCGCTTACCCCCTGGGGCAGCAGCGGCGTCTGGTCCAGCAATGGCCTGCTGGTGACGTTCCATAACGAAACCTGGGGCGGGGAGAAGTTCTTCCAGCTGCTGGCGCGCCTGTCGCAGAACCCGCGCGAGCATATTCTGCTGCTGGAGATGATCAACTACTGTCTGCTGCTGGGCTTCGAGGGGCGCTACCGGGTACTGGACAATGGTCGCACCCAGCTTGAAACCATCAAGCAGCGGCTGTGGCAAATGATCCGAGGCGTACGCGGCAGCTATCCGCCGCCGCTTTCTCCTCATCCGGAAGATCGTCCGGTGCTGCGCAAGCTGTGGCGGCCGATGGTTCCCCTGTGGGCCTGCGTGGCGCTGGCCGGGTTTATCGCCTGCCTGTTTTATATCGTGCTTAACTGGCGTCTTGGCGACAGCACCAACCCGGTGCTGGCGAAGATTTACCAGTCCCAGTTGCCGGAAACCACCATCCAGCAGCCGGCGCGTCAGCTGCCCGCTGTGCTGAACCTGCGCGGCTTCCTGAAGCCTGAAATTGAGGCGGGCCTGGTGGCGGTGAAAGACGAAGCGGATCGCAGCGTCGTGATCCTGAAGGGCGACGGGCTGTTTGCCTCCGCCTCTACCGTCGTGCGCGACCGCTATGAACCGGTCATCAACCGCATTGCGCAGGCGATGAATAACGTCAGCGGCAAAATTCTGGTGGTGGGCTACAGCGATAACGTGCCGATCCGCAGCGCACGCTTTGCCTCTAACTACGAGCTCTCACTGGAACGCGCGCGCTCCGTACAGAAAATGCTGCAGGGAAGCCTCTCTCAGCCTGGCCGCGTGAAGGCGGAAGGGCGGGGCGAGATTAACCCGGTGGCGCCGAACACGACCCCGGAAAACCGCGCCCGTAACCGCCGTGTGGAAATTACTCTGCTGGTGTCGCCTGAAAACACTCAGGCCGAGCTGAACGGATTGCCGCAAGGAAACTAAGGAATGCTGACGACTCTTCTTTCCATACTGACTAACCGCATTCTGTGGAGCTTCCTCGGCGTCACGGCGCTGGCGGCAGTGATCTGGATGATAGGTCCGCTGTTGTCCATCGTGGACACCCGACCGCTCGAATCCGAGCAGAACCGCATCATCAGTATTGCCGTGGTCTACCTGCTGTGGGCGCAGGGCCATATTCTGCCGCGTCTTTATAACGCCTGGCTGAACCGCAAGCTGATGGACAAGCTCAACGAGAACACCACCAGCCCGGAGGCGGCGGATCCGCAGCAGCGCCTGAACAGCGAGGAGCAGATCCTCGCCAGCCGTTTTGATGAAGCCGCGCAGATGCTGAAAAAAGCGCACTTCAGCAAAGCGGGACAGGGTGCCCAGTGGACGCAGCGCTTCAGCACGCAATATCTCTACCAACTGCCGTGGTACGTCATTATCGGCGCGCCGGGTTCCGGTAAAACCACGGCGCTGGTTAATTCCGGGCTGCAGTTCCCGCTGGCCGACCGCTTCGGTAAAACCGCGCTGCGGGGCATCGGCGGCACGCGCAACTGCGACTGGTGGTTCACCAACGAGGCCGTGCTGCTGGATACCGCGGGTCGCTATACCACTCAGGAAAGCGAACAGGTGCAGGACGCCGGTGAATGGCTGCAGTTCATGGGGCTACTGCGCAAGTACCGTCGCCGCCAACCGATCAACGGCGTCATCGTCACGATCAGCATTTCGGACCTGCTGACCCAGTCCGCCGAGGCGTCCCGCCAGCAGGCGGTGAATCTGCGCCAGCGTCTGTCCGAGCTGCATGAACAGCTGGGTATCCGTTTCCCGGTGTACGTGATGGTGACCAAGGCCGACCTGCTCAAAGGCTTCCGCGCGTGGTTTGCCGACTACGACAAAGCGCAGCGAGATCAGATCTGGGGCTTCACGCTGCCGTGGGAGCAAACCAAACACGCCGATTACGATCTGATGGGTAACTTCCAGCAGGAGTTTTCTTTGTTACAGCAGCGCCTTGATGCCGGGCTGCCGGAAACCATGCTCAAAGAGCATGATGCGAAAACCCGTGCCGAAGCGTATCTCTTCCCACAGGAGTTCGCCGCGCTGCGTCCGCTGCTGGCGGATTACCTCAGCACGGTCTTCGCCCGCTCCAACTTCGAAACCGAGTTCTCGCCGCGCGGGATCTACTTCGCCAGCGGTACCCAGGAAGGCATGCCGTTCGACCGCGTAATGGGCGAGCTGAACCGCGCGCTCTCCCTGCCGGAAGGGGGAGAGAACGATAACTGGGATTCGGTAAGCAAAGAAGCGCCTATCCCCGGCGCGAAGGGCCAGAGCTTCTTCATCAAGAACCTGCTGCAAAACGTCATCTTCCAGGAAGCCGGGATTGCCGGCGAAAACCGCTGGTGGGAACTGCGCAACCGGGCAGTGATCTGGTCCGGCTACGCGGCGCTGCTGGCCCTGCTGGCGATCCTCGGCGGGCTGTGGCTGACCAGCTATGCAAAAAACAAGGCCTATCTGGAAGAGGTGGATGCGAAGGTGCCGCTGCTGGACCAGCAGAGCAAAGCGTTGCAGAACCAGCCGCAGCGTGACCTGTTCGAACTGCTTCCGCTGCTGAATGGCCTGGTGGACCTGCCGAAAAGCGACGCCTTTGATGTGAACGATCCGCCAGTCTCCCGCCGCATGGGGCTTTATCGTGGGGATGACGTCAGCGATGCCTCTCAGTCCCTGTACCAGAAGGCGCTGGATCAGCTGCTGTTGCCCGCCGTTGCTATGCACATCACCACCTGGCTGCGCAATGACAACGGCAGCGACGTGGAGTACAGCTACGAGGCGCTGAAAGCCTATCAGATGCTGTATCAGCCGAAACACTACGACGGCAAATTCCTGCATTCGTGGGTGATGCTCAACCTGCAGCGTAACCTGCCGCAAAACGTCACGAAGGCGCAGCTGCAGCAGCTCGAATGGCATCTCACCCAACTGCTGGAGCCGAAAATTCAGGCCTCGCCGTACGCTCAGGACGAATCCCTGGTGGCGCGCGAAAGGGCTTTGATCAACCAGCAGCCACTTTCAACCCGCGTCTACGGTCGCCTGAAGCGCCTGCTGGAACATGACGAAAACCTCAAGCCGGTCTCCCTTTCCGATCTGGGCGGCCCGCAGAGCGAGCTGGTGTTTTCCCGCAAAAGCGGCAAGCCGGTAAGCGAAGGCGTGCCGGGGCTCTATACGCCGGACGGTTACTGGAAAAGCTTTAACAGCCAGATTGACAGCGTAACCACCGCCCTGCATGAGGACGACGCCTGGGTGCTGGGTGCCGCAACCGCGCAGGAAGATAAACAGCAGATCGATAACGCCGTGCGCCAGCTCTACATGCGCGACTTTATCGCGAACTGGGATCGCTTTCTCGCCGACATTCAGCTTAATAACAGTGCCGATCTCTCCCAGCGCATCAACACCGCGCGCCTGCTCTCTGGCGCAAACTCGCCCCTGCGTCGTCTGGTCCAGAACCTGAGCCAGGTGCTGACGCTCTCCCGCGATACCCCGGCGCCGGAAGATGCCGGTAAAGCGCAGGCGCAGAGCAACCGCGCCACCCGCACGCTGGAAGCGCTGTTCAGCAATAATGACAATGCCCCGACGCAGGCCGCCGCAATTACTCAGGCGCCGGAGCAACTGGTGACCGACCACTATGCGCCGATGATTGAGCTGGCGCAGCCGCTGGAGAAGGGCGGGAAGACGATTGTATTTGATGATTTTCTCAGGCAGGTGGATGAGCTTTATCGTTACCTGACCGCGGTTCAGGATGCGGCCAACAGCGGTATGCCAGCACCCGGCGGTGAGGCGATCAGCCGTCTGCAGGCCAGCGCTGGTCGTTTGCCGGGCGGACTGCAAACCATGTTCAGCAACATGGCGGTGGGGGCCAGCAGCGATACCCAGCGCCGCGACCTGGAAAACGTGCGTAAGCGGATTAACGTTGAAGTCGGCGGGTTCTGCCGTCAGGCAATCGCCGGCCGCTACCCGCTGGTGCGTAGCGCCAGCACCGAGGTCACCCCGGACGATCTTGCCCGCATGTTTGCCCCCGGTACCGGGCTGATGGATACCTTCTTTCGCGACAACCTGACCAGCAAAGTCGATACCACGCAGGCAAACTGGCGCTTTATGCCGGGCATCGACGGTAAAACCCTGCCGGGCAGCGAAGGGCTGTTGAGACCGTTCCAGCAGGCCCAGTCGATTCGCGACGCTTTCTTTGCTAACGGCGCCACCACGCCGTCTTTCAAGGTAACGGTACGCACTGTGAGAATGGATAACACCATTCTGAACCTGACGCTGGACGTCGACGGCCAGCTCCTGCGCTACAGCCACGGCCCGCAGGCCGTGCAGATCATGAACTGGCCGGGGCCGGGCGGCACCAATCAGGTACGCATGCAGCTGGGGCTCGTTAACGGCAGCACGGCGACGCTGGTAACCAACGGTTCCTGGGCGCTCAACCGCTTTTTCGACAAAGCGAGCACCAGCCCTGGCGCGGGTAGCCTGAGCCGTCAGGCTACCTTCAACGTCGACGGACATCAGGTCACGCTGGAGTTTGCGCCAAACAGCATTCGCAACCCGTTCCAGCTTCCCCGTTTTTCATGCCCATAACCGCAAGGACAGCCGTATGACGAATACCCCTGCGATGAACCGCTACAGCTGGTATGGCAAATTACCCAGCGCCGGAGATTTTCTGCAGCGTCGCTTTCCTGACACCTTACAGCGCCAGTGGTCGCACTGGTTTCAGGTTGGCCTGCTCGCCTGGCAGCAGGAAGAGCAGCGCGGTGGCGAACGCCAGTTCACCAAAGCACCGGTCTGGAATTTCGTCGTCCCGCCGATGCTGGGCAGCCAGATGATCCAGATGGGCTGCCTGCTGCCCGGCCGCGACAGCGTTGGCCGACAGTACCCGGTTTGCATTCAGCTGAGCTTTGCCCCGTCAGAGTGGTCGACCAGCCTGCTCAGCCAGGCGGAGAGCTGGTATCAGCAGATTGGTCGTCTGGGGCTGCACGCGGTGCGCAACAGCTTTTCCGCCTCGCAGCTGGATGAGATGCTGATGTCCATTCCGGCGCCGCAGCCCGTCGAGCCGCAAAAGCGTTCCGACATCCTTGATGTGATTGGCTATGACGAGGACGGCCAGAGCACGCTGGGCTGGCCGCAGGCGGCAGAGTGTTTTGACCCGCTGCGTCAGACCAGCTACTGGTGGACCAACCGCTGCGACGGTTACCCGCTCTACACCCACGTTCACAGCGGTAACTTTACCGGGCAGCTTTTCACCCTGCTGTTCGACCCGGCAGGGGGCGCCCGTCCGGGGCGTCACGGTCTCTATCCGCCCATGTTTGAATAAGCAGGGATCTCATGAATATCGAAGAATTTCTCGCGCCAATAAGCCCCGAAAAGCCCTGCGGCGAAAACCTGGAGTACGACGCCGACTTCCAGATCATGAATCAGGCAAGTCTTGGGAAAGCGGAACAGCAGTTTGGCGACACCATTATCCCGGCAGAGCCAGCTGACTGGAACACGGTTGAAAAATTCGCCACCAGCCTGCTGACCCGCACCAAAGATCTTCGCGTGATGCTGGCGTTAACCCATGCCTGGACCCGCCGCCGCGGGCTTGCGGGCTACGCGGACGGATTAATGCTGGTGCAGGAGGCGATCGCGCGCTACTGGGAGCCGCTCTACCCGCTGCTTGAAGAGTATGGCGAAACCGACCCGTTCTACCGCATTAACGCCCTGGCCGGGCTGAGCGATAAATCCGACCTCACCGTCGCGGTACGCAACGCCTCGCTGCTGCGTTCTAACGGCGATGAAATTTCGCTGCGTGACGCCCAGGCGCTGCTGGACGGCAGCAAGACGGAATGTCCGGACTATCCCGGCGGCCGTCCGCGGCTGATTGACGAGCTGGCCCGCGGCGACCAGCCGGGAACCGCAGCGGTTATCGTCATTAACGAACGGCTGCTTGCCATCCGTGAGCTGCTCACCGGGCATCTCGGTGAAAGCGGCGTGCCGGAGATGGAGCAGTTGCTGAAAACCGTGGGGCTGGTCGCCAGCGCGTGTCAGGTGACCGACATCAGCAAGCTGCTGCCGAACCGTGAAGCGCAGGCAGAGCCACAGGCTGAACAGCAATCGGCGGCAACGCAGCCGATTCAGCAGGTGACCGACTGGCGCAGCGTGCAGGTCACCAGCCGCGCCGACGCGCAGCTGATGCTGGAAAAAGCGAAGCAGTATTTTGCGCAGTACGAACCGAGCCACCCCGCACCGCTGATGATTGAACGGGTGCAGCGGCTGTCAGAACTTAACTTTATGGACATTATTCGCGACCTGGCGCCAGACGGCGTTAACCAACTGGAAAACATCTTTGGACGCCGCGAATAACGCGTCCAGGCATTATGACGACAGGCATGGAGCCTGCCGTTTCACCTTCACCGCGCATCTTTGATGGAGAACATCATGGCAATGAGTAACAGTGGGCAGAAATTCATCGCACGTAACCGTGCCCCCCGCGTGCAGATCGAGTACGACGTAGAGATCTACGGTGCAGAACGTAAGATTCAGCTGCCGTTTGTGATGGGCGTCATGGCCGATCTGGTCGGCAAACCGGTTGAAAATCTGCCGGCCGTCGACGAGCGTAAATTCCTCGAAATCGACATCGACAACTTTGACGAACGCATGAAGGCGCTGAAGCCGCGCGTGGCGTTCCAGGTGGATAACACCCTGACTGGCGAAGGTAAGCTCAACGTGGATCTGACCTTCGACAGCATGGACGACTTCCTGCCGGATGCGGTGGCCCGCAAGGTTGAGCCGCTGAACAAGCTGCTGGAAGCGCGTACCCAGCTCTCTAACCTACTGACCTATATGGACGGCAAAAACGGTGCGGAAGAGCTGATCGCTAAAATTCTGCAGGATCCGACGCTGCTCAAATCCCTGAGCCAGTTGCCGAAAAATGACGAAAGCGCGAAAGGTAGCGAGGAATAATCGATGAGCAACCAGACTCAACAACACGAGCAGCAGGCGGGTCAGGCGTTCAGCCAGGATGAGTTCAGCGCGCTGCTGAACAAAGAGTTCCGCCCGAAAACCGATCAGGCCCGTTCCGCCGTAGAAAGCGCGGTCAAAACCCTGGCGCAGCAGGCGCTGGAAAATACCGTTACCTTCTCGAACGACACCTATCGCACCATTCAGAACCTGATTGCCGGTATCGACGAGCAGCTGTCGCAGCAGGTGAACCAGATCATTCACCACGAAGAGTTTCAGAAGCTGGAGAGCGCCTGGCGCGGCCTGAGCTATCTGGTGAACAACACTGAAACTGACGAGATGCTGAAGATCCGCTTTATGAGCATCTCCAAGCAGGAGCTGGGCCGCACCCTGAAGCGCTTCAAGGGCGTGGGCTGGGACCAGAGCCCGATCTTCAAGAAAATCTACGAGCAGGAGTACGGTCAGTTCGGCGGCGAGCCGTTTGGCTGCATCGTGGGCGACTACTACTTCGACCACAGCCCGCAGGACGTGGAGCTGCTGGGCGAAATGGCGCGCATCGGCTCTGCGGCGCACTGTCCGTTTATCACCGGTACTGCACCGGGTGTGATGCAGATGGAGTCCTGGCAGGAGCTGGCTAACCCGCGCGACCTGACCAAGATCTTCCAGAACACCGAATACGCGGCCTGGCGTTCACTGCGTGAATCCGAAGATGCCCGCTATCTGGGCCTGGTGATGCCGCGCTTCCTGTCGCGCCTGCCGTACGGCATTCGCACCAACCCGGTCGACAGCTTTGACTTTGAAGAGCAAACCGACGGCGCGAACCACAACAGCTACTCCTGGGCGAACGCCGCCTATGCGATGGCGGCTAACATCAACCGCTCCTTCAAAGAGTACGGCTGGTGCACCTCGATTCGTGGCGTGGAGTCCGGCGGGGCGGTGGAAAACCTGCCGTGCCACACCTTCCCGAGTGATGACGGCGGCGTGGACATGAAGTGCCCGACCGAGATCGCCATCAGCGATCGTCGTGAAGCCGAGCTGGCGAAAAACGGCTTTATGCCGCTGGTTCACCGTAAAAACTCCGACTTTGCCGCCTTCATCGGCGCGCAGTCTCTGCAGAAACCGGCCGAGTACCACGACCCGGATGCCACCGCCAACGCGCGCCTGGCCTCTCGTCTGCCGTACTTGTTTGCCTGCTGCCGCTTTGCCCACTACCTCAAGTGCATCGTGCGCGACAAAATCGGCTCCTTCCGCGAGCGCGAAGAGATGGAGCGCTGGCTGAACGACTGGGTGATGAACTACGTGGACGGTGACCCGGCTAACTCCTCCCAGGAGACCAAGTCCCGTAAACCGCTGGCGGCTGCGGAAGTGCAGGTGCAGGAGATTGAAGACAACCCGGGCTACTACGCCGCGAAGTTCTTCCTGCGTCCACACTACCAGCTGGAAGGTCTGACCGTTTCTCTGCGACTGGTATCTAAGCTGCCGTCGCTGAAGACGAAAGACGCGTGATGATGGTGTCGGCCCTGGAGGGCCGGCAAAGTTAACCACATTGGCATAATTCATATAGAAAACCATCGACATTCATTAACTTCAGGAGGAATCAACATTGGGAACGAGTTCACCAAAAGAAATTGCAGATGGCATGTTGAAGATTTTTGATACGCGTAAACAGAGTGGTCCAGAAATTTTCGCTCGCAGCGCGGTCGATGGTTTTATGTCAATCCCAGAAGACTTATGGATGTTAACCAAAGATTTTCTGGATACAGACCATCGGTGGCGAAATGAAACAGATAAAATTAGGTTGTTAACGCTAATCAAAAAAGGGCTTACATCAGAAGATGTGCGTCGCTTAATCAATACAGTGGTCAAACGTTATCTGTCTGGTTTATCTGAAGAGCAATCTAAGGAACTCCTCCTAAAAGTAGGTGGGTCGCAAGTAGGTGGTATAGCCTTTAAAATGGTTTTCGTAAATGAATTAATTACGCTATTCGTTTCAAAAATTGTTCCGCGATTTCTTGTCTCTGCAGGACTTACTGGTGTGTTAAGTGTAGGGGCTTCAATTTCTCGCTCCGTTTATACCTCATACGATCTGTTAAAATTAAATAAAAATGTTTACTATGAGCTGCGTGGTGCGGGTGATTTAGATTTATTATATTTTCTCGTTGAAGATAATGTTAAGCCATTTATTGAGGCTATAAATTTCCAACAGAGTCATGGTGCTATAGATAAAGAGATTTTTAGCCGATTTTTAGCAGGAGCTAATCGTGTTTGAAAGAGCATCAAAGTACGCTATAGTCTATCTCATGCTTATTGTTTCATTTATGCTTTTCTTCTCAACTCTTGGCTATTATATTTTTGTTTTTGATTGGTCGGTAACAACCTTAGAAATAACGATAAATGCAGCTCTATTAATCATTCTTGTAGTTGCATCTATCGCTATTTACTATTTTGCGGAAAAACTAAAGTCAAGCCTTTGATTTGCGTAAAAACTTTAGCGAGAAGTAAAGTGCCAAAAGAATAACCAGCAGGAAAACTAATTTCCCAAAAAGTAAGCCTGCAGAAGTTGTAGTGATTTTTTCTAATGAAAATACATACCAGGCTGATTGGAAAAGATCTACAGTTGTGAAAATTGCGATAACTAAAAATACGACTGTCAGTATTAATAACATTATTTTCTTCATTTTATGTTGCCTTATATGAATGATACACGGTTGAAAATATTCTAGATGATGCAGTGAATGATTGTCTAGCGCTTAGTTACCATGAAGTGTGACTAACCATCATTTAGGGTGGTTGCAATTGCAGGCACTCTGAAGAGTCTGTACGAAGTACGAATTCGTCAGGCTAGAGGCAGAGGTAAAATATGGACGGTTTTATTCAGCCCCATGCTTTCCTGTTTGCCATATAAGTGCTTTTTCGAAAGCAATATTGTTCATCCACGAAGAGTAGATATTATGGCTATTGATATGTTTCTGAAGGTCGAGGGTGTTACGGGCGAATCTAAAGATTCTAACCACACCGGCTGGACTGATATTACCTCCTTCTCCTGGGGCGCTTCCCAGCCTGGTAATATGAGCGTTGGCGGTGGCGGCGGTGCCGGTAAAGTCAACTTTAACGACCTGCACGTTAACGCGCTGATCGACAAATCCACCACCGCTATCCTGAAACACTGCGCCAGCGGTAAACACCTGACCAAAGTTGAGCTGTCCGTATGTAAAGCGGGTGGCCAGCAGGTGGAATATTCCCGCATTACGCTGGAAGATGTGCTGGTGACTTCCGTTCAGTACACTGGTGCAGACAACGGCGATACCGTTGGTGTGACCTACGCATTCCAGGCTGCGAAAGTGAAACAGCAGTACTGGGAGCAGACCACGTCTGGTGGTAAAGGTGCTGAAAGCAGCGCTGGCTGGAATATCAAAGAAAACAAAGAAGCATAATAATAGTGGGCCCGAAAGGGCTCACTTTACCCTGAGCTTCTTATCAAGGAGAAATTAGATGTCTCAAATGCGTCCTGCTTTTGGTGCCGCCTGGAACAGATTCAGAGAAGTTAACGTAAACGTAGAACAGGTTGGCAAATTATTGGGTGGAAAAGTTCAGCATAATATCGACGCCGGTATTTTTAAAAATGCCTGCCCAATTCGTATGAGTTACGTTTTAAATTACTGTGGCATTCCGATTCCTTCTAACAGTAAATATGCGACAGTGACCGGGAACGACAAAAAGCGCTATATGTTCCGCGTTAAAGATATGATTGCATTTCTACCCACGGTACTGGGCAATGCAGATATGTCGGTTTCTTCCCCAACGCCTGCGCAATTTGCAGGCAAGCAAGGCATCATCATTTTTACCGGGCACGGCTGGAGCGACGCAACCGGTCATGTAACACTCTGGAATGGAAATATTTGCTCTGATGATTGCCATTTCCTCGGCTCACCGGGTAATGGTTCGTTTATTCCGACCAACGCCACCTTCTGGAGCCTGAAATGAAACGTTTATTACTGCTGGTATTGGCTATCAATGCCTCTGCTGTTTATGCCCAAAATCTGCCTGCCGTCAGCGCTTTTTCTCAGCAACAAATCTTTGAAAATTGGGTGCAAAATCGGTGCATCAGCAAGATCGCAGACAGTAAAAGTCTGAAAGATGATGCAGAGGCCAGCGCGGCCGCCTGGCTGGAAGCAAGCGATCTGCCTGCTGAAAATTTTGAAAAAGCTGACAAGGTGATTGCAACTTTACTGAAAGAGAACGTGGGCGGTACTCAGTCGGGTCAATATCAGGTTTTAAAGTGCAGCTTAATCGCCAACAGCGACGAGATTCGTCCGCTCAAAACCGCAAAATAGAAGCAGTGGAAGCGGCCCCAAACGCCGCCGTTCTCGCCCCGAGAGCGGCAGCGTTTGAGCGCTAATCATACCAGCAGGAATACGCCATGCGATTCACGATTATTTCTACGAAACCCGGTCATCAGCCGCCGCAGAGCAGCTGTGATTTTTACGCCCCGGGCGGCACCATTGGGCGCGGTACGGATAACAATCTGGTATTGCCGGACAATGACCGCACCATCTCGCGTCTGCAGGCCATTGTCCACGTTGATGCCCAGGGCGAATGCCGCGTCACCAACCGTGGCAGCGTCACCCGCGTGGTATTAAATGACATTCCGCTGGAGCGGGGGCGTCAGGTTGAACTCCAGGATGGCGACATTCTCGGTATTGATGACTACCGCATTGAAGTTACTGAGCTTATCCACGATACGCAGCCGGTAAGCCGTATGGCGGCCAGCATGCAGCAGCCGCCACGTCCGACAGCCGCGCCAACTGCACCCGCAGCGCAGGCGAAGCCTGCTAACCCTGCGCCACGCGGTAAATCGGAACCGACCGCCGTGCCGTCGGAAATCTGGGACAGCCTGATGCAGGAGTTCTCCATCTCCGACAGCATCTCCAGCAACCGCGCAAAACCTCAGCCTGCGACATCGCACGATCCGTTCTCCCAGCCTGCGGCCCCGGAGCGTAATGCCGAAGATCCGCTCGCGATGTTCAACGACAGCGATCCATCGCTTGAGCGTAAGAACGTCGACCCGGACACGCTGTTCAGCGACGAAGCGCTGTTCAAAAAAGAGAGCATTTTTGACGACGTGACGCCTTCCACGCTGGTGCCGCCGGTTGAGGGGCAACCCACCGCTAAAGAAGAAGCGTCGGACGAGCTCGACCCGCTGGCGCTGTTTGGTGGAAAGGCCAGCGCGCCAGCCGCGCGCAATGATGATCCGCTCGGGCTGATGGGCGGGGCACCTTTAACCCATCCGGATGACATTGCTGACGACAAGCCAGCACCAGCGCCTGAATCAGAGCAGGAAGAGGATGTGCTGGCCGATTCTCCGCTGTTCGCTCCTGAGCCGCAGGAAACGGCGCGTGAAGAAGAGCAGGCGCGACCGGATTACGCGGGCTTCACCATGCCAACGCCGCAGGCCGTTGCGCGTAGCAGTGCTCAGGCACCGAAGGGGCGTCTGCGCATCGACCCGGTCAACAACGCGGCAACCCCAACCGCAACCGCGAATAACGGCGAGAAGGGCGAAGTGCTGCAGGGCGAACTGCTGCAGGCGCTGCTCGAAGGCATGGGCCTGAGCGAAATGCAGCCCGTTCCGCAGTTTGACCGTGAAAATATGCGTCAGCTGGGGCAGATTCTGGGCATGTTCTCGCAAGGCACCGTGGCGCTGCTCTCGTCGCGCTCTATCCTCAAGCGCGGCGTGAAAGCCGATATGACCATGGTGCTGGACGATGCCAACAACCCGTTCAAGCTGTTGCCGACCGGCAAAACCGTACTGATCCAGATGTTTGGCACGCCGATGCCGGGCTTTATGCCGCCGACCAAATCCGTGCGCGACGCGCTGATCGACCTTCAGGCGCACCAGCTGGGGATGATCTCCGGTATTCGCGCCATCATCGCCGCGATGCTGCAGTCCTTTAACCCGGAACAGCTGGAGGAGCAGGCGAAGCAGAACGGCATGACCTCTCGTCTGGCGCTGCCGGGCAGCCGCAAAGCCGCCCTGTGGGACTATTTTGTTCGCAGCTATGGCGAGACGGCGGGCGAGATCGAGGATGACTTCCACACCCTGTTCGGCGAAGCCTTCCTTCATGCGTACGACATGGAGGTGAATCAGTACAAAGACTCACAGAGCGGATCGGAAGACAAATGAATATCGCAACCGCTTCTCTCTCCCGCCAGGGGACGCGCGCCAGCAACCAGGATCAGACGGGAGAAACCATAGGGGAACGCTCGGCCTGCTTTGTCGTCTGTGACGGCATCGCGGGGCTGCCGGGCGGTGAGGTCGCCGCGGAACTGGCCCGCAACAGCATTATCTCCCGCTTCGATGGCGACAAGCACCTGAACGCGCAGCATATCCGAGATTATGTACAGACGGCGAACCGCACCATTCTGAGCGAACAGCAGGCCGTTCAGGACTATCGCCGGATGGGCACAACGCTGGTCAGTCTGTTCATTGACCGGGACTACGGGCTGGCGTACTGGGCGCATGCCGGCGATAGCCGCCTGTACCTGTTTCGCCGGGGATGGCTGTGGCACGTGACCACCGACCACAGCCTGGTGCAGCAGATGAAAGATGCCGGGCATCAGACGGACGATCTCAACAGCAACCTGCTTTATCTGGCGCTGGGGATTGAAAACGGCGGGCCGGAGGCGAGCTACAGCGACGTGGTGCAGGTGGAAGACGGCGATGCCTTTTTACTCTGCACCGACGGGTTCTGGCACGGCGTCAGTGAAGAGCAAATGAAGCAGTCACTTCACATGGTCAATACGCCGCAGGAGTGGCTGACCTTAATGAACCAAATCATTCAAAAGAATGGCGAACAGGAAGGGAATGCTCAGGATAACTATACTGCCCTGGCGGTATGGATGGGCAATCCTCAGGACACTACTTTGCTGCACACCCTCTCTGACGCAGCACAATTTCTTCCCTGCGGAACTGATTAGACACACAAGGAACGATATGAAACTTTGGCTATCGGGTTTGGCACTTCTGGCGGTGACCTCCACCGCGCAGGCTGAGAATTTCCGCATCGTGCAGTCTCCTGCGCAGAAGCTGGATATCTGGATCGACAACATCAAAGACAACACGCCGCAGAGCTGGTGTAAGCCTGAGGTGGCGCTGCGTATCGTGGCGAACGGCAAGAAAGACGTCTCGGTGCTGGAAAACTTTGTGCCGCGCCTTGGCTCGCTGCTGGAGCACCAGTGCAGCAAAGTGAATAAGCTGAGCTGGACGCTCAACGATCCGGAGGGGACGACGCTGGCGCAGGGTACGGCCGCCAAAGCGCAGGAGTGGGCGCTGGTGGTGAAACAGCAGCAGGCTGCGCCTGCCGTCACCACGGCCACGTCCAGCGGCGCGTTACTGCCACCGGATCAGAACGTTGCCGCCCATACAGTCGCCGCGGACCGCACGCCGTGGCAGGAATTTACCCTGCAGGACGGCTGCCACCTGCGCACCTTCTGGGAAGGGGGCGCATCCGCACCGGCGCTCTTTATCCCGGATTCTGACACCACCCGCTGCGGTAACGGCAGCTGGCTGAGCGGTCACACCGTTGTCTCTCAGTCCCGCAACGGCGGACAGAAAGAGATGGCGGTGACGTACATTCACGGCTTCCCGGTGATGGGGCTGAATCAGAGCGCCGATCCGGAAAACGCACTGATCACCTCCGTTAACAAAGAGCGCATGGTATTCAGCACCCCGAACAGCGACCAGAGCTGGATGATCCTGCCTTACGATAGCGCCCTGAACAGCTGGAAGAGCAACGGCACGGTGGCGGTGGAGATTTCCCGTGAGATTGCCAGCGACGATGCAAAGCTGCAGGCGCGTATTGCGGCGGTGAAGAAAACCTGGAGCGCCTGGGTCGCACCGGGCACGCCGCTGAATATCGTTCTGATTGATACCCTGCGCCCTCAGCTGCGCGATCCGGCAGTGGGCGCCTGGCGCGCGGCGAATTAAGGAATGGCTATGAATACGCTCTATCAACAACTGGCGGGTGAAACGCTCAACGACGCGCTGGCGCGCCTCGAAGCACAGATCAAAGCCCGTCCGGCAGATGCCGACCTCCGCGCCGCGTTCGTGCAGTTTTTAACCCTCAGCGGCAACTGGACGCGTGCGCTGGCCCAGCTGAAAAGCTGGCTGGCGCTGAAGCCGCAGGCGAAGCCGACCGTCACGCTGCTGGAGCAGTCTATTCAGGGCGAGCTGCAGCGCGCGCAGGTGATGGCGGGGCAGGCGCGTCCGGCCATGCCTGAAACCCAGTGGCCTTGGCTGACCACCCTGGCTATGGCGCTTAGCGAGGACGGCGAGCGTGCGCATGCGCTGCGGCTGGAGGCCCTCGAACAGGCGCAGGCCACTGCCGGTCTCATCACCCTCGAAAATGAGGAGACGCAGGCGTTCGAGTGGCTGATGGACGGCGATGCCCGGCTTGGCCCGGTGTGCGAAACCCTCGTGAACGGCCGTTATTTCTGGCTGCCGTTTAACGCTATCGCGGAGATCCGTTTCCAGGCCCCCGCCAGCGTGACCGACCTGGTCTGGCGTCATGCGCTGGTGCGCCTGACCGACGGTACGGAGCAGGTGTGTCAGATCCCGGCGCGTTACCCGTTTGCTGCCGAGGCTTCGGATGCGATCAAACTGGGCCGCACCACCGAATGGCGGCCGCTCGACGAGGACGGCACCCTCTACGAAGGGATGGGCCAGAAAGCCTGGCTCAGCGAGCAAAGCGAAAGCCCGCTGCTGTCGTTAAGCCTCGTGACGTTTGCGACGGATGGAGCCGATGAGTAATCCCGCTGGCGAAGGCGATCTGCTGCGCAGCGGCTGGCAAGCTCGCAGCAGGCAGGAGAAGGTGGGGGCGCGCGACAAAATGCAGCCCTCGCTGCTGGATCGTCTCACCGATAACGACCCGGAAAAAAAGCGCGAGCCGGCTAACAGCAATCTGATCACCCACGCCGCCCTGCGCCGCAACGTGCTGCGGGATCTGCAGTGGTTGTTTAACACCATCAACCACGATGCCTCCGGCGATTTGAGCGCCTTGCCGCACGTGAGCCGCTCGGTGATTAACTTTGGCGTCGCGCCGCTCGCCGGGAAAAGAATGTCGGATATCGAATGGCACGATATTCAGCGCAAGCTTACCGAGGCCATCATCAATTTTGAACCGCGCATTTTGCCGCAGGGGCTGCAGGTCCGCTGCGTGTCGGATACCTCCTCGCTGGATCTGCACAACGTGCTCTCCATCGAGATCAAAGGGCGTTTATGGTGCGTGCCGTACCCGCTGGAGTTTCTGTTTCGCACCGATGTCGATCTGGAAAACGGCCATTTTGAACTGAAAGATGCGGGGTAATCATGGAAAGTAAACTGCTCGAATATTACAACCGCGAGCTGGCCTACCTGCGCGAAATGGGGGCCGAGTTTGCCGAACGTTACCCAAAAGTCGCCGGACGGCTGGGCATGCGCGGCATCGACGTGGCGGATCCGTATACCGAGCGTCTGATGGAGGGCTTCGCCTTCCTGACCTCCCGCGTGCAGATGAAAATGGACGCGGAGTTTCCGCGCTTCTCCCAGCGTCTGCTGGAGATGATCGCGCCGAACTACCTCGCACCCACGCCGTCGATGGCGATCGCGGAGATTGAGCCCGACAGCAGCCGGGGCGACCTGAGCAAGGGCTTCATTGTGCCGCGCGGCACCATGATGGACAGCCTGGCGCTGAAAAAAACCGGCGTGACCTGCAGCTATACCACGGCGCACGAGGTCAACCTGCTGCCGCTGAAAATCGACAAGGTCGAGCTGGGCGGCGTGCCCGCCGATCTGCCGCTCGCGCAGCTGGGGTTGAGCCAGCGGGGGATCAACAGCGCCCTGCGGATCCGCATCGCCTGCGATGGCCCGCAAAACCTCGGGCACCTGGATTTCGACCGGCTGGAGTTTTTCCTGAGCGGCCCGGACATTGAGGCGCTGAAGCTGCTGGAGCTGGTCATGGAGCATCACGCCGGGATCGTCTGCCAGACGGTCAGCCCGCAGCCGCAGCGACAGCTGCTGGCGTCGGACGCGCTTCGCCAGGAGGGCTTTGAGTCTGACCAGGCGCTCCTTCCGGACGATCTGCGCAACTTTGACGGCTACCGTCTGCTGCAGGAGTATTTTGCGTTTCCGGCCCGCTTCCGCTTCATCAGCCTGAGCGGTCTGAGCACGCTGATCCAGCGCTGTGAGGGTGAAAAAGCCTTCGACATTTTTATTCTGCTGGATAAGTCGGATGAGCAGCTGGAGCGCGTGGTAGACGCCAGCCATCTGGCGCTGCACTGTACGCCGGTCATCAACCTGTTCCCGAAAGTGGCGGCCCGGCAGAAGCTGAATGAAGGGCAGCATGAATACCATCTGGTGGTCGATAACATCCGGCCGCTGGACTATGAAATTTACGCGGTAAATAAAATTTTTGGCAGCGCCGATGGTCAGCGCGACGACCAGACGTTTCGTCCATTCTGGAGCACCTGGAGCGGCGACGCGGGCAACTACGGGGCCTATTTTTCCCTGCGCCGGGAACAGCGCGTGCTCTCTGAGCATGCCCTGCGCTACGGCACCCGTACCGGCTATATCGGTTCAGAGGTGTTTGTTTCGCTGGTGGACGAGCAGCATGCGCCGTGGCAGGAAAACCTGCGCTATATCTCTGCCGAGGTGCTCTGCACCAGCCGCGACCTGCCGCTGATGCTGCAGCAGGAGCTCGGGCAGTTCATTATGGCCGACTCTATGCCGGTGAAATCACTCACCCTGCGTAAAGGGCCGACGCCACCGCGTCCGGCGCTGGCTGAAGGGTTCAGCACCTGGCGGCTCATCAGCCAGCTGCAGATGAACTACCTCAGCCTGATGGACAGCGAGAATGAAGAGGGGGCAGCCGCGCTGCGCCAGCTGTTAGGGCTGTACGCCAACCTGGCCGAGACGCCGGTGGCGCGTCAGGTAGAGGGCGTTCGCCACTGCGTGCTGGAGCCGGTTCACCGCCGCGTGCCTGAACCCGGCCCGGTCGTTTTCGCCCGTGGAATTGGCATCAGCCTGACCGTAGACGAGCGGGCGTTTTCCGGCGCCAGCCCGTGGCTTTTCGGCAGCGTGATGGAGCGCCTCTTTGCCCGTCTGGTCTCTATCAACAGCTTCACCGAGTTCACCCTGAAGAGCCAGCAGCGCGGCGAGATTGGCTACTGGGCGCCTCGCATGGGTAAAAGGGCGCTGGTATGAGTGACGCCGCTACTGCACCGCTGCGCGTACATCGCCTGACGAAGCTGCCGGATGCGTTCTGGCACGGGGTCCGTGAGGCGCCCTGGCGCTACGATCTGTTTCAGCTGTTAAGGCGCATTGATGCCCAGGGCGGCGAGCGCTACCCGCTGGGACGCGCGCCGCTGCCGAAGTTTGAGCCGCTGCGCATTGGCCAGCAACCGTCGATGAGCTTTGCGCCGTCGACGCTGGCTCAGGTCGGCCTGCGTGAGGAAAGCGGGATTCATGAAGTATCAATTTTAAGCTTCGGCCTGTTTGGCCCGAACGGTCCGCTGCCGGTCCATATGACCGAATACGCCCGCGAGCGTATTCATCATCATCAGGACACCAGCCTCAGCGCGTTTGCCGATCTGTTTCATCATCGTCTGGCGCTGCTGTTTTACCGCGCGTGGGCGGATGCGCAACCGGCTGTCTCTCTGGATCGCGCCGATAACAGGCGCTTTGAGGGCTACCTGGCGTCGCTGATTGGCATGGGGCAGCCGGGGCAGATGAACAAAGGCAGCCTGAGCTCTCATGCCCGCTTTACCCACGCCGGACACCTGACCCGTCACGGGCGGGATCCGGAGGGGCTGGAGAAGATCCTGCGCAGCTACTTTAAAGCGCCGGTCAAACTGGTCAGCAACGTGCCGCAGTGGATGCCGCTTTCCACGCGCGAGCAGGCGCAGCTGGGGGAAGGTCGCCGCATGCCGCGTATGGGTGAATCCGCCTTTCTTGGCGTGGCCGTCCGCGACGTGCAGCATAAGTTTCGCATTGAGATTGGCCCGCTGAGCGCGGAGGAGTACAACCGCTTTCTGCCGGGTGAAGCGTGGGTCACCGAGCTGCGCGACTGGGTGCGCCAGTACGCCGGGATTGAATTTGAATGGGAAACGCGGGTGATCCTGCGTGAAGACGCGGTGCAGGGCACCACGCTCGGCAGCAATGGGCGATTAGGCTATAACACCTGGCTGGGCCTGCAGCCGCAGCCTGTCCCGCGTGGCGATCTGGTGTATCGCGCAGAGCGGTAATCCTTCCGTATACCGAATCATTGTTAATGGAAACTAACATGTCAGAAATTAGCCGTGCCGTGCTTTTCGGCAAACTGGATACGCTGTTATTTACCTCTCTGGAAAGCGCGACTGCCTTCTGCAAGCTGCGCGGCAACCCCTACGTTGAGCTGGTGCACTGGCTGCATCAGCTGATGCAGCAGCAGGATGGCGATCTGCAGCAGGTCATCCGCCATTTTGCCCTTGATGAACAGCAGCTGGCGCGCGATATCGTGGCGGCGCTGGACGCTCTGCCGCGCGGCGCAAGTTCCGTTTCCGATCTCTCTGAACATATTGACAGCGCCGTGGAGCGCGCCTGGGTCTTCGGCTCGCTGAAGTTTGGCGTCAGCCGCATTCGCGGCGGCCATTTGCTGATCGGTATCCTCAAAACCTGGAATCTGGCCAACGTGCTGAAAAGCATCTCGGCGCAGTTCACCCGCCTTAACGTTGAGGTGCTGATTGAGCAGTTCGACGCCATCTGCGCCAACAGCAAAGAGACGCAGCAGGCCGCTGCCGCCGTCGACGCGCCCGCGGGTGCGGTCCCGGCGGCTCAGGGTACGCTGGCCCAGTACGGCCAGGACCTGACCGCCCGCGCACGCGACGGGAAGATTGACCCGGTTGTCGGGCGCGACGAGGAGATCCGCCAGATGGTCGATATCCTGATGCGTCGCCGCCAGAACAACCCGCTGCTGACCGGGGAAGCCGGGGTTGGGAAAACGGCGGTGGTGGAAGGGCTGGCGTTGCGTATCGCTGACGGCGACGTCCCGGAGCCGCTGCAAAATATTCAGCTGTGGCTGCTGGATATCGGCATGTTGCAGGCCGGCGCGGGCATGAAAGGTGAGTTTGAAGCCCGTCTGCAGGCGCTCATTAACGAAGTCCAGTCCAGCGCCACGCCGATCATTCTGTTTATCGATGAGATCCACACCCTGATTGGCGCAGGCGGCCAGCAGGGGACCGGCGATGCAGCGAACCTGCTGAAGCCCGCGCTGGCGCGCGGCCAGCTGCGCACCATCGGCGCCACCACCTGGGCAGAATACAAAAAGTACATTGAGAAAGATCCGGCGCTGACCCGTCGTTTCCAGACGGTGCAGGTTCACGAGCCGGACGAAGCGAAAGCCATTCTGATGCTGCGCAGCACCGTGTCGCCGCTGGAGACGCACCACCAGGTGTTGCTGCTCGACGAAGCGGTCAGCGCGGCGGTGAAGCTGTCCCACCGCTACATCCCGGCGCGTCAGCTGCCGGATAAAGCCGTGGCCCTGCTCGACACCGCCTGCGCCCGCGTCGCGGTGAGCCAGAGCGCGCCGCCTGCGCAGCTGGAAGACTGCTTGCGCCACCTTGCTGCGCTTGACGTGGAAATTGAGATCGCAGAACGCGAAGCGCGCATGGGGGCCGGTGATGCCGAGCGCGTCACGGCATTACGCGCCGAACGCGACGCGTTCGAAACAAAACGCGAAGCCCTGGCCCGGCGCTGGGAAGAAGAGCGCAGCCTGGTGCAGGAGATTATCCGCCTGCGCGCCGCGCTGTTCGTGGCGGGCGAAGAAGATACCGCCGAGCTGCGCGGCCAGCTGGCGGAACAGCATCAGGCGCTGAACGCCTTACAGGGTGACGAGCCGCTGCTGTTTGCCGCAGTGGATGAAAACGTGGTCGCCGCGGTCGTCTCTGACTGGACCGGGATCCCGCTGGGCCGGATGGTGAAAAACGAGATCGACGCGGTACTCAACCTTGCCGACACGCTAAACCAGCGCGTTATCGGCCAGCGTCACGGTCTGGACCTGATTGCCCGCCGCGTGAAAACCTCCCGGGCGAAGCTCGACGATCCGAACAAACCGGTGGGCGTATTTATGCTGTGCGGCCCGTCCGGCGTCGGGAAAACCGAAACCGCGCTGGCGCTGGCGGAATCCCTGTACGGCGGCGAGCAGAACGTTATCACCATCAACATGAGCGAGTTCCAGGAAGCGCACACCGTTTCCACCTTAAAAGGTGCGCCTCCGGGGTACGTAGGGTATGGTGAAGGCGGCGTGTTAACCGAGGCCGTGCGCCGCCGCCCTTACAGCGTGGTGCTGCTGGACGAAATTGAAAAAGCGCACCCGGACGTCCATGAGATTTTCTTCCAGGTCTTCGACAAAGGCTGGATGGAAGACGGCGAGGGGCGCCACATTGATTTCCGCAACACCATCATTATTCTGACGTCCAACGTGGGCACCGAGCTGATTAGCGCCATGTGCGCCGATCCGGAGCTGATGCCTGAGCCGGACGCCTTGAGCGGCGCGCTGCGCCAGCCGCTGCTGGAGGTATTTCCGCCGGCGCTGCTGGGCCGCCTGCTGGTGGTGCCGTACTACCCGCTCAGCGACGAGATGCTGGGGCAGATTGTTCGCCTGCAGCTCAAGCGCATTCAGCGTCGTCTGGAGGAGAATCACAGCATCATTTCTGAGTTTGACGACAGCGTGGTGGAACAGATTGTTCAGCGCTGCACCGAGGTGGAGTCCGGCGGCCGCATGGTGGATGCTATCCTGACTAACACCTTGCTGCCTCAGATGAGCCAGATCTTACTTACCGCCAGCCGCAGCGACGAGCAGTACCGACGTCTGCACGTCACCTGCGAGCAGGGCGAGTTTCACTGTCAGTTTGCCGCGTAATAATCATCAAGAGAACTGTAAAAGATGACGGATAATGATAACAATCGGACTGTCCCAAACGCGCTCCCGGTCGGGTACCGCTTCAACGAGTTTGAAATCAAAGAGGTGATCGGCGGCGGCGGTTTTGGCATTGTCTATCGCGCGTGGGATCACCAGCTCGAACGCACTATCGCTATCAAAGAATTTATGCCTGCCTCGCTCGCCGTGCGCGGCGACGACATGACCCTGGTGCTGCGCAGCGAACGCTTTGGCAAAGCGTTTTCCGCGGGACTGAACAGCTTCATTCAGGAAGCGCGTCTGCTGGCGCGTTTTAACCACCCGAACCTGCTGCACGTCCTGCGTTTCTGGGTGCAAAACGACACGGCCTACATGGGGACGCTGTTTTACAGCGGCACCACGCTTTCGCGCCTGCGCGAAGAAAAACCGGAGCTGATCAACGAGGCCTGGATCCGCCGCACGCTGCCGATGCTGTTCGGCGCGATCAAGACCATCCACGACGAAGGCTATCTGCACCGCGACATCTCGCTGGATAACATTCAGATCCAGGATAACGGCCTGCCGGTGCTGCTCGATTTCGGCTCCGCGCGCCGCACCATCGGTAACCTTTCCGACGAAACGGAAACCATGCTGCGCCCCGGCTTTGCGCCGATTGAGCAATACACCGACGACAACGAAAGCGAGCAGGGCCCGTGGACGGATATTTACGCCCTCGGCGCGGTGCTGCGTACCCTGATTGTGGGTTCTCCGCCGCCGGTCAGCGTGGTGCGCTCTATTCAGGACACCTGCAAACCGCTGGTGGAAATCATGCCGCAGGGCTACTCCATCCCGCTGCTGCAGGCCATCGACCGCGCGCTGGCGCTGCACATGGAGGATCGTCCCCAGTCTATCGACGAATTTGCCGCGCTGATTGAGATGCCGGTCGCCGGGATTAACGATGTGCTGACCGCCAAAAAGACCGGCACCATGCTGGTTCCGGTTGAGGAAGAGAAGCCGGCATCGGCGCTTGACTGGCGGCGCTACAAGATCCCAGGCATGGTTGCCGCGGGCGTGCTGGTGGGCGTTGTCGCCGGAGCGATGTTGTTCAGCGGCGGTAATGATGCACCTGAGCAGGCTGCACAGGCACCGGCAGAGACGCGTCCGACTGAGACCGCCGCGAACACGCCTGACGTGAAGCCAGAAGCCGCGAAGGCTGGCGAGCAGACGACTGCGCCGGAGACAGCGCAACAAACGCCACCGCCTGTCGCGAGCCCTGTTGCGCTGGTCTATATCCGCATTCTCGACGGCGAAACCCTGAAAGTGAACGGCGAGCCAAAAGCGCTGCGTCCGGCGGCGAACGGCTATGCCTCGCTCAAGCTGCCAGCCGGTGAGGCGAAGATTGAACTGCAGGGCAACGGGAGAACGCGCAGCCAGACGCTGGATATCGGCAAGCCGGGCACCTGGCTGGTGAATCCGTAGTATTACGCTCAGTCAAAGATGCGAACCTCTTTTCTGAATCGCATAAGCTATATGGAATAAAGATTATGCTCAACCGAATTACCGTTCAGCTCCCGGTGGAGGGGCTTCTGTTCTGGAAACTGACGGGCCGCGAGGCGATGTCCGAGTCGTTCGCGCTGACGCTGACCGTGCTCGGCACGGACGCGCGCATCGACCGCAGCAAGCTGCTCGGCCAGCCGGTCACGGTGACCATCCCGACGCAGAGCCTGCTGACGTCCCGCTACGTTAACGGCAAGATTACCCGGGTGGCGGTCAGCGCCGTTGAACTGACGGGCACGCGCTATGCGGTGTACCAGCTGACGGTGGAGCCGGACCTGTGGCCAATGAAGCGCGACCGTAACCTGCGTATTTTCCAGGGGCAGACGGTGCCGCAGATTGTGAAAACCCTGCTCGGTGAGCATCAGGTTAACGTTGAGGATAAACTCACCGGCAGCTACCGGGTGTGGGACTACTGCGTGCAGTATCAGGAGTCGAGCCTGGACTTCATCAGTCGCCTGATGGAGCTGGAGGGGATTGCCTATCACTTCCGCCATGAGGCGGACAAGCACACGCTGGTGCTCACCGACGCCGCCACGCAGCATCAGCCGTTCAGCGGCTATGAGGTCATTCCTTACCACCAGACGCCGTCCGGCGGCAGTACGGACGAAGAGGGCATCAGCCAGTGGGCGCTGGAGGACAGCGTGACGCCGGGGATTTACAGCCTCGACGACTATGACTTCCGCAAGCCGAACGCGTGGCTGTTCCAGGCCCAGCAGAACCCGGCGTCGCCGAAGCCGGGCAGCATCGACGTGTACGACTGGCCGGGTCGCTTTGTCGACAAAGGGCACGGGGAGTTCTATGCCCGTATTCGTCAGGAGCGCTGGCAGGTTGAGCACCAGCAGATTCAGGCCACCGCGACGGCGGCGGGGATTGCGCCGGGGCACACCTTCACGTTAACCAACGCGCCGTTCTTCAGCGACAACGGGGAGTATCTGGTGACGGCGGCGGGCTACCACCTCGAAGAGAACCGCTATGCCAGCGGCGAGGGGGAGACCATTCACCGCACCGATTTCACGGTTATTCCTGCGTCGGTGGCCTACCGTCCGGCACAATCCACGGCGTGGCCGCGCACCTACGGTCCGCAGACGGCGAAAGTGGTCGGGCCGAAGGGCGAGAGTATCTGGACGGACAAATACGGCCGGGTGAAGGTGAAGTTCCACTGGGACCGTCTGGCGAAGGGGGATGACACCAGTTCCTGCTGGGTGCGCGTGTCGAGCGCGTGGGCAGGTCAGGGCTACGGCGGGGTGCAGATCCCGCGCGTCGGCGACGAGGTGGTGGTGGACTTTATCAACGGCGACCCGGACCGTCCGATTATTACCGGGCGCGTGTATAACGACGCGAGCATGCCGCCGTGGGCGCTGCCGGCTGCGGCGACGCAGATGGGTTTTATGAGCCGCTCTAAGGGTGGCTCCGTGGACAACGCCAACGCCCTGCGCTTTGAGGATAAAGCGGGCGCAGAGCAGGTGTGGATCCAGGCCGAGCGCAACATGGACACAAGCGTTAAAAATGATGAAACGCACAGCGTCGGCGGGGCGCGCAGCCATTATGTGAAGAAAAATGAGCTGCATCGTGTGGAAGCGAACCAAACTCAGGCGGTGAAAGGCGGAACCGAGATCCTGACGGGGAAAGGCAAGCTGGATGCGGCGGTCGAGCAGTATGTTATTGCTTCCGGGACGAAGCTGCGGCTGGTCTCAGGTGAGAGCGCTATTGAGCTGAACGCTAACGGCAAGATTAACCTGATCGGCAAAGAGTTTAACTTCTTCGTGGAAGGGGATGGTTATATCACCACGGGCGGTAAGCTGCATCTGAATACCTCTGGCACCAAACCGGGCACAACGGCGCCGGGGTCAGGGCATAAAGGGGATATTGATGCGGCGGTGCAGGCGAAGTTTTCGCCGCAAGAGAGCGCCAGTCGTCCTGCCCCCGCTGCGGCTCCAGCAGCAGGCCAATCGAAAACTGCTCCAGCTTCGGCGTCAACAACAGCCCCGCCTTTGAAAGGGAATTATGTTTATAAAAATAATCCGAATAGCTCAGACGTTATGCCTTTCAATGATGATGTTGTTAAACAAATCAACAAGTCACCGACCCTTCAAACTCAGCTAAAAGATTTGAAAGACAAGGGATGGGCGATTCAACCAGGAGCGGCTGGTGGGGGAAGTTATGCTGAGGCGGATAATAAATTGATCGTTATGGATCCTGAACACATGGAAGACACGGCCACGACGGTACAAACTTTAGCTCATGAAGCAGGACATGCCACATATCCTGTTGCTGCAGATTATTCGAGTAAAGAAAACTTCATTAACAGCCAGCTAATGGATGAAGGTGGTGCAACCTTGAATAATATCAAAATACAGCGTGAAATTCTGGGGAATGGCGGTATTGATATTGATATAGCAGGAAGCCCGGAAAATCTCAAAGCTTACAATGCAGCCTATGATAAAATGGTAAGTGGAGAGCTGTCGCGGGTTGACGCTGCAAAAGCTATAGGTAAAGTCTACGGTAAAGGCGAAATAGCTTCGGGTACCGATCTCAATTACAGCGATTATTACGGGGGTTTCTATGGTAAGTAGAATGACAAAAAATACCATCCTCTTTTTGCTCCCACTATTTTCAACTTTTTCTTACGCAGGACAAACAAACATGAACCAAGATTCGTTATGGCATATTGTTAAAGAACTCAAAACAGTCTGGGGAAAACAGACCGAGGATGTCAGTAAACTTTTCCATCAACCACTGGTCCAAAAAAATCCAGAAGTGAAAGACCGTTATACGTCAGTTCCATTCACATTATCTGATGGAACGCGTATCAGCGATTTAGATGTTCGTTTATGGGGAAACGGAGATAATAGCGTTTCACTTGTCTCGTTTGTAATCGAACAGCCTTGCATTACGCTCGAACAAGTCAAAACTCATTTCCCTGATGTTAAAATTTCTAACATTCCTCGTGGGAATACCGCAGGACAATCTGTTGGATACCGAACCGTTACTGATGAGAGAGGACTTGCATGGGCATTTAGTTTTCCGGTGATGAACCAGGAATGTTTAAATAGAGTCGTTATGTCGCGTTACGATCGTTAATAAGTGTTGTGTTTTCATGCCGGCACGGGTATTTCGCTGCCGGTTTGCAGCATCCGTGAAGAGCGTAATTTACATCAAGTCAGTGACGTTTAACGTGAAAAAACACACGCCCATATTTCTTTGTTTTTCCCTGATGTTAAGTTGTCTGAGTAGCAATGTGGTTTTGGCAGAGGCTATGCCGCCCGTTCTGACAAAACAGGATTTTTCCGTGAAGGTCAAAGACCAGCCCATCGCCCTGGGCGACAGATGGACTCCTGATATTGCCTGTAAAATTGAAATGCCAGTGGAAGGCAGTTTTACCGGTGAGGTTCCTTTTGACGGAATGAACTATAAATTCTTCCAGCATCAAAGGGCTGGGTTAGAAATATTCAGTTCCAATCTCTGGTGGGATAAAGCGGAAAGAAGCGTTGATGATTATATCGTGTCTCAAATTACGCTGACTGACCAAGGCTTCGCAACGCCGCGTGGTATCCATGTGGGTTCAACGAGAGAGGAACTGAACAGCGCATACGGTACCGGTCAGGTCGACAATGATTCGGGGGAACAGTGGATTACCTACGAGTTGGGTAAAAAAGCGCTCTCGTTTGAGATGAAAGACGGCAACGTTTTGAAAATAAGCATGAATTACAACAATGGCTCTTCAGAGTAATTTATGACCAAGAAATATTTGGCAGTCGTCTTGTTCACCGCTTTATTGGCAGGCGTCGTTGAAACGTCATCGGCGCTTGAATTATCGCAATACAATAAGCTCAATACGGTTAGTCGCATCGTTAATGATAGCGAAGTGACAGACAATCTCAGGAAGACGCTGGGAAATCATTACCAGACCTATATTGATAACTTTGATGTCTTCGGGGAACCGCATACCACCCCAGGTGGTGGATTGTTTGTTGAAGGCTGGCTAAAGGATCTCTATCAGGAGAACGCGTCCGCGCTGGTCATTAATCCTGACGGCAAAATCTTTGCGGCCTGGGTGATTCCGGAGTCGGACGTTATTCATTACCAGACTTCTGATAATAGCCCGGCTATTCATGCCGATATTCTGCAGTGGGCCGCCAGATTCAATGCGAAGCATTTTGCAACGAACAGCCAATCAGGCCTCGCGTTTGACGGAGCTTGGGCCGGCGAATTCGAGAACGACTCAACGTTAACCCTGCGTTTAGCTGAATCAGGTAACCGTATCACAGGCTCCTATTGCTATATCTCCCAGAGAGGAAACCGCATAGATTGCCCGGAAGATGATGAGCAAAATCTTAGCGGTACGATCGCTGGCAATCGTGCCAGCGTTGAGTTCAACTCATCGTTTGGCGGCGTGGGCGGACGAGCTGTTCTGGAAATAAAAGGGAGTGAAATGGAATGGCGTTTAGTCACTCCTCCTCAAAAAGGAAATTATTATGCACCGCTGCGTTATACGTTACGTAAAACCGCATCGGTTTATAGCGCTGAAACCAGAAAACTGGACACCGAAAAATTCGCTATTTCTCTTATAAACACGTGCGGTCATTTTGATAGCGAATGTGACGAGATGGTTTATCTCGGCGTGCGCAAAAGCGATAACAGTACCATCTCATTAAAGGGAAAAACGCTGCACGATCCAGCAGGTAAAATAATCGGCTCAACGTACAAAAATGGCGAGATCGCTTACACCGTGACGTACGCACCCGTGAAATTGGTTGTCAGCAAAGGCAACCATGTTTTAGTTGAACAGTCAGGCCAGTGGCTTAAATAACTATACAGCCAGCCAAAGGGCCAGCATGGATTGGCCTCTTTTGTTTCTCATCATATTAATCATCCCGAGTTCACTTATGAAATACACCCTCCAGGAAGGTTCGTTTTCCCTATTTCCTGCTGCCTGGCAGGATAACAGCATGAACATTATTCGCGATGACGAAAGCGGGCTGTCCGTGGTGGTCAGCCGCGGCGTTATCCCGGATAGCAGCAACTATGAGCAAGAGTTCCACCGTCAGTGGGACATACTGCGTCCTCAGATGGGCGAAATTGCCCAGAGCGAATTCCGGAACGTAAAAGCCGGTCCTGATGGAAAAATTAGCGGACTGGAAGTCGAGACCACCTTTGACCGTAACGGACAGCGCCTGTGGCAAAAACAGCTTGCCGTTCAGACGCCGGGCAAACCGGTATTGATGATTTTTACCCTCTCGGCATTAAGAACATTCACCGAAGAGGACGAGGTGCGCTGGAGCGCGCTTAAGCAGAGTCTGACGCTAAACGACAACCGGAATGTGTAAGGCATGAGCGATAACAACGCGGCTCGTAAGGGCGACGAGATTATTCACTCCAGCATTTTTGCTGACATCACCAGCATTGTGGCGGAAGGTGCCGCCTATGCGGTGATTGGCGCGGCGGTAGGGCTGGCGGCAACGGCTGCCGCGCCTCTACTCGGTGCGGGTGCTGCTGCCGCAGGCGTGGCGGCAATTGGATCCAGCTGTCTGTTAAGCGGGATTATCGGTGGCGTGCTGGCGAACGTGGCGGGTATTACCGACGATATCAGCAACGCCGCGGAAGGATTAGGCAATGCGCTTTTCCCGCCGTCGCCTGCGGGTAAAATCACCACCGGTTCAAATAACGTGCTGACCAACGCAATCCCCGCCGCACGCGCGGCAGGCACGCTGACGCCCGCCGATACCCCTTCCCCTGAGCCGCAGTCGCCGGGCAGCTTTGCCGATTACGCGGGCATGCTGCTTTCCGCCGCCGGACAGTTTGGCAGCGAAATGTGGCAGCCGAGCGTGGCCTCTGCCGCTGCGGGAACCTCGCCGCTGGAAGAAGATAAGGTGGCGTGTGAAAAACACTCCGGGCCGCAGTACCTGGCGGAAGGCTCTAAAAGCGTCTTTATCAACGGGCAGCCCGCAGTGCGTGCGAAAGATCGCACCACCTGCGAAGGCACCGTTTCCGACGATGTCTCCCCGAACGTGATCATCGGCGGGGACACGCTCACGGTCCGCGATATTAAAAGCGGTAAAACGCCGGGCCTGGCGCTGGGGATGATTGCGCTCTCCCTGCTACGCGGGCGCCCGGGCAAGATCCTCAAAAACATGCCCTGCGCGCTGGCAGCGGCTGGCGGTGGGATGCTGGCCGATATGGCGGTCAACGCCGTGTTTGGCTCCTCGCATCCGGTCCATGCCGCCACCGGCGTGAAGGTGCTGAACGATGACGATGAGCTCGACTTCTCGCTGCCGGGGCGCTTCCCGCTGCGCTGGCAGCGCAGCTACAACAGCCTGACCACCCGCGAAGGGCTGTTCGGTCTGGGCTGGGCAACCACCTTTGACAGCTATCTGGCGCTGGAAGAAGACAACGCCACCTGGTTCGACGAAACCGGGCGCGAGCTGAGCTTCGAACTGCCGCCTGTCGACCGCGCGTTTTACAGCATCAGCGAAGGCATTATTATCCGCCGCAATGAGAGCGGCGACGTGGCGATTGCCGACGATGACGGCGCGGTGTGGCGTCTGTATAAACCAACCCGGGTGAATCCCTCCATCCTGCGTCTGGCCTCCCTCAGCGATGAATATGGCAACGCGCTGCTGACGGAGTGGGACGAGCACGGCAGGCTGGTCGGCCTGCACGACGAGCCGCGGGCAATCGACGTCACCCTGCGCTATGAAGATGAACGTTTCCCGCGGCGTGTTACCGCTGCCAGCCATTTCGACGGCAACCAGACCTGGCCGCTGATGCAATGGGGCTACGACGCGCGCGGCCAGCTGGCGAGCGCGACGGATGCCTCCGGCGTGGTGACGCGTGAATACCGCTATAACGACCACGGCCTGATGGTCTGGCACCGGATGCCGGGCGGTCTGGAGAGCGAATACCGCTGGAAAAAATTCGATCACTGGCGCGTGGTGGAAAACCGCACCAGCACCGGTGACGGCTGCCGCTTTAGCTATGATTTAGCAGCTGGGTTGACGACCGTCGAACACTACGACGGTCAGACGCGCCGCCACTACTGGAACGCGCAAAATCTGATTGTCCGCTACGTTGACGAGCGTGGTGAAAACTGGCGCTACGAGTGGGATGAGAACGAACTTCTGACGCGTCGCATCGATCCGCTCGGAAATGCCGTCACCTTCGTCTACGACGAAATGGGCAACCGGGTTCAGGAGATCGACGCCGACGGCAACACCCGCACCACCACCTGGCTGGAACACCGCGCGCTTCCTGCGGCCATTATTGAAGCCGACGGCAGCGCCACCCGGTTCTGGTACGACGAACACCACGGGCTGAAGCGCGTGGTGGATCCGATGGGGCAGACGACGTCGCTGCGACGGGATGAGTTTGGCCAGGTTGTAGAAGAGGTCGATGCCGCAGGCAACAGCCGCTATCAGGAGTACAACGAGGCCGGGCAGATCATACGTTCGACGGACTGTTCCGGGCGTATTACCCGCTATCGCTATCACCCGCTGGGCTGGCTGGTGGCTGAGATTAGCGCCGACGGTGAAGAGACGCGTTACCGCTACGACGCCGCAGGGCGTCCGGTGCAGCTCGACCGACCGGAAGGCTGGACGGAGTCGCTCAAATGGAACGAACGTGGCCTGCCGGTGAAGCATGCTGGCGCCGACGGGAAGGAAAGTGAGTTCAGATACGATGGGGCCGGGCGCTTAACCGCCACCCGTAATACCCAGGGTGAAGAGGTCCGTCGCCGCTGGGACAGCCGCGGACGTCTGATTGCCCTTGAAAACGAAAATGGCGAAGCGTACCAGTTCCGCTGGGGCGCGGACTCTCTGCTGCTGGAAGAGGTGGGGCTTGATGGCGTGGCCTCGCAGTATCGCTATGACGCCTGCGGGCGCACGATAGCGCGCACGTTTGCCGCCGGCCATCCGGAGGCCATCACCCACGCCTTCGTCTGGAGCGCGAGCGGCCAGCTGGTCGCCCGCACCACGCCAGAAGGACAGACCCGCTACCACTACACTCCGTCCGGGCTGTTAAGCCGGATAGGGCTGCATCCGGCGCTTTCAGCCGACGCGTGGACCACCGAGGCAGAGCAGGAGCTTGCCTTTGAGTATGACGCACTCGGTCGCGTCACCCGCGAAGCGGGCGAGCAAGGTGAGCTGGCGTGGGAGTATGATGCGCTGGGCAACCGCACCTCCGTCACGCTGCCCGATGGTCGCGAGCTGAAGCAGTTCTACTACGGCAGCGGGCATCTGCTCAGCATTGCTCTTGATAAGCTCTCGGTTTCCGATTTTACGCGCGACGAGCTTCACCGAGAGACCAGCCGCACCCAGGGGCTGCTGACCACCCGCAGCGAGTACGACCGCCTCGGCCGCCTGCATCGCCGGGACGTTTTTACCGGCAATGCCCAGCGCCCGTCGCCGCGCCGCTGGTCCCGCCGCTGGGATTATGACTACCGCAATAACCTGGTGCGGGAAGAGCGGGACGATAACCCGTTCAGCTGGTACCGCTGGCAGTACGACAGCGCCGGGCGTCTGCTTGTTCAGGACGGCACGCTGCCCGGACAGGAGCAGTGGCGCTGGGATGCTGCCGGTAACCCGCTTGAAGGCTCTGCTGAGAAGGTCACGCACAACCGCCTGACGCAGCTGAACGGCATTCGCTGGCGCTATGACATCCACGGCCGTACCGTGGAGAAGGATAACGGCCAGACCCGCTGGCACTACCGCTATGACGGCGAGCATCGCCTGACGGAGGTCATCAGCCAGCCAAGGGACCGCAACAGGCCGCAGACGCAGGTCAGCTTCCGCTACGATCCGCTCGGTCGGCGCATCAGCAAAACGCGACGCCAGATGCTGGGCGGACAGCCAACCGGCAAGCCAGTCACCACCCGGTTTGTCTGGGAAGGGTTCCGCCTGCTGCAGGAGGTGCACGGGGATGTGCCGCTCACCTACGTCTACAGCGATCAGGACAGCTATGATCCGCTGGCGCGTATTGACGGTGTTGATGCCCCGGAGATTTTCTGGTTCCACTGCCAGCCGAACGGCACGCCGGAGCGGATGACGGATATCGAAGGGCAGGTGCGCTGGGAAGGGGTGAACAGCGCCTGGGGCAAGCTGCTGCGGGAAAGCGAGACGCAGGTATCAGGATATTCTCAGAACCTGCGCATGCAGGGGCAATATCTGGACCGTGAGACAGGGCTGCACTACAATCTGTTCCGGTATTATGACCCGGACTGCGGAAGGTTTACGCAGCAGGACCCGATAGGGCTGGCGGGGGGGATAAACCTTTACCAGTATGCGCCGAATGCGCTGGGGTGGGTGGATCCGTGGGGGTTGACTCCTAAAACATTAATTCACTACACGACTGAAGAAGGGATGAAAGGTATCACGGAAAGTGGTGTAATAAGACCTTCATCAGGAGATATACATGCCCGATTCGGGGATGGTCAATACTTCACTAATATCAGACCTGAAATGATTGGCGGACGAACACTTAAAGATGTTGGCGGAACTGGAAAAATGTCTCTGGGTCAATTAGCAGCTGATATATATGGTGATGCGAGGAAATTAAAAGGCATAAGTCATTTTGTCGAAATAGATGTTACTGGCTTAGATGTAATTGAACCCCGGAAAAATACATTTTTGATCTTAAACACAAAAGATCTCGATGTCTCTAAAAGAATTGTTAAAAGTGGGAGGAGTTGTGGTTGAGGTGAAAAAATATTATAAAGGAAATGTGGATTTTATTGCAGGTGAAGGGATCATTCTCAATGAGTTTATAGGAGATGTAACCACTCGACAAATAAATATTATAGATGGTGAATATTATGCTTCTTCCTCTTTACTGGATAAAAATGATAAAGTAGGTTTTCTATTATATGATGGTAAAAAAAGCGACTTGGACTTAAGTGACGCTGAAGAAATTTCAAATGAGGAATTTGAAACTTTCTGGCAAACATCAACGAGTTCATTGCAAGAAAAAAAGCGAATAAAGTACTTATCTGGAGATGCTGTGGAACCTTTGAAAAAATCCACAGTTATTGCTCATATTGTGAATAATAAAGGGAAATGGGGTAAAGGTTTTGTTCTGTCCCTTTCAAATAAATACCCTGCTGCAAAGAAACATTATCTCAGTAGCTTCAAAGAAAATAACTTCCCTGAATTAGGAATGGTTGATTTTGTCATGGTTGATGCTCAAGAACAGATATTTATTGCTAATATGTATGCGCAGGATGGAATAAAGAAAAGTATAAATGACAGAAAACAATACGTATCATATGCATCCCTGGAAGTTTGTCTGGAAAAATTATCTGACTTTGCTTTAGTGAATCGCCTTTCAGTACAAATGCCAAGGATAGGAGCTGGCCTTGGTGGAGGTGATTGGGATGTTATAGAGACATTAATACAAAAAAAGATTTGCTATAAGATGATTGATTGCAGTGTAATAACTTTATAATATGAAATTTAGGAATCTATTTATTATATTTGGTTGTTGCTTAGGGGAAGATTTTATTTAAAAGGGCAAGGGCTTTAGTATGCAAATATCTATAACATATACTATTGAACAAGGAAACGAGTTTCACGACAACCAAAAATACGCCGAGGCTTTAGAGCAATACCAAAAAGCCTGGCAAGCTCTTCCTGAACCAAAGTTCGAATCTGAATTTGCCAACTGGATCTCTGCCTGCATGTACAGCGCATATTTTGATCTCGCGGATTACGCTGAGGCAAAGAAATGGGGAGAGACGACATTACGAACACGTGGATCGGATATAGACACTGCATCCTTAATCGATCTCGGCATGGTCTGTTATGAGTTGAATCAATTCGAGGAAGCGTATAAATATTTTAACGATGCTTATAACTACGGCAAAGAGCGTGCGTTTCAGAATAGACCTAAAAAATATCTAGAGTTCTATCGCGCAAGAGGGGATAAGTTCGTTACTCTATAAAAAAATCCACGCCAAAGCGTGGATTTTTTTCATTCAAAACAAATCAAACGTTAAACAGGAAGTTCATCACATCGCCATCTTTAACGATGTAATCTTTCCCTTCCGCACGCATCTTGCCTGCTTCTTTCGCGCCTTGCTCACCCTTGTAGGTGATAAAGTCTTCAAACGCGATAGTCTGCGCGCGAATAAAGCCTTTCTCGAAGTCGGTGTGGATCTTACCGGCCGCCTGAGGTGCAGTCGCACCCACAGGAATCGTCCACGCACGCACTTCTTTCACGCCAGCGGTGAAGTAGGTCTGAAGGTTCAGCAGCTCGTAGCCCGCGCGAATCACGCGGTTCAGGCCCGGCTCTTCGAGACCCAGCTCGGCCATGAACTCTTCACGGTCGGCGTCGTCCAGCTCGGCGATGTCGGATTCAACGGCAGCGCAAACCGCCACAACCACAGAACCTTCCGCCGCTGCGATTTCACGCACTTTGTCCAGGTACGGGTTGTTCTCAAAACCGTCTTCGTTAACGTTGGCAATGTACATGGTTGGCTTCAGGGTCAGGAAGCTCAGGTATTTGATCGCCGCCTTGTCTTCTTCAGTCAGGTTTTTCAGCGCGCGCAGCATGCCCGCGTTTTCCAGCTGTGGCAGACATTTTTCCAGCGCAGCCAGTTCCGCTTTCGCGTCCTTGTCGCCGCCTTTGGCTTTCTTCTGCACGCGGTGAATCGCGCGTTCGCAGGTGTCGAGGTCAGAGAGCGCCAGCTCGGTGTTGATAACGTCGATGTCGTCCGCCGGATCCACTTTGTTGTTAACGTGAATGATGTTGTCGTTCTCGAAGCAGCGCACTACGTGGCCGATCGCTTCGGTTTCACGAATGTTGGTCAGGAACTGGTTACCCAGACCTTCGCCTTTGGAGGCACCTTTTACCAGGCCCGCGATGTCCACGAACTCCATGGTGGTTGGCAGAATACGCTGCGGCTTCACGATTTCCGCGAGCTGGTCCAGACGCGGGTCCGGCATTGGCACCACGCCGGTGTTCGGTTCGATGGTACAGAACGGGAAGTTGGCCGCTTCGATACCCGCTTTGGTAAGCGCGTTAAACAGGGTGGATTTGCCCACGTTTGGCAGACCGACGATACCGCATTTGAATCCCATTTCTAAATCACCTTAATATCTTGATAATCAATCCGTTAACGATAACCGATTGATGAAAAGTAAATAACTACGCCTATTATACACGTAACCCGCATGACGCGCGGTAAAAAAGCCGTATCGGGCGGATTATTGCGCTTTGAAAGCGTGTAAGCGGTTTGTCGCTTTCGTTAAGCCGTCTTTCAGCCAGATTTCGGTGCAGCGCGCCGCTTCGTCTACCGCTTCGTCAATCATTTTCTGTTCAGAAACCGGGGGCTTACCGAGTACGAAACCGACAACTTTGTTTTTATCGCCCGGATGGCCGATTCCCACGCGCAAACGGTGGAAATTCGGGTTATTGCCCAGCTTGCTGATGATGTCTTTAAGGCCGTTGTGGCCGCCGTGCCCGCCGCCCAGCTTGAATTTCGCCACGCCTGGGGGGAGATCCAGCTCATCGTGGGCGACCAGAATTTCATCCGGATTGATGCGATAAAACGTTGCCATCGCCGCCACGGCTTTACCGCTCAGGTTCATAAAGGTGGTGGGCACCAGCAGGCGAACATCCGCGCCAGCAAGGTTGATACGTGAGGTATAGCCGAAGAATTTTGGTTCTTCACGCAGGGGAGCACGTAACCGTTCGGCCAGCAGATCGACGTACCATGCCCCGGCATTGTGGCGGGTGGCTGCATACTCTGCGCCCGGGTTGGCGAGGCCGACAATCAGTTTAATCGTCACGATTTAATTCCTAATGGGTTCCAGATCTGGCGCGTAGTTTACTGTCTGGCGCGCCGCTTGACAAAATTCTGCGATCGTCACAGCGAAATACAAATAATTACTTATCTGAACAATTAGAATTTCAAGCTGTTCAACATGTTATTTGTAAATTTTTGTCTGGGAGTTATCTGTAATTGTGATCATTCACGCAACTCATAAAAGGGGCGTTGTCTATACTTTACACACAAGGATTAGGGGCTTTTCCCCTGACAACCCAAAGTTCCGGAGGTGACACATGAAACGCAAAAACGCTTCGTTACTCGGTAACGTGCTGATGGGGTTGGGGCTCTTCGTGATGGTAGTCGGCGTGGGTTATTCCATTTTAAACCAGCTGCCGCAGCTTGATCTCCCGCAATACTTCGCGCATGGCGCGGTACTGAGTATCTTCCTCGGTGCGGTGTTGTGGCTTGCCGGGGCGCGCGTAAGCGGACATGAGGAAGTCTGCGATAAATACTGGTGGGTGCGCCATTACGATAAACGCTGCCGCCGTGACCAGCATAAGCACAGCTAGTGCCCGATACAGAATACCGAAACGACTCCATCTGGAGTAATGCCGATCAGTTAAGGATCGGTTGACCGATCCAGTGGCTGTGTAAGAATCCGGAAATGCTCACCCGTTTCCGGATTTTTTTATGCACATTGGACAGGCTCTTGATCT
>NZ_JAWNCA010000007.1:0-182587 GCF_034106185.1 Enterobacter sp. 296B2 | reverse complement strand
CTTCGTGTTTTGCGTAATATTCTGCGTATTGGTCGCAACCTGATCGTTGGTGGCCTTAAGCTGCGAACCGTTTACCGCATCGGTACTGTTAGCCGTCAGATCGCCGTCCTTTACGTTGGTGATCTTGTTGACCGCAGTGGTGCCGTGGCTGGCGCTGAACGCATTCAGAGTCGGGTCCCACAGCAGCGCATCGTTCTGCAATCCGCTCACGTTGTTATTGAGCGTATTCAGCGCTGAATTAGTGGCATACAGCTGTGAACCGTTGACGGCATCGGTGCTGGTATCCGTCAGGCGCCCGGCAGCCACGTTGGTGATGGTGCGCTCATTGTTTAACGTGCCGACACTTACGGTGCTTTTTGGCGACACCCCTGCAAACGTGTAGCTGCTACCGGCGATTGTCGCCCCAGACGTTCCTACAGCACTGGCCGTAACGGAGCCGGCCCCCAGAGCAACGTCGTTCGCGTTAGTCGCTATTGCCCCCATGCCAATAGCAACGGAATCATTACCTGTGGCGTTTGAATCAGTACCCGTTGAATTTGCATGGAAGTATTTAGTGCCTGTGTTATTAATATTCTGAATCGTGTTACCAAGGTTGGTAATATTGGTTGTATTGCTTGCTACATTTTGATTCGTGGCATAAAGCTGGGAACCATTGACCCCTTCCGTACTGTTACTATTCAGTGCGGCAGCGGCAACGTTAGTAATCTTCTTACTGCCTGCACTAATTCCAGACGTTGTGACAGTCGGCCCGTTGCTAATAGTCAGACCTGTATTATCCAGTTTGGTATTACCTGCAGTTCCGCCGATCGTTGCGGAGGTAAATACCGGATTATCTGCCATCTGTATAATCAGATTACCCGTCTGGTTATCAACGCTCGTACTGATATTTGCGGAAGAGAATGACCCCGCCGTTGACGCACCGCCAACAATGTTTACCGTATCGCCCAGTTTTTTTATCACCGAACCGGTATTACCTTTGAATGTTAACGGCGTATCTGCGAGTGTGGAGATCGCCTGGGTATTTTTTGTAATATTGGTCGTGTTCGTCGCCACGTTCTGATTTGTTGTGAACAGCTGGGACCCATTCACTGCGTCGGTACTGGAACTGTTAAGCGCCCCAGCAGCCACATTGGTTATTTTATTTGTGGTCGCAGTACCATGCGTAGCGCTGTAGGCATTTTTACTGGCATCCCAGAGCAGGGCGTCGTCGGCCAGAGCGTTGACGTCACCATACAGGGTGTTGAGCGCCGTGTTAGTGGCGTAAAGCTGCGAGCCGTTTACACCGTCAGTACTCGCTGCAGTCAATTGACCCGCCGCGAGATTTGTCAGCGTTCTTTCCATCCCGGATGTGCCAATACTCACTGTACTGCCGGGGGCCGCCCCCGCAAAAGAATAGCTCTTACCGCCCAGCGTGACGCTGGCAGTTTTAATTGCAGCACTCGTTACAGACCCGGATCCTAAAGCCACGGAATTGGCATTAGCTACACTGGTATTGTTGCCCAGCGCCAGACCGTTGGCAGCGGTTACTTTACCGTTATTCCCCAGCAGTACTCCACTGGCAGCTGAGACGCTACCGCTGTTTCCGAGGATCAATCCGTTAGATGCCGTAACCGCACCATTATTACCGAGGATAATACCGCCGCTGGCATTCGTAAGCTCACTCAGTTCGCCAACAGCAATACCTTTCGCGGAGTTGGATACCTTACTGGAGATCGCTTTTTGCGTTGCTACATCGAAAGTCCCGCCGCCGATAACAATTGCGCTGTCTGAATTTTCAACCGTTGCGTGTTGACCTATCACAACACTCTTGGCGGAATTATTCACTAACCCCTGACCAGAAAAAACGTAGGCGTTATGCGAATTTGTAACAGTATTCTGGAACCCCATCACAAGGCTACCGCCGTCTGTAGGCCCACCATGTAAAGAAGAGTCACTAATTTTATTCCATGAGCCAAACGTCATGCTCCTGCCCGGGGCATCAATGGTATTTTCATTACCTACTGCGAGCATATTAGAATTGTAATCATCTGCCGTTGAGGATACGGTATTTAAAAGTTGGTTATGGTAGCCAATAGAAACACCCGCATCCGTTAATACGCTTGAAGCACCCGCTCCAATTACAACGCTCTTGGTACCTCTGGCTGTAGAATTATATCCGATGGCAACAGACTCTTGTCCCAGAGCTTGCGCATTATCACCAAATGCAATTGTACGCGTGTTACCGGCCAGAGCATTTAATCCAAGTGCTACAGATAAATTTGAAGAGCGTGCACCGGTACCAATAGCGATGCTCGCATTTGCATCGGCTGTATTTGAGAGTACACAATTTCCAGCAGTTACTGTAGTCCCCCCCTTATCTTGAGTACCATTTGTGCAATATGCCCCTCCGGATTGCACAAACGCCTGAGTCTGAGGCACAAACAGCAGCCCCTGCAATGCAGCCAGTACAATATATAATTTCTTCAGACGGAATACTGCGTGCCCTTTTTCCTTAACGGCACCCACAACGCTGCTTTTACCATGAGAGGGAGAAAGTTCACTAACCGGTATTAACATTTGACGAGAACTATCCCAGACGAGTCTATATATTTTATTCATAGCTTATTCTCGATTAAAAAATCCCTGAGGGCAGAGAAATATCCCTGCCATGCGTTAGTACAGATAAATACAAACTCACAACACATGCGTGCAGATGCGTAATGCCAGGCATTGCATCGCTCATACAAAAGTGCTGTCAGACCGGATACCGCTAATATTGGTGGCTAAATAATTAACTTTATTACGTTCGTTATACTCCGCGTTAAATACCCTGAAACGCGCCAACAACGGATTGGCGCGGCCCTGTTCATCAGTTGCAGGAATTACTCCTCCTCAGAGCGAGTGACTTTAATTTCAGGCAATGGTCCAAAATTGACTTCGGTAACAGATAACGCCGCAATAACCTGATCGGTAATATCCAGGCTTTGATCGTTGGTTAGCACCAGCGAACTATCTACCGCCAACGGATAACCCCTGGCAGTGATAACGTTTTTAACGGCCTTGTTAATTTCAAGCATCGTCGCCTGCCGGGCCAGCTGACGGTTTTTTTCAATGACCTGACGCAAAATCTGCTGATCGACCATTTTTGTCTCTCTGGCTACGTCAGCCGACAGCGTGGAGTAGAGGCTTTCAGCCTCCTGCTCAGAATTACGCACCGAATCGAGTACCGCATTCATTCGCGCCTGTTCCTGTTCACTCAGTGAGGAGGACGCAAGCACCCTGTCGGTATCAACAATCACGAACGTCGGTTTTTTGAAGTTTACAAAACACCAGCCTGTAATCAGGCCGATGATAACCAGGGTCAAAATATAGATCTTAATAAATCCAGAATTGTATTTTTTCATCATTCACACTCTTGAAATATTCGCCTTCGCATCAGCCAGGCATGCTAACCCCTCACCTTGTACGATTAACCGTAACGGTGATAACTTCATGCAGAAGACGCTAATTTATTGAAGATTTCAGTAATAACGATTCTTTATTATCACTCACCATACTGCTTTGCCAGATAAAGGATGCCCTGATGTAAACAGGTTCCATAATTGCACTGTTTGCAATATAGCCTTTACCTTCTACGCGGGTGATAAAATTTGGTTCAACCCCCAGATTCGTCAGTTTTTTCTTTAATTCGTTCATGACTTGCCATAAACGTGGAGTGGATGCTTTAAGGCCATACCCCTCCCAGACATTGCGCATGATCTCGTCATCAGGTATGAGACCCGTATTTGCTTTCTCCAGGATAAAATCCAGCAAATGAAACATCGTCCTTCTCAAACGAACGGGTTTTGATACAATGTTTAAAGGTATCAACAGGGACTGCTCTTTCATGAAGAACACCCCTTCAGAATCGCTCCCCAGTAAATAACCTAATCGTTTCATTGTGCTGCACCTCCACTAAACCGCTGGAAAATTACAGTGTTCATTCCGTTTTAATAAAACCTTTAGATGCTATGCGGCTAATATAGATCTGGGAGAATCAAAACATCAATTTATGTAAACCATAAGTCTAAATGTTAACACCCAACGCCAAAAACAGCACATAACACCATTTAAAAACAAAAAACCAGTACATTATTCCAATAAGTAGCATTAACGTAAATTCATTGCAGTTAAACCTCCAGTTATAATCATGAAGTTCTATCTCCTTTATTCATCTCAAAAAAAGAAGAATGTTTTATAATAACGTCGGCTATTAACATGCATAACAGCTCCACATCCCACAGTTTATTAACACGGTTTTTATCCCCTCCTGTTTAGATCGGTTACCACGGTTTTGGTCAATAAGTCCGAAGCCACAGTGATAAGTCGATATTCCGTTGCTGGCAGGGGCTAATGCATCCCACCAGTTCCGCTAGTGCCTCGCGTTCAATCACTTCTGCGACCTAGCCTAGCAACGTCAGATGTCATAAAGCTACATGTATCGCCAATTGATTAATTTACAAATAAATAATCCAGTAAAACGGATTTTTACAAAAATTAACTCTGGTATAAGGGGGGGATATTCAGATTGTGCTAAACTGCCGCAATCTTGAATTTGGCGCTTTAATAATCAGATAAAGCATTTTTTTTAACCCCCCTTAACGGGCAAACAGGACGCTGGAATGGTTTTCTGGATTGATTCGACGGTACGATTTCGCCCGGAGGATGGGTGTTTGTGGTCTTACGAAGACGAGAGTTCAGCTATCGTTCTGACCCTGACCATGAAGCGCCTCCTCACGCTGCTGCTGGAAATGCGAGGTCACACGCTGACCCGGGACAAACTGCTGGAGTGCGTCTGGGATGCAAACGGCCTTCGCTCTTCAGGCCATACGCTGAATAAATATATTTCTGAGTTAAGAAAGTACTTAACGCAGTTAGGAATGAGGCGCGAATGCATTGTAACCATACCCCGCGTAGGGTTTATGTTTAATGCAGATATTGATGTACAGTTTCAACTGAGTGAGACGAGCAAGGCAGACGCACAAATACCCGTGCTCTCTTCGGAAAAGCAAGACAACGCCGGGAAGAGTGAATCCGGATTTGCAGACAAGGTAAGCAACTTCGCGCGTTATTCCTCCCTAAACTATTTGATCTTCATCTTGTCGATCGCCGCTATGGGCGTTTTATTAACCGCTTGTGGCTATCTGCTCTCGCAGTCCGTTGTGATCAACAGAGAGGATATTCCGCGCTTTTTCTTATTTAACTATCAAAGCTGCCCTGTCTATACCGTGCAAAAAAACTCAGTGGCCCTTTCTGAAAAGAAAAAGAAGCTTTTCCTCGAACTTGCTGCGAAAGAAAATATATTATGCCTGAGCGGCACCTCTTTTCTTTATCAGGCTTCAGAGTCTTATATTTTTGGAAAAAAAGGACGAGCGTTCATCAGTAGCTGCACTTCTGATGAAAATAACTATCTCTCGTGCCTCAACTTCTACTGGTCCGGGCATGAAAGTAATGATGAGATTTAAATACGCTTTTATAGCCGCCCTGACAGCCATATTGTTAGCTGGCTGCGGTGCGGTTCTTTATCACCACCATACCTCTCCTGGCATAAGGGTTAACTGCTCTGCCTTAATCCAGTATGACCACCGGGAACCGGACTTTACGTCTGTCGTTGAAGTTAATTTTCGCCTATTTAAAAATAATACGGGCAGAGCAACGCTATCTGGCACGATCAACACTCCAGGAGAGAGGCAGACAATTTCCCGCAGCATTGCGTTTGCCTGGGACGCACTCTCTCCCGATGAAATTACCTTGCACAGTTTTGCCTATATAAAGAACATCAAAGACAGTGCAAGGGATGAAATATTCAAAAAAAGCTTTTTATATGCTCCGAAAGGGGCCAGCAGACAGCTGCGGCTCAGCCCGTTGAAAAACGCGTGGCTAATCGGCAACGTGCAGTCGCCTTTTGCTCTATGCATTAATAAAATGCGGTAACGATACCAGCCCCCAAGGGGGCCGGTTCTTACGCTACATCACCACCCCCACTCCAGAAACGCTGGCTAACGCTCCAGCTGGTCGCCGTACTCGCTCATCCAGGCGGCCAGCGGGGAGAGTGCGTCCTGAAGGGTTAACCCCAGCCCGGTTATCTGATACTCCACGCGCGGCGGGATCTCCAGGTAGACCGTCCGCGTCACCAGCCCGCGCTGTTCAAACAGGCGCAGCTGCTTCGTCAGCTCTTTCTGGGTGATGGGGGCAGCCGCCCGCAGCAGATCGCCGAAGCGGACGGGCGCGTTGATCACAATCAGGCGATAGAGGATCGGGATTGCCCACTTGCCGGAAATCAGGTTGACAAACTGCGTCATCGGGCAGGTATAAACCTCAGATTTTTTTTCACAGCACTCAGTCAGCATTTCCGCCATAGCACACCTCTTGCCTCTTTAGTATCCATTTGGTACCTGGTTTCCTTTCGATACTAACGTTTCTATAGTGCTTTCTCCAGTGACTTTTCAGGAGAAGAACATGGGTCGTTTAACAGATAAATATACGCTGATTACCGGCGGCACCAGCGGTATTGGTCTTGCCACCGCGCAGGCGTTTATCGCCGAAGGGGCGCACGTCGCCGTGACCGGACGCAACCCGGCCACCCTTGCCGAAGCAGAACGTATTCTGGGCGATAAGGCCTGGGTGATCCCGACCGATGCGGGAGATATCACAGCGCAACGCGCGCTGGCGGAAACCCTCGCCGCCCGCTGGCCGCGCCTGGACGCGGTGTTTCTCAACGCAGGCGACGTGACGCACGCGCCGCTGGAAGCGTGGCAGGAAGAAGCCTGGGACCGCCTGATGGGCATCAACCTGAAGGGACCGTTCTTTTTAATTCAGGCGCTGCTGCCGCTGCTGAATAACCCGTCGTCGGTGATCCTCTGCGGCTCCGTGAGCGCGCGCATCGGCCTGCCCACCAGCAGCGTGTATGCCGCGAGCAAGGCCGCCCTGCTGTCGCTGGCGCGCACGCTCTCGGCGGAGCTGCTGCCGCGCGGGATCCGCGTCAACGGCCTGAGCCCCGGCCCGGTGGAAACCCCGGCGTTTACGAAGACGGGCTTAAGCGAAGAGACGCTTAGCGCGATGATGGCAGACATCATCAAGCTGGTGCCGCTCGGCAGAATGGGCTCAACGACGGAGCTGGCGAAAGCCGCGCTCTATCTGGCGTCAGACGAGTCGAGCTACACGGTGGGAACGGAGCTGCTGGTCGACGGCGGAATGGGAAGTCTGTAACTCAAAAGGCGCTGATGCCGGTGACCGCACCGACATACAGCGCCGCCCACGCGCAGGCGGAAAGCAGGCTGACGGCGTAGACCTTGACGGCGTTCAGCCTGAGCATCCCCGCCGCCAGCGGCACGATATAACGCAACACCGCCAGAAAGCGCGACGTAAACAGCACAACAACGCCGTTCTTTTGCAGCTGATGCTGTACCCGCAAGAACTTATCGGCATGCTTTGAGGTGAAACGCGTGACCAGCCGGGTGTGCCCCATCAGCTGGCCGATATGGTAATTCAGCACCGACCCCGCCGTTGCCCCCAGCACCACGGCGAGCCACGCCAGCGCAGGATGCATGCTCCCGTGGCTGACGGTTATGCCCGCCAGCAGCATCACCGAGGCGGGCGGCAACACGGAGGAGACCAGCACCGTCGACTTGCTCAGCGCCATCACGAATAACAGCGCGAACAGATGTGCCGGATACAGCGCAAAATGATTCAGCAGATTATCAAACCACGCCATTTTCCTCTCCTCCGTTGATTATATAATCCTCCATTAGAAAAGAATTACCTTAAATAAACCGTCAACGCTTTATTAATAAGATTCTCCTAAACCGTTCTTAAACATTATTTAATTTCCCGAGCGGTAATATCAAATAAGCGTATTATTTCTCTCGTTTTACAACGATCTCGTTATGGCGAGGCTCCTGTACAAATACACGTTATCGCTCTGGTGGGTTCGAGAGAACCGGCACAGGGTAAAACAGGCACTGTCGAATCAAGGCTTTGTCAGTATAACTTCCCTTGCGGGATACGGTGTACAGTGCTGAACCCAGGACGTGGGGATCTCCTCTTCGACATGCCCTGTCTTGCTCGCCCCTGAGAGATGTTATTATTCAAAGGGAATTCACTATGTCTTACGCTATTCACAACCAGAACCTGGCATTCAATGACAGCGCGGTCGCGCAATATATGAATACCGATTTTATCGTCCTCGACATTTCATTATGCGTCGCGCTGGCGCGCGAGCAATTCTTCGAAAAATTAAAAGACGATGATATTCCGTCGCATATTTTTATTGAAGACCATGGACGCCTGGCGGGCATGATTGCCGTGCGCAAATTATTGCAGGTCACGGATACCGTGCAGCCAATTAAAAGCCTGATGATTTCGCAGTTTTTGCAGGTCAAACCGGAAGATGAACGCGCCAATGTTGCCGGGCTGCTGGCCCACGGCGAGGCGGACGTCGTGCCCGTGGTCACCCACGGCAAGCTCGTCGGCTGCCTGACCGAGCGCGAAATCGCCCACCTGCTGGAAGATGACGTCACCGAAGATGCTCAGCTTCAGGGGGCGACGCTGCCGCTGGAGAAGCCCTATCTGGAAACCAGCGCCCTCAGCCTGTGGAAGAAACGCTCCGTTTGGCTGCTGCTGCTGTTTGTCGCGGAAGCCTACACCAGCTCGGTGATCCAGCACTTTGAAGAGGCGCTGGAGTCCGCCATCGCGTTGGCGTTCTTTATTCCGCTGCTGATCGGCACGGGCGGCAACAGCGGAACGCAGATCACCTCCACGCTGGTGCGCGCCATGGCGCTGGGTGAAGTGCGTCTGCGCGACGTGGGCCGCGTGCTGCGCAAAGAGATGACCACCTCGCTAATGATTGCCGTGACGCTCGGTATCGCCGGGTGTATCCGCGCCTGGATGATGGGGATTGGGCTGGAAATTACGCTTATCGTCAGCCTGACGCTGGTGTGCATTACGCTCTGGAGCGCGATCGTGTCGTCCGTCATTCCAATGGTGCTCAAGCGCTGCGGCATTGACCCGGCGGTCGTCTCCGCGCCGTTTATCGCGACGCTTATCGACGGTACCGGGCTGATTATCTACTTCAAGATCGCGCAATATACGCTGGGGCTGGAGTAACGCGGTCCGCCAGCTGAATCACCGCGCGCGAAAACGCCTCAATCGCCAGCGCGACATCCTCAGCCATCACCGATTCCGCCGGATGGTGGCTGACGCCTCCACTGCAGCGCACGAAGAGCATGCCTACCGGCCAGCGTTCCGCGATAGCAATCGCATCGTGGCCCGCACCGCTTGGCAGCGAGAGCGACCGCTCCTGTACCGATTTAACGGCCTCCCCCAGCACGCTCTGCAGGTGGCGATCGCACGGCGTGGCGGCAATGCGGTAAAACTCCTCGGCGCTAAACGCCAGCCCGCGGCGCGATGCGATCGCCTGGGCATGTTCCAGCAGGTCGTTAAGCAACCGATCCAGCGGCACATCCTGCGGGCCGCGAATATCCAGCGAGAGCTCAACCTCGCCGGGGATCACGTTCACCGCCCCCGGCAGGCAGCGCAATTCCCCGACCGTCGCCACCAGGTTGCCGCCCTGCTGTCGGGTAGCGTTTTCAATGATAACCATCCACTCGGCGGCGGCGGCCAGGGCGTCCCTGCGGTGGTGCATCGGCACGGTTCCCGCGTGTCCGGCCTCGCCGGTGAAGCGGCAGTTCAGACGACGCGCGCCGTTAATGGCTTCCACCACGCCAAGCGCGAGCGCCTCCTGCTCAAGACACGGCCCCTGCTCAATATGCAGCTCCAGATAGGCGCTGAAATCCTCCTGACGGCGCGCGGCATTCGACACGCGGGCGGGATCGAGCCCCACCTGGGTCATCGCCTGCGCCACGCTGATGCCGCTGGCGTCGGCTTTTTCCAGCCAGCCCTGCGGCCAGGTGCCCGTCAGCCCCCGGCTGCCTAACAGCGTAATGCCGAAGCGGGTGCCCTCTTCGTCGCAAAAGCCGACAATCTCGATGGCCTGTGCCAGATGCACACCCTGCTGGTGCAGGCTGTCCACCACCTCAATGGCGGTGAGCACCCCGAGCATACCGTCGTAACGCCCGGCGTTGCGCACGGTATCCAGATGCGAGCCGAGCAGCACCGCCTGCGCCCCTTCCTGCGCGCCCTCATAGCGGCCGCAGATATTGCCCACGCTGTCCTGCCAGACGGTCATTCCCGCCTGGCTCATCCACTGCCCCACCAGCTGGTTGGCCTGCAGATGCTGCGTGGAGAGATAGACCCTTGTCAGCGCATCCGGGGTTTCGCTGATGGCGGCCAGCGCGTCAGCGCGGGCCATCACCCGTTCTGCCGCCGGGCTCATTGCGGCGTCTCGCGGCGATAGAGGTCCCACGCGGCCTGCATGGCGGCCCCCTGCGTAGTGGTGAATTTCAGGTAATTGAGCACCGACTCCAGCGCGCTCAGGGTGGTCATCACGCAGTCCTTGCGCGCGTTATAGCCCATAGTGCCGATGCGCCACACTTTGCCGTGCAGCGGGCCAAACGAGGTGCCGATTTCAATCCCGAAATCCTCCAGCATCAGCTTACGCACCTGGTCGCCATTGACGCCCTGCGGGATTACCACGCCCAACACGTTGTTCATCTTGTGCTTCAGATCGCCGAAGGTCTCCAGCCCCATCGCCTGGATCCCCTTCAGCAGCGCATCGCCGTGGAGCTTATGGCGGGCGATGCCGTTATCCAGCCCTTCCTGGAGGATCAGACGCGCACATTCGCGGGCGCCAAACAGCGCGGTCGTGGCTTCGGTGTGGTGGTTCAGCCGCTCCGGCCCCCAGTAGTCCATCACCATGCCGAGATCGAAGTAGTTGGAGTAGATCATCTCCTCGTCCCCGTCGCGGTGGGCGTCGGTGCGGATGCCCTCCTCAACGCATTTGCGTCGGCGGATCGCCTCCTCCATGCGCGCGCTCAGGGTGATCGGCGACGTGCCCGACGGGCCGCCGAGGCACTTCTGCATCCCGGCTGACACAGCATCCAGCCCCCAGGCGTCGGTCTCCAGCGCGTTGCCGCCGAGCGACGCGGTGGCGTCGGTGTAAAACAGCACGTCGTAGCGGCGGCAGATGGCGCCAAGCTCGGCGAGCGGCTGCAGCATGGTGGTGGAGGTGTCGCCCTGCACGGTCAGCAGCAGGCGCGGACGAATGCGCTTAATCGCATCCTCGACCTGATCCGGGGTAAACACCTCGCCCCACGGCACCTCAATGGTATGCACCTCCGCGCGGCAGCGGCGGGCAATTTCGCACAACAGATGACCAAAGCGGCCAAAGACCGGCACCAGCACCTTATCTCCCGGGCGGATGGCGGAGACCAGAATGGCTTCAATCCCCGCGCGGGAGGTGCCGTCCACCAGCATCGTCCAGCGGTTCTCGGTGCGGAACACCCCGCGGTAGAGCGCCATCACCTCGTTCATGTAGTGGGTCATGGCCGGATCGTACTGGCCGACCAGCTGGCTCGACATGGCGCGCAGCACGCGCGGGTCGGCGTTGATCGGGCCCGGCCCCATCAGCAGGCGTTGGGGCGGGTTGATTTGCGGAAAGCGTGCGATATCCATTTATCAGTCCTTATCAGTTGAGACCGCGCACGGAGGAGATGAACTGCTTCAGTTCCGTGGTCTGCGGGTTGGCGAACAGCGTTTTGCTGTCGCCCTGCTCCCAGACTTTCCCCTGGTGCATAAACACCACGCGGTCGCCCACTTCGCGGGCAAAATTCATTTCATGGGTCACGAGGATCAGGGTCATCCCCTCGGCCGCCAGCTGCTCCAGCACCTTGAGCACTTCGCCCACCAGCTCCGGGTCGAGCGCGGAGGTGATCTCGTCACAGAGTAAAACTTTAGGCGACATCGCCAGCGCGCGGGCAATCGCCACGCGCTGCTGCTGGCCGCCGGAGAGGCTCGACGGGTAGTAATCCAGACGATCGCCTAAGCCCACTTTCTCCAGCATGCGCTGCGCCAGCTCGCGGCATTCAGCGGCGCTTTTCTTCAGCACCCGACGCGGGGCGAGCATCACGTTTTCCAGCGCCGTCATGTGCGGGAACAGGTTGAAGCTCTGGAACACCATCCCGACCGAGCGGCTGATTTCACGCGCCTGGGAATCCCGGTCGGTAATGGTCATACCGCCCAGCTTGATGCTGCCGTCCTGATAGCCTTCCAGCCCGTTGATGCAGCGCAGCAGCGTGCTTTTGCCCGACCCGCTGCGCCCGATAATGGAGATCACCTGGCCCATGTCGATATCCAGATCGACGCCCTTGAGCACGTGGTTATCGCCGTAGTATTTCTGCACCTGATTAATGGTGATGAGAGGCATTGAATTTCGTCTCCAGATAGCGGCTGTAGCGCGACAGCGGATAACACAGAATAAAGTAGCCGAGCGCCACCAGCGCAAAGACCTTAAACGGCTGATACGTCACGTTGGTCAGCATGGTCCCGGCCTTGGTCAGCTCGATAAAGCCGATAATCGACGCCAGCGCGGTCCCCTTGATCACCTGCACGGCAAAGCCGACCGTCGGCGCAATGCCGATGCGCAGCGCCTGCGGGGCGACCACGCGAAACAGGGTCTGGCCAAAGGTCAGCCCCAGACAGCGCGAGGCTTCCCACTGCCCCTTCGGCAGCGCGCGAATGCTGCCGTACCAGATATCGAGCAGAAACGCGCTGGTGTAAAACGTCAGCGCCAGCGAGGCGGCGGTCCACGGCGAGACGTCGATGCCGAACAGCGCCACGCCGAAGAAGGCCAGGAACAACTGCATCAGCAGCGGCGTGCCCTGAAACAGCTCAATATAGCTGCGGATGATGCGCTTCACCGTGCGTCCGCCCGTCAGGCGCAGCAGCAGGAGCGGCAGCGTTACCACCGCCCCGCCGACAAACGCCACCAGCGACAGCAGCACCGTCCAGCGTCCGGCCAGCAGCAGGTTGCGAATAATGTCCCAGTCGGTAAAGGTGGTCATCATGCCTGCACCCCCAGCCATTTGCGTCCCGCCGCCATCATCAGCTGGCGCAGGGTAATCGACAGCGCTAAGTAAATCCCGGTTGTCACCAGATAAACCTCAAAGCTCAGAAACGTTCTGGACTGGATCAGGTTGGCGGCGAAGGTCAGCTCTTCATACGAGACCTGCGACACCACCGACGAGCCGAGCATCACGATGATGCACTGGCTCACCAGCGCCGGATAAATGCGCTGCAGCGCGGGCGGCAGCACCACGCGAATAAAGGTCTGCAGACGGGTCAGCCCCAGCACGCGCCCGGCCTCCCACTGCCCTTTCGGCGTGACCTGAATGCCCGCGCGGATAATTTCGGTGCTGTACGCGCCCAGGTTCACCACCATTGCCAATAGCGCCGCTTCCCCCGCCGTCATCTTCAGGCCAAGATTCGGCAGACCGAAGACGATGAAAAACAGCTGCACCACAAACGGCGTGTTGCGGATGATTTCCACGTACGCCCCCCAGATCCGGCTGTACCAGGTGGTGCGTCCGCTGCGGATCGCCGCGCCGAAAATCCCGATTGCCAGCCCGCCGACGGTTGCCATTACCGTCAGCTGAATGGTGACCCACAATCCCGCCAGCAGCTCCGGCCAGTGTGGCCAGAGGGCTGAAAAATCAAGTTGCTCCGTCATCGGCTCAGGCGCCAAGTTTTGCCGGCAGCGGGGCCTTCAGCCATTGCTCAGACAGGCCGTTCAGCGTGCCGTCCTTGATGCCCTGCTCAATCAGCGCATCCACTTTTGCCTTCAGGGCCGGTTCGTTTTTCTTCAGGCCGATAAAGCACGGCGAGTCTTTCAGCATAAAGCTCGGCACCGGGGCTTTATCCGCGTTCTGGCGCGAAATGGCCGCCACCACGAGGTTGCCGGTTGCCACGTACTGCACCTGGCCGGAGAGGTAGGCGGAGAGCGTGGTGTTGTTGTCTTCGTAGCGTTTCACGTTGGCATCTTTCGGCGCCAGGCCGGTCAGCACCATGTCCTCCACCGCCCCGCGCGTCACGCCGATGGTTTTTCCGCTCAGCGCGGCGGCGTCCTTCAGTTCAGCCCCTTTCGGGCCAAACACGCCGAGGAAGAACGGCGCGTAGGCGCGGCTGAAGTCGATCACCTTCTCGCGCTCCGGGTTTTTACCGAGGCTTGAAATAACCAGATCCACCTTATCGGTTTGCAGGTACGGCACGCGGTTGGCGCTGGTCACCGGCACCAGCTGCAGCTTGAGCTTCATCTGTTTGGCCAGATAGCGCGCCATGTCGATGTCATAGCCCTGCGGCTGCAGATCGGTCCCCACCGAGCCAAACGGCGGGAAGTCCTGCGGAACAGCAATGCGGATAGTGCCGCGCTTCTCGATATCCTGAAGCTGGTCAGCCTTTGCCGGCAGCTGAGTGAAGAGACATGCGGCCCCGGCCAGTGCAATTAACAGTTTTTTCATGGTGCTTCCCCGTAACGTTAACATGAAACAAAAGATTCTTTGAATGTGTTTTTGCAACTAATGTGCCAGATAAGGCGAAGCGGGGAATATTCTTTCGAAGCCGGATAAAACGCGGACGGGTCGAAAAAACGTGCGTTTCTCCGACCCGTCATCTGCACCATTTCAATGCAAAAGCACCAGCCTGATGCCCCATTATCGTTGTTCGAGTTCGTCCAGCTGCTGATAGAGGGAGGCAATCTCGTGAATGCGCGGGCGCCCTTTATCGAGAATTTCATGCAGGAAGGCATTCGCCAGCAGATTAATCAGGCTGTTGACCGAGGAGTAGCTGTCATAGGCCGAGACGCTGTCCAGCGGGGCGCAGAGCTGCCAGCTCGCCAACGGAAACAGGCTGTGCGCCTGCGGCTCGCACATCAGCAGCACCGGAATACCGCTGCTCTGAAGCTGCTGCATCAGCGGACGGATAATGCGCGGGCGGCGGCGAAAGGCCATCATCACCACCAGATCGTCCGGCGTTAAGTCCACCATCTCCTCGCTCAGGCTCTGCCCCGGCTGCGGCAGGACCAGCACCTGACCGCGCGCCTGCAGCAGCTGCTGGCGCAGGTGGAGTGCCGCAGGATAGGCGTTACGCATGCCGATAATGACGATGCGCCGCGCCTTGACCATGCAGGCCATGGCCTCGGCAAACTGCTGCGCGTCGAGGGCATTGACCCACTGGGTCAGGTTCGCCATCTCCTGCTTGTAGTGGCGCGCCAGCAGCGTGTTGCCCTGCACCGCGTCGCGGTTATCGGTGAGCGGCATCCCGCTCTGGCGCAGGGTGCGCAGCTCGTCACGCATATCCTTATATTTCTCATACCCCAGACGCTTAAAGAGGCGGCTGACCGTGGCTTTCGACACCCCGCTCAGCTGCGCCAGCTCGGCGCTGTTGTAGCTGATCAGGTCGTCAAAATGGTCGAATATAAAATCCGCCACCCGCTGCTCCTGCGGCGACAGCGACGGATACTGTGCTTTCAGACGTTCATCCAGTTGTTCCATAGCGCCTCTGTAACTTTTGTTTCATCACATTTTGCCTTTCATTCTACCTTTCATTATACGTGCCAGTTTACTGAAACTTTTCTTTCAGAACTGGAACAGCTTTTGCAGCACCTTGTGACTTTCAGGGTTACGAGGACTCCTCATGCAAAGTAATGTCTCCACGCACGGCATGGCCGTAGCGCCCCACCATCTTGCCAGCCAGAGCGCGCTGGCGGTGCTGCGCGAAGGCGGCAGCGCGATAGAAGCGATGGTCGCCGCGGCGGCCACCATCGCCGTGGTTTACCCGCATATGAACGGGCTGGGCGGCGATGGCTTCTGGCTTATCGTGCCGCCGGAAGGCGACCCTGTCGCCATTGATGCCAGCGGCGCGGCGGGTTCGCGGGCAACGCTCGCCGCCTACGAGGGGCTCACGCACATTCCCCATCGCGGGCCGCAGGCGGCGCTGACCGTCGCCGGCACGGTGAGCGGCTGGGACGAGGCGCTGAAGGTTTCCCGCGAGATGACCGGCAAGTCGCTGCCCCTGGCTCGCCTGCTGGCCGACGCCATTGAGTATGCGCAGAACGGCACGCCGGTCACGGCCTCACAGGCCCATGCCACGGCCAGCAAATTCGACGAGCTGAAAGATGTCCCCGGCTTCGCGGAAACCTGGCTGGTGGACGGTAGGCCGCCGCAGGTCGGGAGCCGCTTTTATCAGCCCGCCATGGCCTCAACCCTGACGCGCCTGGCGGAAGACGGCCTGGATAGCTTTTACCGCGGCCCGCTGGCGGACGTGCTGGCGCACGGCATGGAGACGCTGGGCCTGCCCGTGACGCTGGCCGATCTTAACGCGCACGCAGCCCGGCGCACCGCGCCGCTGAAGCTACTACATCAGCAGGGCGAGATCTTTAACCACGCCCCGCCGACGCAGGGGCTGGTCTCGCTGGCAATACTCGGCATCACCGACCGCCTGAACATGGCGGAGGCAGACGACGCCGACACCATTCACCGCATCGTTGAAGCCACCAAGCTGGCCTTTGGCCTGCGCGATGCCCACATCACCGACCCGCGCGAGCTGAAAACCGATATTCAGGGTCTGCTGGATCCCGCCTCTCTGCAGGCGCTTGCCGACAGGGTTGACGACGGCCGCGCCGCGCCGTGGGGCACCGGAAAAGGCCCCGGCGATACGGTGTGGATGGGGGTAATGGATAACAGCGGGCTCGCCGTGTCGTTTATCCAGAGTATCTATCACGAGTTCGGCAGCGGCGTGGTGCTGCCCGACACCGGCATCGTCTGGCAGAACCGGGGGGCATCGTTCAGCCTCGATCCCAATCATCTTCTGGCACTCGCGCCGGGCAAGCAGCCTTTCCATACCCTGAACCCGGCGGCGGCGCGTCTTAAGGACGGGCGCGTGATGGTCTACGGATCGATGGGCGGTGACGGACAGCCACAAACCCAGGCCGCGCTTTTTACCCGCTACGTGGTTCAGGGCCTGCCTTTACAGGAAAGTATTTCCCGCCCACGCTGGCTGCTGGGGCGCACCTGGGGACAAACTTCTGACACGTTAAAACTTGAAGGACGCTTCAACGCTGAGGCGGTCTCTCGGCTTCGCGGGCGGGGACACGAGGTGGAAATGTTCCCTGATTTCAGTGAAGCGATGGGCCACGCGGGCGCGATTGTCCGCCATCCCAACGGGCTATTCGAAGGGGCATTTGACCCGCGCAGCAACGGCGCAGCCGCCGGATTCTGAGGAGAAAAAAATGACGACACCACAACCCGACTGGCAGGCCTATCTTGCGCAAATGGAGTCTGTGCTCGGCGTAGAGCTGGACGATGCCCGCCGCGCCGAGCTGCATGTGCAGTTCAGCCGCATTGCCAGCATGGCCGCCCCGCTGATGGCGCTGCCGCTCGACGACCGTCTGGAGATCGCAGGAGTGTATAAAGCATGACACTACATGAGATGAGTATCAGCGACATTCAGCAGGCGCTGAGCGCGGGCGAGCTGAGCGCCCATGAGATTGCCCGCCAGACGCTGGAGGCCATTGCGCGCGTTAACCCGCAGATCAACGCCTGGACCGCCGTGACGGAAGCACGCATGCTCGCCGAGGCTGAGAACATCGACACCCTGCGGCGCGAAAAGCGCCCCCTGCCGCCGCTGGCGGGCGTGCCCTACGCGGTGAAAAACCTGTTCGACGTTGCCGGACACACCACCCTCGCGGGGGCAGAGCTGTTCAGCCAGCGCCCCGCCGCGGCCGCCGACAGCTTCGCCGTGCGCCAGCTGCGCAGCGCGGGCGGGCTGCTGTCCGGGATGGTGAATATGGACGCCTACGCCTACGGCTTTACCACCGAGAACAGCCGCTACGGCGCGACGCGTAACCCACACGACCTGACGCGCATTGCGGGCGGGTCCTCCGGCGGTTCAGCTGCCGCCGTGGCCGCCGGGCTGGTGAACTTTTCGCTCGGCACCGATACCAACGGGTCGATTCGCGTTCCGGCCTCCCTGTGCGGCATCTACGGCCTGAAGCCCACCTTTGGCCGCCTGTCGCGCTCCGGCAGCCATCCATTTGTCGCGAGCCTGGATCATATCGGCCCCTTTGCCCGCCGCGTGTGCGACCTGGCGTCCGTGTACGACGCGCTGCAGGGTCGGGACAGCAGCGACGGTTTTCAGGCAGAGAGCTCGCGCGAGCAGACGCGCCCCCTGCTCGATCGCGGGCTTGACGGCCTGCGCTGCGCGGTGCTCGGCGGCTACTTCACCACCTGGTGCGACACGGATGCCAGAGACGCCGTGGCGCGGGTGGCGAAGGCGCTGGACGTGCAGGATGAGCTGCAGTTCCCGGACGCCGAACTGGCGCGCTCGGCGGCGTTTATCATCAGCGCCTCCGAGGGCGGAAATCAGTATCTGCCCGCGCTTCGCCGCGAGCCCGAGCGTTTTGAGCCGCACTCCCGCGAACGACTGCTGGCCGGGGCGATGATCCCCTCCGCCTGGTATATTCAGGCCCAGCGGTTCCGCGCGCAGGCCCGGCAGGCGTTTCACGCGCTGTTTGCCCAGGCCGACGTGCTGATTGCCCCCGCGACGCCGCGCAGCGCCACGCGGATTGGCGAACAAACCATGGAGATTAACGGTCAGCCGCTTCCCATTCGCGCCAGCATGGGCATGCTGACCCAGCCGATATCATTTTTGGGTCTGCCCGTGACCACCGTTCCGCTGCGTACCGCGCAGGGTGCGCCTATTGGCCTGCAACTGATTGCCGCGCCGTTTAACGAGCAGGCCTGCCTGCGCGTCGCGCACGTGCTGGAAGAGAGCGGCATCGCCGACGCGCGTCCGGCGGAGGTGGCCGCATGATGAATCACGATGACATTAACCTGCCGTGGGTAGTCGCCGAGGTGACCGCCGCGTTTTACCGCTATGAAGACGCGCTGGTGAGCAACAACATTGCGGTGCTGGACGAGCTGTTCTGGCACGACAAAAACACGGTGCGTCTGGGGGCGGGTGAAAACCTGTACGGGATTGATGAAATTCGCGCCTTCCGGGCGGCGCGCCCCGCCGCCGGGTTGCAGCGGACGTTGCGCCACACCGTCATCACCACCTTCGGGGAGGATTACGCGGTGTGCAGCACCGAGTTTACCCGGGAGGGCACGGAGCGGATTGGCCGCCAGCAGCAGACGTGGGTGCGGTTTGCCTACGGGTGGCGGATCGTGGCGGCGCAGGTGAGTTTGATGGTGTAACCCCACCGGGAATACATGGTTCCGTAGGCCGGGCAAGGCGCAGCCGCCTCCCGGCTAAACACGGCACACTTACTTCTGAAACGGATGCACCTCCCGCCAGTGGTCGGCAATCTGCTGGCGGGTACAGACCCACACCTGCTCATGCTGCTGCACGTAATCCAGGAAGCGCTGCAGCGCGCGAAAACGCCCCGGCCGCCCCAGCAGACGGCAGTGCATGCCGATGGACATCATCTTCGGCGCGCTTTCCCCCTCTTCGTACAGCACGTCAAAACTGTCCTTCAGATAAGTGTAAAACTGCTCGGCGGTGTTAAACCCCTGCGCGGTCGCGAAGCGCATGTCGTTAGCATCCAGCGTATACGGCACGATCAGGTGAGGTTTTTGGGTGCCGTCACCGCAGGCCACTTCCGTCCAGAAGGGCAGGTCGTCGCCATAGTAGTCGCTGTCGTAGTCGAAGCCGCCGTGCTCCACCACCAGCTGGCGCGTGTTGGGGCTGTCGCGTCCGGTGTACCAGCCCGTCGGCGGCTTGCCGAACAGGTCGGTCAGCACGTGCACCGCCTTGTGCAGATGTTCGCGCTCCTGTTGGATATCCATGTGCTGATAGTGGATCCAGCGCCAGCCGTGGCTCACCACGTCGTAATCCGCTGCCCTGATTGCCTCGACGATCTCCGGGTGACGCGCCAGCGCCATCGCCACGCCGAAGACCGTCAGCGGCAGGCCACGCTTTTGAAATTCACTGTGGATCCGCCAGAATCCGGCGCGGCTGCCGTATTCGTAGAGGGAGTCCATCGACATGTGTTTGTCCGGGTAGCTGGCCGCGCCGATGATGTCCGACAGGAACTGCTCGGATCCGGCATCGCCGTGCAGAACATGGTTTTCCGCCCCTTCCTCATAATTGAGCACAAACTGCACGGCGATGCGCGCCTGATTTGGCCACCGCGCGTGCGGCGGGTTGCCCGCGTAGCCGCGCAGATCCCGCGGGTAATCCTGTTCAAAAAGTCCCATTGCCCCCCCAAAAATTAAAATGGATTCAATGCCTGAAAATGTCCGCTTAACGCTTTTTTCTCCGGAAATGCCAGATCCCCGTGCTTGCTGGTCGAGAGCCCCAGCGCCACCAGCGACTCCACCATCTTCACCGCCGCGCTGACGCCGTCGATCACCGGCACGCGCAGCTCGCGGGTCAGCTCCTGCGCCAGCGTCGCCATGCCGCCGCAGCCGAGCACGATGGCGCCGCAGCCATCCTCTTTCAGCGCCTGAATACAGCGCGCGCGCACCTTCTCCTGCGCCAGACCGCTGCCGTCTTCCAGCGCCAGCACCGGGAGATCGATAGCGTGCAGCGCCGCGCAGCGATCGTGAAAGCCATACTGGTGCAGCAGATGACGGGCAATAATCAGCGTGCGCGGCAGCGTGGTCACCACCGAAAAGCGCGTCGCCACCAGCGTCGCCATATGCATGGCGGCTTCCGCAATGCCCACCACCGGCCCGTGCGCCAGCTCACGCGCCGCCAGCAGGCCCGGATCGCCAAAGCAGGCGATGACGTGACCGTCCACGCCCTGCTCTCTGCCGAGCCTGACCTGCTCAAGAACCCCCACGGCGGCGATGGCTTCATCAAAGTGGCCCTCGATAGACGGCACGCCCGCGCCCGGACAGACCGCGAGGATCTCCGTACCTGGCGCCGCCACCGCGCGGGCCGCCGCGCCGATGGTTTCCGTCATCGCGAGGCTGGTGTTGGGGTTGATCACTTGTATACAGACAGACGACATTACGACTCCTTGTGGCCGGCAAACAGCCGGGCAAAATCCGGCAGGCACTCGCCCGCCCGCTCGAAGCAGAGGCTGGCGACGATATGTTCAAAATGGTGCATTAAGGCATCGCTGAGCGGCTCAAGCGCCTTCTGGCGCAACAGTTCCACCAGCTTTTCGTGGTCGTTGCAGCGGCAGCCCTGGCGCCACGGCGCGCCCCAGGCGGCAATCACCAGCGAGGATCGCTGGCTCAGGCTTGTCACCATCTCCGTCAGCACCTGGTTGCCGGAGATGGCCTGCAGCTGTATGTGGAAATTGGCGGAGTGACGGATCGCCGCCGGCCCGTCGTACGCCTCGTGCGCCTGCTGCTCCTGGCGAATAATGGCCTCCAGCGCGGCGAGATGCGGCGGCTGACAGTGGGCCAGCACGTCCGGCAGGTTGGCGACCTCCAGCAGGGCGCGGGTGCGAAAGATGTGCTGCGCCTCTTCCACCGTCGGGCTGGCGACGTGTGCACCACGCTTGGGCGTTAAGGTGACCATTTGCACAGCGGCGAGTCGCTGCAGCACCTTACGGATGCCCGTGCGGCTTACGCCAAACACCTCGGCCAGCGCCTCTTCCGGCAGTTTGCTCCCCGGCAGCAGCTGATGTTCGACAATCGCGGTCATCAGCGCCTGAAAGATCGATTCGTCTTTGTCATGCAGGTCTGGCGCGGTCTGCAGGGCATTTACGTTATTCATTCACCACTCCGTCTTTTACTCTTCTTTATCGAATCGTATACATAAAATTAAAATATTGCATACAAGATTTAATATTTTGGCCTGGATCCTGCAACACCGATTCCACTCCCACTTAACGGGTTTTCACACACAGGAGCAGGTTTCATGCCAAACAGTCAAAACGCGCAGCAAGGTACGGCCGCTGATTCCGGTGCGGTTTACAGCCCACGTCTTTGCAATGAGGATCTGGCACCGACGCGTGACCAGAACTGGAGCTGGTACAACATCTTTTCGTTCTGGATGTCGGACGTCCACAGCATGGGGGGTTATGTTGTCGCCGCGAGCTTCTTCACGCTCGGGCTGGCAAGCTGGCAGGTGCTGCTCTGCCTGCTGGTGGGGATCTGCATCGTGCAGCTGTGCGCTAACCTGGTAGCCAAACCGAGCCAGATGGCGGGCGTGCCCTACGCGGTGATCAGCCGTCAGGCCTTTGGCGTCTTCGGGGCCAATATTCCGGCGGTCATCCGCGGGCTAATTGCCTTTGCGTGGTACGGCATCCAGACCTGGCTGGCCGCCAACGCGCTGATGCTGGTGGTGCTGAAGTTTTGGCCTTCTCTGGCGAGCCTTACCATCGGTGCCTTCCTGGGCCTGTCGCCGCTGGGCTGGATCTGCTTTGCCATCATGTGGGTACTCCAGGCGATGGTCTTCTGGCACGGCATGAGCGCCATCAAGCGCTTTATTGATGTCGCCGGTCCGGCGGTTTATGTGGTGATGCTGGCCCTCGCAGGCTGGATTGTATACAAGACCGGCTTTGACGGCATTTCCTTCACCCTCGCCAGCAAATCCCTTAGCGCGGGCGAGCAGACCTGGCAGATGATCACCGCGACCGCGCTGGTGGTTTCTTACTTCTCCGGCCCGCTGCTCAACTTTGGCGACTTCTCCCGCTACGGCAAAAGCATGGGCGAGATCCGCCGCGGCAACCGCTGGGGCCTGCCGTTTAACTTCCTGCTGTTCTCCATCGTCACCGTGGTCATTGTCTCCGGCACCCAGTCGCTGTTTGGCCGCATGATCACCGACCCAATTGAAACCGTCAGCCGCGTGGGTAACGATCTGGCCGTGGCGATTGGCCTGCTGACGATGATCACCGCCACCATCGGGATTAACATCGTCGCGAACTTCGTCTCCCCGGCGTTTGATTTCTCTAACTGCTCGCCGCAGAAAATCAGCTTCCGCACCGGGGGGATGATTGCCGCCGTCGGCTCGATCCTGCTCACCCCGTGGAACCTGTTCAACTCGCCGGAGCTTATTCACTACACCCTGGACGTGCTCGGGGCGTTTATCGGCCCGCTGTTCGGCATTCTGATTGCCGATTTCTACCTGATTAAGCGCGGCAAGGTGTCGGTGGACGATCTGTTCGACGACACGCCAAAGGGCAAATACTGGTACCGCAACGGTTTCAACCCGAAAGCCATTGGCGCGCTAATCCCGTCCGTTGCCGTGGGGCTGGTGATTGGCTTTATCCCGGCCCTGCATGAGGTGGCAAACTTCAGCTGGTTTATCGGCGTCTTCCTGGGCGGCGTGACCTACCGCTGGCTGGCGCGGGAAGAGCGCGAGACGGCAGGCGCGACCTCGTTCAGCTCCCGCGTGGCGACGCAAAAAGAGTAACCCCTTCCTCCGGCCGCAGTTTATCTGCGGCCCGTTCATTCTGGCACCGTTCTTGCTGAGCCTTCTTACCCCGCTACGCAAACACTAAGGCAGGAACCATGATGGAATACCAGACTGCGATACGCGGTGCATTTTTCGATATTGCCCGGGTCTGCGACAGCGCAGACGCCATCGCCCAACACGCGCGCTACCTTGAGGACGGCCTGCTGTTTATCCAGCACGGAAAAATTCTGGCGCACGTGCCGTGGCAGGAGGGCGAGCAGTACCTTGACCCCCGCAAGGGCTACACCGACCTGCGCGGCAGGCTGCTGCTGCCCGGTTTTGTAGACACCCACGTCCATTATCCGCAAACGGAGATGATCGGTGCCTTTGGCGAACAGCTGCTGGAGTGGCTGACTACCTACACCTTCCCGGTGGAGAGCCAGTTTGCCGATGAAGCCTACGCGAAAGAGATCGCCGAATTTTTCATTCAGCAGCTGGTGAGCAACGGCACCACTACCGCGCTGGTGTTTTGCACGCTGCATCCGGAATCGGTCGAGGCGCTGTTTACCGAGGCCCTGCGCCTGAACATGCGCCTTATCGCCGGAAAGGTGATGATGGACAGACACACGCCGGACTACCTGAGCGAAGACGCGAAGCAGAGCTACCGGCAGACGCGGGCGCTGATCCAGCGCTGGCATCACCGGGGGCGGCTGGGGTATGCCATCACGCCGCGCTTTGCCCCGACCTCATCCCCCGAGCTGCTTGCCGCGGTCAGCCTGCTCAGAGAGGAGTTCCCGGATACCTGGCTGCAGACCCATCTGAGCGAAAACCCCAACGAAGTGGCCTGGGTAAGCGATCTCTGGCCGGAGCATGAGCGCTATCTGGACGTGTATCACCACTACGGCCTGACCGGCGAGCGCAGCGTGTTTGCCCACGCGATTCACCTTCACCGCAGCGAGTGGCAGTGCCTGCATGACACCGGTTCGGCGGTGGCGTTTTGCCCCACCTCAAACCTGTTTCTCGGCAGCGGGCTGTTTCGCCTGCCCGCCTGCTGGCAGCACAGGGTGCGGATGGGCATCGGTACCGACGTCGGCGCGGGCACCACCTTCAGCATGCTGCGCACCCTGGGGGAAGCCTACAAGGTGGGCCAGCTGCAGAGCTACCGCCTGCGCGCCAGCGAGGCCTTTTACCACGCCACGCTGGGCGGCGCGCATGCGCTCAGGCTGGACGATAAGATTGGCAACTTCGCGCCCGGCAAAGAGGCGGATTTTGTGGTTATCGACCCTGACGTAACGCCGCTGCAGCGCCTGCGCAATTCCCGCTGCAAGGATATTTACGAGCAGCTTTTCGTGCTGATGACCCTGGGCGACGAGCGCAACATCAGCGAGACCTGGGTCAACGGCGAGCGGGTGTGGTCAGCTACCCCGGTAGGTTGACCACCCGCCAGGGGCAATCACAAAAGGCAGATGGTAGTGTTCGTCTGCCGCCTCTCCCGTCACAAAATCAATTTGCGCGCAGGGATAGAGCGTATCGCGACCGGTTTCGCTAAACCACGCGCCGATCTCCGCCACCAGCCGATAGCGGCCCGCGGGCAGAGAGGGAACGAACGCAGTGATGCGACCCTGCGCGTTGGTCACGCCCGTTGCCAGCGTGCCCCCCTCCTGTTGCAGATGGACCGTCACACCCGCTGCGGGTTTGCCGGTTGAGATATCGAGAATATGGGTGCTGAGCGTGCTCATTCGCTAATAGCTCCTTCCAGCCGTAGCAGCGTAATTTCCCGCAACTGTTCCAGCGCGGCACGAACTTCCTGAGCGTCGCTGTTCTCCAGCCGCGCGCGCAGCGCCTGTAAAATCTCTTCGCCGCTGCGGCCCTTCGCGCGGATCAGAAAGACGCGTCCGAAGCGGGCCTCGTAGCGGGCATTCCCCTCGCGCAGCGCCCGGGCAAGGTCAGCATCGCGGTCATTGACCGCGCCCTGCTCCTGGCGCGACAGCGCCGCCTCCGCCTGTGAGCCCGCGGGCTTTTCCCCGATGCGCGGATGGGCGCTCAGAGCTTGCGCCAGCGCCGCTTCGTCCCAGTTTTGCATCAGCGATTTTGCCGTACTGAACAATTCGTCCCGGCTGGCGTAAGGCCGCCCGTGAACCAGCGCATCGGCCCAGTCGGGGAGCGCCACACAGGGGTGAATCAGCGCTAACGCCTTTTCGTGGGGAAGATGATTGAAGTCGTGCAGTGCGATCATAGTGTCTCCTTTATTGTCCTTCTCCAGGCTATTGCACAAACCACGCCACCTTGAGCGCAGGCGTGAAACAGTCGATTCCCTGTAGCGCAACTGGAAATTTTTGATTCATAAAAAGGCACGCTCACCGCGTTTGCGCACCTTAGCAGTGCAAACGTCTCCCTCACAACGCCGTTTTCGCCACTCTGCAGCCTGGTACGCAAATTGCTGAATGCCTTTACACCCTGCAAAAGGAGAGAAGCATGAAAGCAATCGTGATTGGCGCGGGTATTGGCGGCCTGAGCGCCGCCGTCGCGCTGAAGAGAGCGGGCATCGACTGTACCGTGTTTGAAGCCGTAAAAGAGATCAGGCCCGTCGGGGCGGCCATCTCAATCTGGCCGAACGGCGTGAAATGCATGCAGCACCTCGGCATGGGCGACATCATCGAGACGTACGGCGGGCCGATGCGTTTTATGGCCTACAAGGATTACCGGCGCGGCGACACCCTGACCCGCTTCAGTCTCGCCCCGCTGGTTGAGCGTACCGGCGGACGCCCCTGCCCCGTCTCGCGCGCTGAACTCCAGCGCGAAATGCTGGACTTCTGGGGACGCGACAAGGTGCAGTTCGGCAAGCGCGTGGAACATGTGCATGAAGACGACGCGGGCGTGAACGTCACCTTCACCGATGGCACCACGGCAGCCGGGGATTTCCTGATTGCCGCCGACGGCAGCCACTCGGCGGTTCGCCCGTATGTGCTGGGCTATACGCCGGAGCGCCGCTACGCCGGCTACGTAAACTGGAACGGGCTGGTAAAGATTGATGAAGAGATTGCCCCGGCGCACCAGTGGACCACCTTCGTTGGCGAGGGTAAGCGCGTGTCGCTGATGCCCGTTTCCGGCGGCCGCTTCTACTTCTTTTTTGACGTGCCGCTGCCCGCGGGTCTGGCGGAGGATCGTACCACCCTGCGCGCCGACCTCACTGGCTACTTCCGCGGCTGGGCGCCGCAGGTGCAAAGGCTTATCGCGGCGCTGGATCCTGAAACGACCAACCGCATTGAAATCCACGACATTGAGCCGTTCGACAGCCTGGTGCGCGGCAACGTCGCGCTGCTCGGCGATGCCGGGCACAGCACCACGCCGGATATCGGCCAGGGCGGCTGTGCGGCGATGGAAGATGCCGTGGTGCTGGGGGAATGCCTGCGTGAAAACCACAACATTACGCTGGCGCTGCGGCAGTACGAAGCGCTGCGCTGCGACCGGGTGCGTGACCTGGTGCTGAAGGCGCGTAAACGCTGCGACGTCACCCACGGGAAAGATATGGCGTTGACGCAGGCCTGGTATCAGGAACTCAAAGAGGAGACCGGGGAGCGCATTATCAACGGTCTGTGCGAGACCATTCAGGGCGGCCCGTTAGGCTGAACAAGAGGGACAACGATGAAAAGAGAACCGACACCACCCGCCCACTGCACGTTTGAGCCAGAGGACTGGCTGCGCCTGGCGAAATGCTGGCATCCGGTTGCGCGCGCCTGCGACGTCGGCCCGGCACCGGTCAAAGCGACCCTGCTGGATGAACAGCTGGTGATTTACCGGATCCACGACCAGGTCGTGGTCGCCCGTGACGTGTGCCCGCACCGCGGCGTGCCGCTGACGCTCGGCTTTCACGACGAGCACGGGATTATCTGCCCCTATCATGGCTTACGCTTTGGGGAGGACGGGCGCTGCAACCGTATTCCGTCCAGCCCCGACCAGCCCGTTCCGGCGAAGCTGAACCTGATTAACTATGCCGTGGAGGAGCGCTTCGGCCTGATCTGGACCTGCCTGGCGTTTGACCCGGACAATCCTGCGCCGCTGCCCGCTATGCCGCACTGGGATGACGATGGATTTCAGCAGATTAACTGCCCGGCGTTTGAGGTGAACGGCTTCGCCGGGCGTCAGGTGGAGGGGTTTCTGGACGTGGCGCACTTTGCGTGGATCCACACCGATACCTTTGCGGATCCCAATAATCAGTTGGTTCCCACCTATCAGCCGCAGGAGACGCCGTTCGGCTTCGTGGCCGATTACTGGAGCTCCGTGAGCAATTACCCGGCCAGCTCTGACGTGCAGGCTCCGGACGGCTTCCAGTGGCTGCGCCATTTTGAGTTGCATCTGCCGTTTACCGCCACGCTGACGATTCATTTTCCGGGTGAATCGCGGCTGGTGATTATGAACGCCGCCTCGCCCGTGTCATCGCGCGTGACCCGCATGTTCGCCCCTATTGCGCGCAACTTTGACCTGCATATTCCGGTGGAGGACGTGCATGCCTTTAACCTGCGCATCTTCGAGGAAGATCGACTGATGGTGGAAACCCAGCGCCCGGAAAGTCTGCCGCTGGATCTGACGCTGGAAGCCCATATTCCCGCCGATAAAAGCTCAATTGCCTACCGCCGGGGACTGAAAAAAATGGGCTTTGGCGAATTTTTCCTGGTATGACGGAGGCCGATATGCTGAACGTGATTGTCGACGGGCTGTGGCGTGAGGGGGATAAAAGCCTTGCCGTCAGGCTGGTGGCCGAAAACGGCGAAACGCTGCCGTCCTGGCAGCCCGGCGCGCATATTGATGTCCACCTGCCCAGCGGCGTGGTGCGCCAGTACTCCCTGACCGGGGCATGTCAGGACGAGAGCTATCTTATCTGCGTGGGGCGTGAAGCCGCCTCGCGCGGCGGGTCGCGCTACGTTCACGAGACGCTGCGTCCCGGACAGACGCTTTCGATCTCTGCCCCGCGCAACCTGTTTCCACTGCATCAGGCTGAGCGGGTGTTGCTGCTGGCGGCGGGGATTGGCATTACGCCGCTGTATGCGATGGCCCTGCAGCTGAAGGCGTCCGGTACGCCGTTTACGCTGCACTATTACGTCAAAAACCGTCAAAGCGCGGCGTTTGCTCGCGAACTCCTGCAGTGCGGTAAGTGCTTTATTCATACCACCAGCCCGCGATCCACCCTGGCAGAGCACCTTCCCGCGCCCGAGGCAGGTTTGCGCGCCTGGGTGTGCGGACCTGCGGGCTTTATGGAAAAAGTGCGTGAGGTGGCGACGGCGAAGGGATGGGAGGACGACCATATCCACAGCGAGGCGTTTCAGCCCGCTGCGCCTGTCACGGGCGGTGAATCCGGCGAGATCTTTACGGTCAAACTCGCCTCCACCGGGGAGCGCTGGCCGGTGCCTGCGGATAAAACCATCGCCCGGGTACTGCAGGAAAACGGCGTGGACGTGCCGCTGTCCTGCGAAATGGGGATCTGCGGTGCCTGCCTGACGCCGGTGATTGACGGCGTGGTGGATCACCGGGATAGCGTGCAGTCGGAGGCGGAAAAAAGCGCAACGGACCAGCAGGTGGCGCTGTGCTGTTCTCGGAGCCATTCCAGGGAGCTGGTGATTGGGCTGTAAAACGAAATAAATATCCTCCGGCACAGCCGGAGGTTTTTCAGATGTGCCGGTAAGGCTTTGTTATCAGACGCGTCCCGGCTGCCACGCGTAATCAATACGGTTGGCCTGCTCGCGCGCCAACGCTTCATCGCCCTGCAATCGCGCCGCCAGGGTAAAAGCGAAATCAAATACTTTACCCAGCCCGCGGCCGCTCAGCAGATTGCCATCCTCCACCACGTCGGCGTTGACGTACATGCCATCGCTGACCGTTTTCCACAACTCGCCGGAGCAGACATAGCGACGCCCCTTCAGCAGTCCGTTGCCGCCCAGCACGCGAGCGGCGGCGGAGCAGATCGGGCAGATATATTTGCCCGCTTCATCGTGGCGGCGGACGAAGGCAATAACCTCCGCGCTTTTCGCCAGGTTAACGCTGCCTTGCGGGCCTCCCGGTAACACCACGGCGTCAAAGGTCTGGTCGAGGCTGACCTGCAGAGTGCTGTCCGCCATCACAGAGATGGCGTGATAGCTCACCACTTCGCGACTCTCGCCACAGGCAATCGTCTGCACCGTAATATTCAGGCGGCGCAAAATATCGACAGTGACGATCGCTTCCCCCTCTTCAAAACCGGGGGCTAATAGCACAGCTACGCTTTTCATCTTGCTCTCCATTGCTTAAGGGTTACCAGTACGGATGCCAAATCTGTCGCAGCCGCGCCAGCAGCTCAAGATAGAAATAGTCACCCCAGCTACAGCACTGATCGACGCCCTTACCGCTGCCCATGTGATAAACCGAGTGCTGCAGCAGCCCTTCGGTCGGATCGTCGTCATGGGCAAGGTAGTTATCGGTCAGCGACTGCGCAATACGCAGCGCCATCTCTTCATAATACGCGCGGTGTGCGTCGAGCGTCGGCAGCGCCTTGACCAGCTCAAGCAGGCCACAGGCGGCAATCGCCGCCGCTGAACTGTCGCGCACGGCGTCGGTACCGAGCAGGGCCAGATCCCAGTGGCAAATATCATCTTCCGGCAGACGGTTGAGGAAGTAATGCGCCAGGCTGCGTGACAGCTCAACCATATGCTTATCGCCGGTGTGCTGATAGCTGAGCAGGAAGCCGTAAATGCCCCATGCCTGGCCTCGCGACCAGCACGAGGTATCGCTGTAACCCTGATGGGTATTGCCAAAGCGCGGCTCACCCGTCTGCACATCCATATAGTAAGTGTGATAAGTCGAGGCATCTTCACGCACGATATACTTCGCTGCCTGTCCGGCGTGCGCCGTCGCCGCTTGCGCATAGCGCGGATCCCCGGTCTGTTCGCTGGCCCAGTACAGCAGCGGCAGGTTCATATTGCAGTCGATGATCATTCGCCCCTGCTGCTCCGGGTCGTTTAAATCACCCCACGCCTGAATAATGTTGGCCGTCGGATTAAAACGCTCCATCAGGCGCTCTGCCGCCAGCAGCGCCGACTGGCGAGCGGCTTCGTTGCCGGTGAGCCGCCAGGCGCTGATGCAGGAGAGCGAATAGAGGAACCCGAGATCGTGCGTTGCAGTGTCGATGCGCTGCTCAATACGCCGGGCGAACGACGGTAAATAGCGCTCTGCGGCTTCGCGATAATGCGCTTTGCCGGTCATCTCCCACGCCAGCCACAGTTGCCCTGGCCAAAAGCTGGTGGTCCACTCCACGTTATCGGTGCGCGGCCAGACACCCTTCTTACAGGCTTCGCCGGGGAACTTATCGCCGAAGGCGACAATATTCTTGTCGAGCTTGCGCGTGACGCGGGATAACGCCGCTTCCAGCTTCTGGCTCAGCGCCAGGCGATCGACCTGATGCAGTTCGATCGGCCGCAGCGCTTCGGTGATAACAGATTTGGTCATAACAACTCCTGAATTAATGTTTGGCCGGTTCAACCGGGGCGGTATCTAAAGCCGGAGCAAAGGGTCGTGAGTCATCGCGCGTCGACTGGCAGCGCGACAGCGTAAAGGCGGAAATCAGCGTAAATATCAGGGCGCAGCAGCCCATCAGCAGATAGGTATGCTCAAAGCCTATCCTGTCGTACAGGTAGCCGGCAGGCGGGGCGACCACAATCGAGCCAACGTAAATCATCGCCTGGTAGCCCAGCAGGTACATCGTGGCGTTAACCCGACGATGGAAATGTTCGGCGATGTATTTGAAGACCGAAATCAGCAGCAGCGCGATCTCGACGCCATAAAACGGTTTGATGATGGAGATAACAATCGGGTCGCTGGTCAGTCCGGAGGCGATCAGCCGTGCTCCGACCACACAGCCGCAGAACAGCAGGCCGCGCTTAGCGCCGTAGTGGTTCACCAGCCACGGGATAAACATCATCATCACGAACTCCATCCCCGACTGGACGGTGCTCAGGTAGCCGTACCAGGCATTCCCCTGCTCTTTGGTGGCGAAGAACGACACGAAGTAGCGCGGGAACTGCTGCTCGGCGATAAACATCATCCACGCCACCCCGGCGACGTAGAGGCTGAACATCCAGAATTTGCGGTTTTTCAGCAGCATCAGCACGTCGGCAAAAACGATTTTATTGGTGGAGATGACGCTGTTGTTGCGCAGCTGCTCGTCGCCGATTTTGAGGCTAATCAGCACCAGCAGCATCACTACCGAGGTACCGCTGCTGAGCAGAAAGTTGACCAGCGGGGTGACGTTAAACAACAGCCCGGAAACTGAAGCCGCCATCGCCCAGCCGAGTGAACCCCACATTCTGATGCGGCCAAACTCCAGCCCGTACAGGCGGCTAAAGCGGTCGGCGTAAGATTCAGACGCCGCCACGCCGGCGTACCAGCCCAGGCTCAGATACAGCGCGCCGATGATAATTCCCGCCATCGCATGGCTTTGCAGCAGCGGCTGGTATACCAGCGCAAAAAACGGCGCCATCAGCGCAGAAATGGCGCAGACAAAATAGAGCAGCCACTTGCTCATGCCGATTTTGTCCATGATGTAGCCGTACACCGGCTTCAGGACCACCGCGAAGACGCCATTAATAGCGAACACACTGCCGATGGTGACGCTATCAAGGCCTACTTTCTGGCTCAGCCACAGGGCATACAGGCCAAAGCTGGATGACCACGTGAAGAAGTAAAGGAAAATAAAGGTACTCATTTTGTACTGCGCGGCGCGTACGGACGATGATGTGCTCATAGTGATGCCTCCGGAGCCAGAACGAGCGTCGTTTCTTGTCGTGCCGTCACGAAGCGTACCGCGTCATCGCTAATGATGGCCTGTGGGCAGCGTTGCGGCTCGAAGTCGGCGGCATTTCCCGCCCACACCGCGCTGATTAACACATGCTTGCCGGGGTCGAGTTCACCGCGCAGCAGCGGCACCGCCGCGCGCTCGGCGAACAACAGATTGCTGTTTGGCGGCGTCAACACCGTCTCGCCGCGGCGGGCGTGCGGATGGAGACAGAAAATGGCTGATACATCCCGGACATTGCGTAACCAGCAGGCGCTGTCACTCTCGTGGACCTGCGGTTGCGGGCGGTTTGCCAGGCTAAAGCCACCTTCCGCACAGTCCAGCGCGCGCCGGGTATCGATACGATGGACGCGCAGCTGCCAGTCACCCAACGCCAGCAGCCAGGTCTCAATCACCACATCGCGCCACGGCAGCCAGCGGCTGTAAATGGTGCCGTTTGTGGTTACCACGTGCTGGCATTCGCGGCGGCCACGCCAGTAGTTATCCTTTTCGGCCAGCAGCAGCATCGAATCGGGTGCGGCATGGTTCAGGCCGTAGCGCCCGCGTTCAATGGTGAAGCCAAAGCGGGTGGAATAGGCAAATTTGCAGTATTTCGCTTCGGTATTGACGAAGTTGTTCAGCTCCAGCTGGCCGGAAGTCAGCATCCACAGGTGATCGGCCTGATGCACCACCACCTGATCCGCGTGGGCTATCGTGTGCTGCGCGGGCAACGGCGGCAGCGGCAGCTCAGCCGCCTGCCAGAAGGCATTGCCCTCATCTAATGCCAGCACCAGCAGGGTCTTCAGGCCCCAGTACGGTGAACCCGGCGCGTTGTAGTCTTCCGCCATCGCCAGATTCGGGTAGCTGTAGCCGACGCTGAGTACGCCGTCGCGGTCGAACATCGGCTGCTTCAGCCACCAGCGCAGATGGCGCAGAACGATGCCCTTAATCACGCCGGGCGAAAAGACCTCCAGCCCGGCGAAGGCCGCCGCACTCCAGAACGCCGCCTCAGCAAAGCGGTAGGTCAGGCTTCGGCCAAACGGGATCGCCGCGCCGTCTTCGGCAAAAAAATGGATGAAGTCAGAGGAGAAACGCGCGGCCCGCTCACGCAGCGTTGCACAACGCTGTGGATCGACCCCGGCCATGAGCTTCGCGTAAATCAGGCCATAGAAATGGAAGCCCATCGAGATGTAATAGTCGCGCGGCCGTCCCGGACCATCGGAATACCAGCCATCGCCGAGGTAGTAGTGCTCCATGGCAGCAAAATGAGCTTCCAGCGCCTGCGGGTTGGTTGGCATGCCGCAATAATGGAAGCCGACCTGCACCAGAATTGGAAAGTAGTGCCAGTTGTTATCGGGGATATCCTGAGTCTCACACTGCTTTAGCCAGCACCATAAATTCTCTTTCTCCGTCTCGGTGAAGTGTGCCAGTACGGTTTCACCCGCCAGCGCCAGCAGCAGCCCGTAGGCCGCCATCTCGACGATTCGCTGATCGTAAGGCCCGACGTCGCCCCAGTAATCGGCATGGTGCGGATTGGTGCCGTTTTTTATTGCCTGTAAATAGAATGAGAAGTGCTGCGGCTCGCTGCCGCCAGCCAACAGCGGCGTCACGCCCCACAGCAGGCGGGAAAACGTTTCCATGCTCGCGACACGCTGGCCGTAGTGAGCGGTAAAGTTCGCTAAATCAATGCGGCTGGCGTCTTTTTTAAACCAGGGCGCCACCGCGTTCAGCATATCGTTGACCAGCCGTTGCACCTCTTCCCGGCTTGTCAGTGGATTATCCAGATGAATATTTTCAGGTTGCACAGGGTCCTCCCGCATTACACGAGGGTAGAGATAACTTATTGTTATTAGGCTTTTTAAAGCCACGAGGGCGACGTCTGAATGAAGAGTATCTGCTTTTATTCCCGGCGCTGAGTGAGCCGACTCACAAAATTAAACCGCCATTTCATTTTTACTGGATTTTGTCGAACGCGAGGGGGATAAATTACAAATGATGGCCTAAAAATTTAAATCTGTTGTTCTGGAGGTAAAATGGGTGAAGCGCAGCTGCTGGAACGCATTACGCTCGATCGGCAGGCCATTTCTTTCAACCGCATGTACACCACCAGCGCGATTTACTACCACTGGCATCAATGCGTTGAATTGCTCTATATCTCCAGCGGCTACGGCATCGTGGTGGTGGATAATCAGCACTACACCGCCCGTCCGGGGCGATTATTTATCTTCCCACCCTTCCGCTTGCACAAAGTGCAGGTGGATCATAGCGATAAGAACCCCTATCACCGCACTACCATGCACATTGAGCAATCGGTCGTCGAAAGTGCGCTCAGCGCCTTCCCGCGCCATCAGGCCCGGTTCGCCGCGCTGGCCGCCAGCAATCTGCCAGCACAGATTTACGATCTCAGCAATCACGCGGCGTTTATCGAGAGGATCCTTGAACAGTTTCAGCGCCTGGAGGGCAACGAGCAGACCGAGGCCTGCGAGGTTGCATTTCTGGTGATGCAGCTTATGACGTTTCTGCCCGAGCAGCCGCAGCCCTACCCTCCGCGCCAGCAGACCGTCGCCTCGCGGATTATGAGCTGGGTCGAAGCCCACTATGCCAGCAAGTTTTCGCTCGACCAGCTAGCGCACGACCTGGGGCTTTCGCGCAGCTATACCTCACGCATTTTCCGCCAGCAGACCGGCGGTACTATCCACGAATATTTGCTGACCCGGCGAATAAAAAGCAGCTGCGAGCTGTTACGGTACAGCGATGAGCCTATTGACGCCATCGCCCTGGCAGTCGGGTTTAGCGAGGTGACCTATTTCATCACCTGCTTTAAAAAGATGATGCGTCAGACGCCACTGCAGTATCGACGCAGTATCCGCTGCACCAGAATTCCCTGTTAGGGCGGTTTTAACAAATCAAAGGGGATTTTGAACGCTGGATCAAAGTGGACGGGTTTGCTGAACATCCAGCCTGGCCGGGGGTCTTCTGTGCACAAAAAAACCCAGGTCGCATAACGACCTGGGTTTCGAATTTGGCGGAAGCGTAGAGATTCGAACTCTAGAACCCTTTCGGGTCGCCGGTTTTCAAGACCGGTGCCTTCAACCGCTCGGCCACGCTTCCAAAGTGAGGCGCACTATAAACATCTATTAGCGCCTTGTAAAGCAGGAATTTTTCTATTTTGCCCCACAGGCGTTTGACTGCGCAAAAAGTCACCCGGACGCCGCCCTTCCATCGCTTCCTCCTACCTTGTACATACCGTTACACAGCAACGCTCATTCTTTTAAATCACCGTGGTATAGAATGCCCCAAAAATAGACGGTCAATTGTTGTTTAATTGTAATAAACCCGGGTAACGCGGGTTTTAACGCATTACCGCCATATAACCTTACTGGTTGATGATGAAAATCAAAAATACGTTTTGCTTACATATCCTGATGGCGGTTTTGGCCATTTTAGCCCTGAGCTTTCACCCGCTGGTGACAAGCTTTGATCCGCCGCTTACATTCCAGCCGTTGATCAAATCCATGGCGGGGACTGCTAAAGAACAGGCGGAAAAAATAGCCACCATTTCTCATGCCCTCGAAGGGAACGCTATTTTTTTCATCGGTGCGTCTGAGGTTGCCACCTCAGAAGATGAACATTACGCCGTATATAATTATTTTAATAAGCAATTACACCAGCCCGTCGTGGCCTATGGCGATGCGTTTGTCGATGACGAAACGCAATTTTTACTTCTCTCGCGTTTTAAAAATAGCCTTAATGCAAACAGCAAAGTGGTATTGCTTCTCGCACCCGATGCCTTTTACTCAAAAGGTCTGCCGCCCGCTATCTATGCGGATAATTTCCCGGGTTCTGTTTTTAATCCTCTGATGAAAGATCCGCAAGCGCGTCCGATACTGGTGAATGACGTAAAGCATATTGATCCTAAAGGGATAAGCCATTTAACCTTTGGCCAAATGCGTATCTACGGCTGGCACCCCGACCTGATTTGGGATGAACTCAGTTTTCAATTTGCAAATTTTTGCACCCTGATAAAAAACGACTGGCTGTCGCTGCTCAACATTACGCCAAAAACGGCGCAACCCTGGCCGCCGCAGCCAACCACCCACATTGCCCCTGACTGGGATAAAGAGCTGGCGAATGCCCGCGAGTTAAATAAAAAACGCCAGCAGAGCGCGGCCACCCTGTGGATGGACAAAACGATTTACGAGGAGGACGGTACACGGCAGCAGTGGGATGACACGCCGGTCGTACCTGCGCAAATCGCCGCATTCAGAAAAACCGTCCAGTTGCTGAAAGACCGTCACGTGCAGGTGATTGCCATCGTCGACCCGGTAAACCCCTGGGCGCTTTACAATACCGACACCTTCCGCCCGGTTGATAAGCAAATTCAAACCATTCTGAAAGAGAACCAGATCCCTTATTTAGATATGTACGCCATGCCTTATCAGAATGGCTGGAACTGGGATCGTTTGCACCCTTCCGAACTGGCCTGGGTTCCTATGATTCGCTTTATTGCACAGAGCTTTAAATAATGAAAATCGCGATCCGTCTTTTTTTCCTTTATCTCCTGCTGGCGATCACCATCGTCGCGTGGACCGCTGTCGATGACAGCATGAGTATGCAGCTGCATTTTGAATATCAAAAGTTCTGAGGCCGAATGATGTATAGCTCAGGAATGTTTTTTGTCTATTTGTTTTCATCCGCCCTGGTGTTTGCGCTGGTCAATCGCGTATTACGTCATCGTCTGACTTATTTATCGGCCTTATCCGTCCTGGCTGCATTAGGCTGGGGCTATATTTTTCAGGGTGATTACCGTGTTCCCGCGGTCGTTTTTTTCAGTTTTTACCTTGTCGCCACGTTAAAAGAAAAAGGATGGTTAAAAACCTGGCAGGCTATTGTGTTAACGCTGCTTCCTTTATTTTTGGTGAAATTGCACGTTAATCATCATCTCGGCATGATCGGCCTCTCTTTTATGACGTTCCGCGCGGTGGACGTGCTGCTCTATCGCAGTAAAAAAGAAGGGCAGAATTTCCTGCACTATTTCTGCTATCTGTTTATGCCTTTTATTATTCTGGCTGGCCCAATGTACCGCTGGCGGACATGGATGAGCGACGTCAGCAAGCCCGTCTTTGCCCTTAATCGCGAGCAGTTTTTAGTCGCGTTAGAGCAAATTATTACCGGCATTATCCAGAAGTTCCTGTTTGCCATGCTGATTGATTCACTTGTCGTGCAGCCCTGGAGCCATAAGCCGTTTACGCTGACCGTGGGCGTGGTGATGTCGATTGCCTATAGCGCCTACCTCTACTTTGATTTTGCGGGCTACAGCAATATGGCCATCGGCGCAGGCCGCCTGTTTGGGTTGAACATTCCGGCAAACTTCAATATGCCGCTTCTGGCGAAAAATCCGCAGGACTTCTGGCGCCGTTTCCACATCAGCCTGTCTGAATGGCTGCGCGACGTGGTGTTTATGCCCATTTATATGAACCTGATGAAGTTCAACTTTTTCCGCCAGAACAAAACGCTGGCGCAAAATATCGGTATTTTTTGCACCCTGTTCTGCATGGGGGCGTGGAACGGCCTGGAACGCCATTACGTGATCAGCGGCGCGCTGTTTGGCGCGATTTCCGTCGCGCACAACATGCTGCTGTGGTCAGCCAAACGCAGCCCGGCGTTACAGCGTGGCTTGCAGTATCCGGCCGTTGCGTTTTTAGGGCGAATTCTGACGCTGGGAAGCGCCGCGGGCTCCCTTTACATCTTTAGTGGAATGTCACCTCTATGAAAAATCACACCGATCTGCAGGAACTGCAGGATTTCTTGCGTGCGGCATTATGCGATCCCGCCTCCCCGCAGCAGCTGGCCATCAGCGGCAGCGACGAGGCCTTAAGCTGGCTGCAGCTTTCCGCTGCCGTGACGGACTGGGCACAGCGCTATGAGCGTTGCCAGCCTGTTGCCGGTACGCCGGTCGTATTGTACGGACATCAGCAGGCCGAGTTCGCCGTGGCGATTTATAGCTGCCTGCTGCACAACATTCCGTACATTCCGGTGGACTGCATTTACCCGCAGGAGCGCCTGCGGGAGATCTGCCATCTGGCCAGCGCCCCTTACTATTACGACGTGGCGACGCGGCAGTTCCTCGCCACCGGCGAGGCGGGCAAGATGCTGGAGGAGCAGGATCTGGCCTATATCATGTTTACCTCAGGCAGCACCGGCAAACCGAAAGGCGTGCAGATTGGTCGTGAAAGCGTATGGCACTTCATGAAGTGGGTCAGTCAGGACTTTTCGCTGCCGGAAAAACCGGTGCTGATGAACCACGCTGTGTTCAGCTTTGACCTCTCCCTGATCCCTTTACTGGCGAATCTGGCGATGGGGGGCCACATCGTGCTGAACGCTAAAGAGGATATCCAGAAAGAGAGCTGGCTGGCGCGGCTGAAAAGCAACGCGGTTTCCGCCTGGGTTTCCACCCCCTCTTTTGCCTACCAACAGCTGCTTTCCCCGCACTTTAACAGCGAGTATTTACCTGCACTCAGCGTCTTTATCTTTATTGGCGAAGTGCTCAATAAAGTGCTGGTTAAACAGCTGCGCCGCCGCTTCCCGCTGGCCAGAATCATCAACTCCTATGGCCCAACGGAAGCGACCATCGCAACGACCGTGGTTGAAATCACGGATGAGATCCTGAATAGCGACAGCGCCGTGCTGCCGGTGGGAGTCATGATGCCTGACAGCCGAATGGAAATTTCCGCCGAGGGCGAGCTGATTATCTGGGGCAAAAACGTCATGCGCGGCTACCTCGGCCTGCCGCAGGAGAACGCGGCAAAACTGCTGCGTCGGGAAAATGACGCGTTTCGCGGCTACCGGACCGGCGATCTGGGCTATGAAGACGGGCTTATCTACTGCCAGGGCCGCAACGACAGCCAGGTCAAGCTGAATGGCTACCGCATTGAGATCAACGAGATCGAAAACCGCCTGCTGGCTATGTCCGGCATCAGCGAAGCGGTGGTGATGCCGCTGATGAAACCCTGCGGCAGCGTGCTGCGCATCGCCGCGTTCTGCGTGACGGATATGGCACCGGATGCGATCAAAACCTCTCTGGCAAAGGTGGTTCCCCACTATATGGTGCCTTCACAAATTATCGTAAAAGACGCTTTGCCGCTGAATCCTAACGGCAAAATTGACCGCAAGCTGCTGGACGCTTACGCCCGCACACATTAATTATCCCAGGAAAAATGATGGAACAAGATATTCTCGCCCTGTTTGAAAAAGTGTTATCCCGCAAGGTGGGCTTTCACGATGAACTGATTGAATCTGACATTCTCGACTCCATTCTGGCGGTCGACATGGTGCTGGAGGTGCAGGACGTTTACGGCTGTACGATCCCGCCGACCGACGTGGCGACGGTGCTGAAAACCCCGGCAGATCTCGCCCGCTATATTGAAGAGAACCGTTAACGCCCGCTCCTCTGATGGCTCCGGGGATCTCTCCGGGGCCCATCATTCGCTCTCCCCTTCTGGATATCTTTCACAGGAATGAAACCCACCGCTTTTACTATTTCTCCTACACTTTAGGGGTACTGTCGGTACGGGAAAAAAAACAAGCCAACATCATCAGGACAATAATGGTTCGCTATGCGTTCAGCCAGCGATCGTTGTGTCTTTCACAGAGGAGTCTGCGGTATGGCATTCGTAACAACGAAAGACGGCGTCAACATTTACTACAAAGACTGGGGTCCGAAAGAGGCTCAGCCCATTGTTTTCCATCACGGCTGGCCGCTGAGTGCCGATGACTGGGATAACCAGATGCTCTTCTTCCTTGCAGAAGGCTATCGCGTTATCGCTATCGATCGTCGTGGTCACGGCCGTTCTGATCAGGTCAGTGAAGGGCACGATATGGATCATTATGCGGCCGACGCGTCAGCCGTGGTTGAAAGCCTGGACCTGCACAATGCCGTGCACGTCGGCCACTCGACCGGCGGTGGTCAGGTTGCCCGTTATGTTGCGAAGTACGGCCAGCCGCAGGGGCGCGTCGCCAAAGCGGTGCTCGTCAGTTCCGTTCCTCCTCTGATGGTCAAAACGGACACTAACCCCGGCGGGACGCCCGTTGAGGTTTTCGACGGCTTCCGTAAAGCGCTGGCGGCTAATCGCGCCCAGTTTTACCTCGACGTCGCCAGCGGTCCTTTTTACGGTTTTAACCGGGAGGGAGCCGAGGTTTCACAGGGTACGATTCAGAACTGGTGGCGTCAGGGGATGATCGGAAGCGCCAAAGCCCACTATGAGGGGATCAAGGCGTTTTCAGAAACCGATCAGACAGAGGATTTGAAAACCATTACGGTTCCCGTTCTGGTGATGCAGGGCGACGACGATCAGGTTGTGCCTTATAAGAATGCCGCCCTTCTGCAGGATAAGCTGCTGGCGAACAGCGTGCTGAAAATCTATCCGGGCTTCCCGCACGGGATGCATACCACGCACGCGGATACCATTAACGCGGACATCCTGGCCTTTATTCGTTCCTAGACGTCAGGTTTACAGATAAGCGCAAAAGAAAAACCCCAGCTTAACGAGTAAGCTGGGGTTTATATCTGGCGGAAGCGCAGAGATTCGAACTCTGGAACCCTTTCGGGTCGCCGGTTTTCAAGACCGGTGCCTTCAACCGCTCGGCCACACTTCCTGAGTGAGGCGAACTATAAACACCTCACCGCATGCTGTAAAGAGCGGCTGCACTCGTTCGCTGTAAAAATAGCCAAAACGTGTTTAATCGGTTGAACTGACAACATATCGGCGATTTTATCAGCATAAAATCCAGCCCTCTCGCTTAGTGCTTTTTGATGTACATATCTTTTGTGAAGTAGTACCCCAGCTTATCCGGCGTAAAGCCACCGACCCACGGTTTGACCAGGTGCGTACGGACGTAGTGATAAACCGGAATGGCCGGCACATCACGGCCCAACAGGTCTTCCGCCTGCTGGTAGAACTTACCCCGATCTGCCGGCGTTTTGGCCTTTGCGGCGTTGATCAAGGCTTGATCGTAGTCCGGGTTGCTGTACTGGCTGGTGTTTTCACTGTCGCCGGTACGGAAGTTGTTCAGGAAGGTCGCCGCGTCGTCGTAGTCGGCAATCCAGGCGTAACGTACCGCGTCAAAGTTGTGGGTGTGCATGGTGTCCAGCATGGTTTTCCACTCCTGGTTTTGCAGCTTCGCGTCTACGCCGAGGTTTTTCTTCCACATAGAGCTGGCTGCAATCGCGATGCGCTGGTGCGATTCAGAGGTGTTATAGAGCAGGTTGAAGCGCAGAGGATGGCTTTCGTTATACCCGGCCTCGTTGAGCAGTTTTTTCGCCTCAGCAATGCGCTTGTCCAGCGGCCAGCTGGCGTAATCCGGGTTCTGCAGCTTGACCCCGCCAATGTCCGGCTGGCTGATCAGCCACGCCGGGCGCTGCCCCTGCCCTAACACTTTTCCGGCAATGATGTCTTTATCCAGCGCCATATTTAGCGCCTTACGCACCCGCGCGTCGTTGAACGGCGGCCGGGTGGTGTTGAATTCGTAGTAATAGGTCGCCAACTGCGGGGAAACATCCAGCTGGCTGCCCAGGTTTTTCTTGAGCTGGGCAAACTGGTTAATCGGCACCGTGTACACAATATCAATTTCGCCCGCTTTGTAGCGGTTCACATCGGAGGCCTCCGAGGTGATGGGCAGGTAGGTCACCTTGTTGATGACGGTATGCGTGTTATCCCAGTAGCGCGGGTTACGCTCCGCCACAATGCGTTCGTTGACCACCCACTGAGACAGTTTATACGCCCCGCTGCTGACGAAATGCTCCGGTTTGGTCCACTTTTCGCCGAAACGGCCAATCAGCACTTTATCCACTGGCACCAGCGACGGGTGCGCCAGCATCGCCAGAAACGCCGCGTTGGGCTGGGTGAGCGTCACTTCCAGCGTGGTGTCGTTGATTGCTTTTACGCCCAGCGTGTCGGGGGATTTTTTCCCCTGAGCGATATCGGCCGCGTTGGCGATATGCATGTTGCCCGGATAGCTGGCATAGGGAGAAGCCGTTTTAGGGTCGATCAGGCGCTTCCAGCTCCAGACCACATCCTCTGCGGTAATCGCCGTGCCGTCGCTCCAGGTGATGCCCGGGCGCAAGTGGAACGTCCAGACGGTGTTGTCCTTGTTCTCCCATTTTTCTGCCAGCCGTGGTTGAATTTCCCCTGACGGGGAAACACTCACCAGACCTTCGAATAAATCGCTGATAATATTGAATTCGACATCGCTTTCGACTTTATGCGGGTCGAGCGAGGCCGGTTCGCTACCGTTGTTTCTGACCAGTTCCTGTTTTTCGGCCAGCGCGGTTCCTGCCGGCACATTCGCCGCCCAGGTCGCCGTGCTGGCGCACAGGATCCCTGCGGTGAGTAAAGAAAGCGTAAAGCGCGTGCATGTTTGTGGTTTCATTTCCTTCGCCTTATTGTCTGTTTTGTGACGATCCGGAAATAACTCTTAGCGGCCTTATGGTAATAAAGCAATATTTTTCAGTAACCTATAAGAGGTTGATCTGATTAATCTCGACAAACCGTTGTTCATACTGATGAAACGTATTTCTGCAGAAGAAATAACCAGCTCCGGCGCTAACCTGCTGAGTAAAGATGGGTAAAACCACTTTGAGACTGACGCGCCGTTTCCTATTCTTTCCGTTAATTACATCTGTCATAAGAGAGTGACTCATGGATCGTATAATTACTTCCTCACGCGACCGCACATCGCTACTCAGTACCCACAAGGTGCTGCGCAACACCTACTTCATGCTCAGCCTGACGCTGGCGTTTTCGGCGATCACCGCTACCGCCAGCACCGTGCTGATGCTGCCGTCTCCGGGGCTGATTTTGACCCTGGTGGGCATGTATGGTCTGATGTTCCTGACCTACAAAACCGCTGACAAACCGGTCGGTATTCTTTCCGCGTTCGCCTTCACCGGCTTCCTGGGCTACATCCTGGGGCCGATCCTGAACGCGTACCTGTCTGCCGGCATGGGTGACGTGATTGGCATGGCGCTGGGCGGCACCGCGCTGGTGTTCTTCTGCTGCTCGGCCTACGTGCTGACCACGCGTAAGGACATGTCCTTCCTCGGCGGTATGCTGATGGCGGGTATCGTGGTGGTGCTGATTGGCATGGTGGCAAACATCTTCCTGCAGCTGCCTGCCCTGCATCTGGCAATCAGCGCGGTGTTTATCCTGCTGTCATCCGGCGCGATCCTGTACGAAACCAGCAACATCATTCACGGCGGTGAGACCAACTACATCCGCGCGACCGTGAGCCTGTATGTGTCGCTGTACAATATCTTCGTCAGCCTGCTGAGCATCCTGGGCTTCGCCAGCCGGGATTAATCCACAGCGCTGTGAACCTGGCCCCGCTTATGCGGGGCTTTGTTTTTTGGTACACTGCTGCGGTTTTTGACTGACGCGTGAATGACTATGTTGAGTTTTGAAGGCAAAGAGTTTGAGACCGATAATGACGGTTATCTGAAAGAGAGTGGCCAGTGGAGCGAAGCGCTGGCAGAAGTGATTGCTGAGAAAGAAGGGATTACCCTCTCTCCCGAACACTGGGAAGTAGTCCGTTTCGTGCGCGAATTCTATCTCGAATTCAACACCTCTCCGGCGATCCGCATGCTGGTCAAAGCCATGGCCAACAAGTTCGGCGAAGAGAAAGGCAACAGCCGCTATCTGTATCGCCTGTTCCCGAAAGGCCCGGCAAAACAGGCCACCAAAATTGCCGGCCTGCCAAAACCGGTGAAGTGCATTTAGTAGCGTATACCGAAGTTAACGTACTCCCGGCCGGGTTGATGCGGTTCCGTTAGCACCTTATCAACCCGCGCGCTGCGCGGCCCGCCCGCCTTCAGCCACGCCACCAGCCTGTCGACCTGCTCCGCTTCGCCGCAGGCGACCACCTCAACGCTGCCGTCGTCCATATTTCGCGCGTATCCCGTAAGCCCAAGCTGAACGGCCTCGCGCTGAGTGCTGTAGCGGAACCCGACGCCCTGAACGACGCCGTGAACCCAGACAATGGTGCAGACTTTTGACATTTTTCTTCTCCTTAACGTAGCGTTTTCGGCAAACAACCATAGTGCTGCCGGAAACGGGCGGTGAAACGAGAGCTGGAAAGATACCCACATTGTAATGCGATTTCGCCAATCGGTAATCGGGTTGACTGTAGCTGCGACAAAGCAACGGCCATCCTCACCTCCTCGACAATCTGGCGAAAACTCTGCGACTCCTCGCGTAACCGCCTGCGCAGCGTCGGTACGCTTAATGCGAGACGGCTGGCGACGTCCTGCGCGGTCCAGGCTCTGGCGGGCGACAGCATAATGAACTGCCGCACCTGCTCGGTCAGGTTACTGCTCCGCTCAACAAGCAGCGGACCTGCCATGCCGTCATGCAGCAAGGCCAGCAACAGACCGAAGGCCTGATGCTTTTGCAGCGCCTCCGGTAACTCCTGACGCACGGCGTGCAGCAGGTTATCCCACATAAACGCCAGCCCTTCGCTTAGCGGGGCGCAGAGCGAATGCAGCGTCGTGCGCGGCCAGGATTTCAGGTAATGCGCCTTAAACTCGGCGACGATCTCCGGGGACAACATCAGCAAATCCGAGTGAAACAGACCGTTTACAGGCTGATTGATAATCTCCATCGCCGTATTGGCCGGGATAATAATCAGCTCATCCCGGGTTGCCACCAGTCGATTGTCGTCCTGCACAATCACCTTGCTGCCATGCGTGATATGACAAATGGCCGGAAAAAAGAGCTTAACCTGGTGCAGGCGATGCATTTTGCTGGCGGTCACTTCACCCGCCGTCAGGTGTTTATGTCGAAAATGGAACTCCTGCACCGGTTCATCCTTATCTGCTGTAGGTTGCGGTTAACTGCGCCTTTGCCAGAACGTGACTATTAAGCATAAAGCCGACCAGCGCGCCGCTGGCATTTTTGTCGACAGGCAGTTTATCCACGTCCAGCGCCCAGACGGTAATCTGATAACGGTGAGGCTTATCTCCTGCGGGCGGACATGCGCCGCCGAATCCAGAATAACCGAAATCATTACGCCCCTGCACCGCACCGGCAGGTAATTTCTCGCCATTAGGGTTTCCGGCCCCAGCGGGCAGCGTCGCTGTCTTCGCGGGAATATTGGCTACGGTCCAGTGCCACCAGCCGCTGCCGGTGGGGGCATCCGGGTCATAGACCGTAACGGCAAAACTTTGCGTACCGGCGGGCGGGCTTTTCCACGCCAGTTGCGGGGACTGGTTACCGCCGTGGCAGCCGAATCCCTCGAATACCTGCGGCTGCGCTAAATGGCGCTCGCCGGAAATATCCTGACTGGTGATGCTGAAAGGCGTTGCCGCTGAAACCTGAAAACTGATTGCCGCCAGAGCGGCTAATGCGATCACACTTCGCTTTTTCATAGGTGCTCCCTCTGCTGTACCGGAAGCCCCACTGTAATGCTGGCTGCAATATCGTAATGTGCTTAAGCGATTTGATTTTGTGCCGAAACGCTCAACGGCATCCGCAGATGATTGCGCCTGGCTGAATGTGCTACTCTACGCGCCATTTCCCTGAAATCGACAGAACAGCAAATAATGGATTTGCCAAAAAGCTGGCAGATGGTCGAAATGTACGGTAACGACGTTACCAGCGGCATTCTTCGGGCCGTCAATGCTATGATGATCGATATCCTTGCGACAATGGCACGACAAGATTATGAAACCCCCGTAAACGCCAGGCACAGGGGATCGAAAGAGCAAAACAGGCAGGCTTGTATACGGGAAAAGAAAAAGATATGGAAGCCCGTGATACAGTGCGTGAAATGCTGGCGCAGAATGTTAAACCAGCCCACATCATGAAAGCTGCAGGTATCAGCCGTGCAACGTTCTACCGCATTAAGAAGGAGTTAGTAAGCTAATTATATTTGAATTAGATCGGAAGAATGCTCTCGGATATGACCGCCCGCCCTGAGCAAGGTGCAGATATTGCATACTTTCTTTTGGTCATGCGAGTGTAAATATCCCGCTGAATATAGCATATTCCATAGTCAGGTCTCCTTAACCACATTATCATCATTGGCTTCATAAACTATATAATCGTTATTACCTGTGTACTGGCATTTTTGTTCTTCCAAATATCCATCTGCGAGATACAGAACCCGGTCGGCAGAGGCAATGGTTTCCGGGCGATGGGCAACCAGCAGGACAGGTAGCCCCAACTGGCGTAGTGTCTGGCTTATCTGTATTTCACTCTCAACATCAAGGTGGCTGGTCGCTTCGTCCAGTAACAAAAACCCCGGTTGTTTGTACAACGCTCTTGCCAGCAAAATACGTTGCTTTTGCCCTCCGGAGAGTACACCACCGGTTTCACCGATTAATGTCTGATATCCCATCGGCATTGCCATGATATCAGTGTCAATTAGCGCCAGACGGGCGCACTGGATCATTCTTTCCTGATTGCGGTCTTCGCTGAAGAAAATGATGTTATCTGCAATGGATCCTCTGAAAAGGTGATCATCCTGCAATACGGTACCAATCCGCCGTCGTACCTGAAAATAATCGGGGTGCGTTTGCGGTATGCCAAATGTTCTGATTGTCCCTTCATCAGGAATATGAATTCCCAAGATAAGTTTTACCAGCGTCGATTTTCCGCACCCAGATTTACCCGTAATGGCCACTACTTCACCTGGCTGAAGCACCAGTGAAATTCCGCGAAGTATCGGTTTGTTCCCGCCCTTGTGGCTGAATACGATGTGCTCGATAGATAACGGGGGATGAGCTTTCGGAGTCCCACTGACTACGGAGGTAATGACAGAAGTACTGACATCTTCATGAACGGACCGTTGCTGATGCCCTTCTGTTTGGGTTAGCACAATGTCAGCCAGACGCTCATTATAAACATCAAGCATTCGCCAGGAAAAAAACTTGTCAGTAAGGCTGCTAATACTCGAAGAAAAACGCATCTGATAAGACAAATAGGCAACCAACATACCGACAGTAAAAGTGCCATTCATCACCTCGCCAGCACCCTTCCACAAAATAACCGCCGATACCACACTGCCGGTCAAGGTGTGCGCAATGTCATAGCACATCAGCAGACGACTCTGGCGCAACTGCGTATTTCTCCGGGTGACGTTGAGATTCAGCCAGGCGGCTTCCCGAAATGCAGTCACACCGTTTATTCTCAGGCTTAGGATCCCGTTAAGGGTTTCAAGAAAATATCCTGATTCCCTGGCACCAGCATCCCAAGCGTCTTCTGCAGACTGTCGAAGAGACGGATACCAGAGCACTCTCAGCACGCCGTAGATGACGGCTGCCAGTACCGCTATCAGCGTCATTTCAGGACTGTAGAACAACATCATACAGAGTGCAGTCACCACAAGCAGCACATCCAGAATGCCTTCAAGTACCTGCGTGGTCAGCGCCTGCTGGATGGTATCTACCGCATCAAAACGCGCGTTAATACTCCCCTTACTGCGTGCATCGTACCAGGAGAGAGGGAGACGGACCAGATGATGGAACACCCGGGCAGTCCACTGCATATTAAAATTAACAGACAGGGTGAGACTGGCCCACTGACGGGCCAGCGACAGCAGCATCTGGGTAAGTGACAGCAACAACAGGGCGATGATAATAACGGTCAACAGGCTTCGATCGGCGGCAACCAGGACCTCATCAATCACCAACTGGTTGAGAAGAGGACTTCCTAATGTCAGTATCTCCAGTGCCAGGGCAAAAACGATGATGCGTGACATTGCCGCCAGCAGGCCGGGTGTTTTTCCTGTCAGCTGGCGCAGACGAATTTTCTTTCTTTCATCCCTGGCGGTGAAATCGCTGGCTGGCATCAGCTCCAGCGCGACGCCGGTGAAGTGCTTCCCTGCGTCCGTCAGGGAAATTGTCACCTTCCCCTTATCGGGATCATGTATAACCAGCCTGCTACCGCGAACCTTATGAAGTACAACGAAATGATTCATGTTCCAGTGGAGAATACAGGGTAAAGAAAGAGACTTCAGGTCTTCCGGCTCCAGCCTGACGGCGCGGGAAGACAAATGGATACCGGCTGCACATTCAATCAGTCTCTGCAGGGGCATTCCCTGAGTACTGATACTGAAGCGTTCACGGAGCGTGGGTAGATCCGTCTGCAGACCGTGCCAGCTGGCCATCATTGCCAGACACGCCAGTCCACACTCCGCTGACTCTGTCTGGCGGATGAGGGGAAGCCGTCTTTTCCCTGTCCAGTTCAGTGATCCCATTACAGTTTTCCTTTCAGGCTCCAGAGCGGTTCTGTAAGCCACTCCCACAAATGACGCGTATCCAAACTGACGTCCCCCTCAAGGGTCATACCGGGTCGAAGAGGTTCTTTTTTTCCATAAGCCAGAATAAAAGTATTCTCAGGTTCGACAATGACACGGTAGTGCCCTTCATTCTCCTTCCAGGTGACAGGGGATACGGAGATTAAATCTGACGGCGTCAGCGTTGTACGGCTTATCTCTCGAATAGTCCCGTACTGAACACCAAACTTCTGATAGGGGAAAGCGGCGAATCGGAGGGCGACACGTTGCCCCGGCTGGACGAAGCCAGCGTTCTGACTGGTGGCATAGAGTTCTATCTGCAGACGAGCATTGTCGGGGACAAGCGTCATGACAGGTTCAGATGCCCTGACCGACTGTCCCTGTCTGACCAGAACGGCGGCAACGGTTCCGGATACTGGAGCGGTCAGCGTAAAATGCTCCTGTCCGGCCAGTTCATCCTGCTGTTGTCTTATACCCTGCAACTGCCTGTCCAGTTCAGCTTTCCGGCTTTCGCCCTGTACGATGAGATGGGTAAGATCATCTTCAGCAGACTCCATTGCTGTGTGTAGTTGCAGAAGCCCCTGACGTTGATCCTCAACGTTTTGCTGTGCCGTGGAGACGTCAATCTGTTTCTGCTGGTATTCGATATCAGAAACGTAATGCGTGCCGGCAAGTTTTTTATAGCGCTCCATGACGGACACAGCCAGCGCAACCTGATGCTCGGCAAGCGACAAACGCTGCTCTGCACTGTTAATCTGAGGTTTCAGGGAGACAATTCGCTGTTGTATGGCTTGCTGCTGCTGACTGTTGTCACGCAATTCCAGAGCCTGTTGAGAAGACAGCATGGCATATTGAGTTCTCAAGGATATGCTCATGGCAGCCAGCGTACCTGTGCCCTGTTCGTTATAATGCTCGCCGCTGATATGGTAAACGGACTCACCAGCAATGACGTGCTGACCTTCTGAAACAGTCTGTCGGGTGACGTACCCTGCATATTGAGGTGTTATTTTCACCAGTCCGGATGAAGGCATAACGATGCCTGTAAGATGTGCCTTGCGAGTATAGCTACCTAAATAAACGAATAATGCGACGCTCAGAACCAAGAATATTGTAGTAACGGCGCATACTGACATGCCGAATGAAGCGGGTAAAACAATATCTCCGTACCCGGTATCATTATGATGATTTAATGCTTCCTCCCTGAATATACTCATAGTTATAAAACGTTCTGAATATTTAACAATATAACAAACCCATTCATGCCTGAGTGTATCAATATAGGATAGAAAAGAGATTTGCTTTTTATTTTAACCGCGAACAATAACATCGAAACAACAAACAGAATGATCTGATCCAGTATATCATAATACTGTCCATGCATTAGACAAAAAAACAAAGATGTTATTACACACGGAATAACCAGATTCTTCCGGTAAATTGAGCATGCAACTTCGAAGGCACATCCTCTGTAGATAATTTCCTCATAATAGGGTACTACTATTGTCATCACTAAAACTGTGATCCAGTTTATCTGTGATGGTTCGTAATGGTATAAATAGTCTCTGTAGCAATAAACAGCAAGTTGTATAAAAATAATTATAAGAAATGACGCAGCTGAAAATTTTACTGAGGCTGGGCTTGCACTTACTTTTATTCGACACCCAGGGATATTTTTCAGGCAAAACAAATAAACGAAAGTAGAAATTAGAATCTCTGTAATGAAAACAATAGTAAAAGCTGTGTCCAGCCCGACATAACGCAGCGTAAAGGCTGGGGATAGAGTTACAATGGTTGATATAATAACCACTACAAGAAAAACGATAGTGCTTTGTTTACTATATATAAACTGGCTCGTACGCTCATTCATTACAAGGGCGTCACTTTATGAAAGTTTTTATTTTTGCTAAAATCATATCAGTAAATTTAGCAGTGGAAAACAAGGTGATCAATGTAATTATTATCTTTGAAAACTCCTCAGGAAAGGAAAACCAAGATAGGTCAATAATGGAGGAGCCACTTAATAGCGCAAAACCCAGTAATAAACTTAAGATAAAAGACATTATTTTAATAACCATTGTAGCATCCTCCGTTGATACTTACTTATCGGCTACAGGTACCACCAAAGTTACCTCCTGAACAATTACTGGAACCAGCTTTGTTTCCCCCTCCGTTACCATTTCCACCACCGGAGAGACACTGGCCAACAACTGCTCCACCAATAGTTCCTCTGGCCATTCCAACAAGGCCACCTTTGATTGCACCACCTACCATCCCACTGAAGACAGCATCACCACATTTAGCTGTGCTTGGGTCACTGTAAATATGTGTCGGTGCATTCCGTCCCAGAGTGTTACGTGCTCCAGTTTGAGATTGTTTGTTGTAGTTGTGTTCATGGTCGCCAGAGTTTCCACCACCACTGACCAGTTCTATTTCACTTAAAGTTAATTCTCTGATATTTGACATAAAAATCCCTCTTTTCCATTTTAACATAAAGTGCTATTTCACTATCACACGACAGAAATGTATGGATAAAGTGAATTTATGTAAATAAATGTAAATGCAGCTGACCTACTCCCCGTTGATTAATATACCCCGATGTTAGTTATTTCTTCATAAGCCACATGAGGACATCCCCATGAAGAAGCGTGTTTCCGACGAACAGATCATCAGTATTCTTCGCGAAGCGGAAGCCGGAGTTTCTGCCCGTGAGCTCTGCCGTAAGCACGCCCTTTCCGACGCCACTTTCTACACCTGGCGCAAAAAGTTTGGTGGCATGGAAGTTCCTGAGGTGAAGCGGCTCAAATCTCTTGAAGAGGAGAACGCCCGCCTCAGGAAGCTACTTGCCGAAGCCATGCTGGATAAGGAGGCACTTCAGGTGGCTCTGGGGCGAAAGTACTGACGACAGGCCAGAAGCGGGAAGTCGTTGAGTTTATGTGTGATGCGACCGGTCTGTCGCAACGTCGTGCCTGCAGGCTTACAGGTTTGTCCCTTTCGACCTGCCGCTATGAGGCTCAGCGTCCGGCAGCTGATGCGCATTTATCAGGGCGCATCACTGAGCTGGCACTGGAGCGCAGGCGTTTTGGCTACCGCCGAATCTGGCAGCTGTTGCGTCGGGAGGGCCTTCACGTCAATTACAAGCGGGTATACCGTATTTACCACCTTAATGGACTGAGCGTAAAAGGCAGACGACGCCGTAAAGGGCTGGCAACCAAACGGTTTTCGCTTCTGCGCCCGGATGCGCCGAACCTAACTTGGTCGATGGATTTCGTTATGGACGCACTGGCCAACGGTCAGAGGATCAAGTGCCTGACCTGTGTAGATGATTTCACGAAGGAGTGTCTGACGATCACCGCTGCTTTCGGTATTTCAGGCGTTCAGGTCACGCGTATTCTTGACAGCATCGCGCTGTTTAGGGGCTATCCGGCTACAATAAGAGAACCGATCAGGGCCCGGAATTTACCTGCCGCGCGCTCGATCAATAGGCCTTTGAGCATGGTGTGGAACTACGGCTTATCCAGCCAGGTAAGCCAACGCAGAACGGATTTATTGAGAGTTTTAACGGACGCTTTCGCGATGAGTGTCTGAATGAACACGGGTTCAGCGATGTTCTTCATTCCCTGAAAACGATTAATGACTGGCGGCAGGATTATAACGAGTGCCGTCCCCATTCATCGCTGGATTACCAGACACCAGCTGAATTCGCAACGGACTGGCGAAACAGGAAATATGAAGAAAAACCAACCGACATTACTAACTGAAGGTTGTATCTAAACCTGGGGGCAGATCAGTTGTGCTTTCAGAATTGTATTGCGACTTATCCGATCTAAACTTTCGACTGTAAGCCATGAATCGTTAGCGACTTCCCCCTCTTTAACTGCCTCGATAAATGCGCCTAAACTGCCCTTTTCAAGATGCTTAGATTTAAACGCAGACAATCCGGCATCGATGATTTCAATAAGCTCTAAACCGTTTTCATGTGCTACTCTACGCGCCGTTTCCAACTGTCGTTGCAATGATGAACCTTTTGCCTGTTTATCACTTGACCAACGTATATAACTATACAGTTTGCGTTTTTCCATGGGAGTACCTAATGAATACATCAGAAGAAAGCCAAAAAACAGATTTTACAAGGTTTTCCCGTTTAGTGTTAACCAAAGGGCGCGAGAAATCATTACTGCGCCGTCATCCCTGGGTCTTTTCCGGCGCGGTTGCCCGTATGGAAGGCAAAGCCAGCCTCGGTGAAACCATTGATATCGTTGACCACCAGGGGAAATGGTTAGCGCGAGGCGCCTACTCGCCAGCGTCCCAGATCCGTGCTCGCGTCTGGACCTTTGATAAAGACGAAACCATCGATATCGACTTCTTCGTACGCCGTCTTCAGCAGGCGCAGCAGTGGCGCGACTGGCTGGCAAAGCGCGACGGTCTGGACAGCTACCGCCTGATTGCCGGTGAATCCGACGGCCTGCCGGGCGTCACCATTGACCGCTTCGGTAACTTCCTCGTGCTGCAGCTCCTGAGCGCAGGGGCGGAATACCAGCGTGCCGCGCTGATTAGCGCGCTGCAAACCCTGTTCCCTGAATGCGCTATCTACGACCGCAGCGATGTGGCGGTGCGCAAAAAAGAGGGTATGGAGCTGACTCAGGGGCCGGTCACGGGTGAACTGCCGCCTGCCCTGCTGCCGATTGAAGAGCACGGCATGAAGCTGCTGGTGGATATTCAGGGCGGGCACAAAACGGGTTACTACCTTGACCAGCGCGACAGCCGTCTGGCTACGCGTCAGTATGTTGCCGACAAACGCGTGCTGAACTGCTTCTCCTACACCGGCGGTTTTGCCGTTTCGGCGCTGATGGGCGGCTGTGCTCAGGTGGTCAGCGTGGACACCTCGCAGGAAGCGCTGGACGTGGCAAAACAGAACGTCGAGCTGAACAAGCTGGACTTGAGCAAAGCGGAGTTTGTCCGCGATGATGTGTTCAAGCTACTGCGTAAATATCGCGACCAGGGCGAGAAGTTCGACGTCATCGTGATGGATCCGCCAAAGTTTGTGGAAAACAAAAGCCAGCTGATGGGCGCGTGCCGCGGGTATAAAGATATCAACATGCTGGCTATCCAGCTGCTGAATCCGGGCGGGGTTCTGCTCACCTTCTCCTGCTCCGGCCTGATGACCACCGATTTATTCCAAAAAATCATCGCCGATGCCGCAATAGATGCCGGGCGTGATGTACAATTTATAGAGCAGTTCCGTCAGGCAGCCGATCACCCCGTGATTGCTACCTACCCGGAAGGACTGTATCTGAAAGGGTTTGCCTGTCGCGTCATGTAACTTGAAAAGAGAAATATTGCCCGCACATAATGTGTAAGTAGTGTTTCCCGGGAGGTGACTATGATTGCCAGCAAATTCGGTATCGGCCAGCAGGTCCGCCACACTTTGCTAGGGTATTTGGGTGTGGTCGTGGATATCGACCCGGAGTATTCCCTTGATGAACCGTCAGCAGACGAGCTGGCGGTCAACGCAGAGCTTCGCGCTGCGCCCTGGTACCATGTGGTGATGGAAGGTGACGACGGACAACCCGTTCATACCTACCTTGCCGAAGCGCAGCTGAGTAGCGAGCTGCAGGAAGAGCATCCGGAACAACCCACGATGGATGAACTTGCTCAGACTATCCGCAAACAGTTACAGGCTCCGCGTCTGCGGAACTAAGCGTGTAAAAAAAGCCCGATGACGGGCTTTTTTTTATTATTTCGCCAGACCCAGTCTGGGAATATCGATCGCCGGACAGCGATCCATGACGACCTTCAATCCCGCATCACGCGCCAGCACGGCGGCCTGCTCGTTAATTACACCTAACTGCATCCACAGCGTTTTCGCCCCTACGGCGATAGCGTCCTGCGCCACTTCCCATGCAGCCTCGGAATTACGGAAGACATCGACCATATCGATTTTTTCCGGCACGTCAGCGAGCGTGGCGTAACCCTGCTGACCCAGCAATGTTTTCCCCGCCACTTTTGGCGACACCGGGATAACGTGATAGCCCTGATCGAGAAGGTATTTCATCACCCGATAGCTTGGACGGTCGGGTTTATCGCTCGCGCCCACCAGCGCAATGGTACGCGTGGATGTCAGAATCTCGGCAATATCGTTCTCTTTCATGGTTTTTCTCCTGGCTTTTTTAAAAGTGTACGCCAAAGCGCACATCTCAACCATCCATCCCATACAGTTGTATGAGGGCAAAACGGCGAAATATGTCTATATGTTAGTAAACGTGATTATCGAAAGATTTAGATACATTAATGCGGCGAAAGGATTTCTGACGGGAGCCTTCTATGAAAACCGGTATTGCCACTGCTCTGATTGCGTTAGTGATGCCGGTCTGCGTATTTGCCACCACGCTCCGGCTTTCTGGCGATATTGATCTCCTGGTACTGGACGGAAAAAAGGTCTCCAGCTCGTTATTGCGCGGTGCTGACAGCATTGAATTAGATAACGGGCCGCATCAGCTGGTGTTCCGGGTCGAAAAATCGATCGGCCTGAACAACCATGAGCAACGGATGTACATCTCTCCGCCGCTGATTGTCAGCTTTAACACCCGGCAAATCAGTCAGGTGAACATTACCCTGCCTCGCCTTGAAACGGAGAAGGAATCAGCGGCCTTTGACGCCTCGCCGCGCGTTGAGCTGCTGGACGGGAATGCGATGCCGATTCCGGTGAAGCTGGATATTCTGGCGTTGACCCACTCCCCGAAAAGCCCGGACTACGAGGCCGCGACGCAGGTCTATAACAAAGCCAGTAAACGCGCCTCCCTTCCGCAGTTTGCCACCATGATGGCGGACGACAGTACGCTGTTATCCGGCGTCTCGGAACTGGACGTTATTCCGCCGCAGTCCCAGACGCTGACGGAACAGCGTCTTAAATTCTGGTTCCAGCAGGCCGATCCCGACACGCGGGCCCGCTTTTTACAGTGGGCAAAACAGCAACCTTCATCATAAGCCACATTTTTTACGCCTTTCTCTTGCAGGGTCAGACGGTTCCCGTCATCGTGTAGTCAGTTAACCTGATGGAAATGATTATGGAACTGACAACACGCACGCTGCCTGAACGTAAACACATTGCGCTGGTGGCGCACGATCACTGTAAACAAATGCTGCTTAACTGGGTTCGCCGCCATCAGCCGTTGCTGCAAAAGCACGCCCTCTCGGCGACCGGTACCACCGGTAACCTGATCCAGCGCGAAACGGGTCTGGAGGTGAATGCGATGCTGAGCGGCCCGATGGGCGGCGATCAGCAGGTCGGCGCGCAAATTTCCGAAGGGAAAATTGATGTGCTGATCTTCTTCTGGGATCCGCTGAACGCGGTTCCGCACGATCCGGACGTCAAAGCGCTGCTGCGCCTGGCGACGGTGTGGAATATTCCGGTGGCGACGAACCTGTCGACGGCGGATTTCATCATTGAATCGCCGCAGTTTAACTCGCCGGTTGAGATCCTTATTCCGGACTATCAGCGCTATCTGTCCGAAAGACTGAAGTAGCTTTTTTGCCGGGCGGCGGCTACGCCTTACCCGGCCTGGAAAATCTTGCCTGACATCGTTATGGTTTACGCGCTACCGGCACATCAATACTCTTCAGGATATCGACAAACACGGATGGCTCTTCTTTATTGAACAGCAGCCACACGCGATGACGTGCGCGGGTGATGGCCACGTACAGCAAACGCCGCTCTTCGGCGTCCGGAAAGTCTTCCGGCACCGGCAGCAGGGCCTCTTCCATGACCGACTCGCGAGCCGGGGCCGGGAAACCGTCGCTGCCCTCTTTCAGCCCCACCACAATCACATAATCGGCCTGCTGCCCTTTGCTGGCGTGAATGGTCATAAATTCAAGCTGCAGTTTCGGCCAACGGGTGGCGGCTTTTTCCAGCGCCGCGGGTTTAAGGTGATGGTAGCGCGCAAGCACAAGGATTCGCTCATTGGGCTTCGCATAGCCGCTGAGCTTGTCCAGCAGCGGCTCCAGCTGATCATCCGCCAGCAGGGTGACCGCTTTTTTATCCCCCGGGCGCAGGCTATTGAGCGGCTTTGCCAGCTGATGCGGGTTCTGCTGGATAAAGCGGTTGGCGATCTCACCAATTCGTGAATTGAAGCGGTATGTCGTGTCCAGATCGCTGCGGTCACCCTCGCCAAAATAGTGGTGGAACGCGGTCGTCAGTGAAAGCTGCGCCCCGCTGAAGCGGTAGATGGCCTGCCAGTCGTCCCCCACCGCAAACAGCGAGGTATGTTTATTTTGCGCCCGCAGCGCCGAGAGCAGTGCAGCACGCTGGGGTGAGATGTCCTGAAACTCATCCACCAGAATATGTTTCCATGGGCTGACAAAGCGCCCCTTCTCAAGAATGATGATAGCCTGATGGATCAAACCGGAGAAATCGACGGCATTTTCCTCTTTCAGCGCGGTTTTCCAGCCTTTCAGCAGCGGAGCCATCAGCTTGACCCGCTTCGAAAACAGATCGCGGATCGCCTCCGGCGCGCTTTCAATCATCTCTGCCTGTGAGCCGCCGTGCATTCGCATCAGGCTGACCCAGCGGTCAAGTCGCGAGCCGAGCCGACGCGCCAGTTTTTCATCCTGCCAGAAACTGCCCTCCGGCACCTCCCAGTTGAGTTCCTCCTCCAGCCACTGGCGCCACCCTTTCGCCTGCGCCTTTTTCTCACTGCACTGCTGACGCCACGTTTTAATAAACAACGCCTGCCGCGCCTGCGCGTCGTTTTCCAGTTTACTGATGGCAGGCACTTTTTTGCTGCCCTGCTGAATGATATGCAGCGCGAGGGCATGGAAGGTTCTGGCCGTGATATCCCGGGTGTGCAGGCGTTCCTGGATACGTTCATCCATCTCCTGTGCCGCCTTGCGGCCAAAGGCCAGAAGCAGGATCTGCTCGGCAACGGCCTCCCCGGTGGTGAGAAGCCAGCCCGCACGCGCCACCAGCACCGACGTTTTACCGCTTCCGGCCCCCGCCAGCACCAGCAGCGACTGCTCGCCGTTGACCACCGCGCGCGCCTGAGCAGGGTTGAGCGGTGAAGATTCCACCGTGCTGAAAAAGTCGGCGTATTGGGTGAGCATGGCGTCTGTCCAGGCCTGATTATGCGCCAGCCGGCTTTTATCCATATCGTTCAGCCAGGCCTGACACTGACGCCAGGCGTCGCGACAGTTGTCGAACTCATCAAGACGCGTCACGGAGAGCGGCAGCGCCGAGAGCGCCTGCCGGATCTTTTGCTGTAGCCCGGCGGTCTGCTGACGTGTCAGCCACGTTTGTTGCGCGTTGCTATGGGCAATATCGTCCAGCACCTGCTGCAGTACCTGAGCGGCAATGACGCTCATGTCGTGACTCCACTGCTGCCAGAGCGCGTTCAGGTGATGATGGAAACGCTGGGTTTCCGCCCACTCGGTGCCGTGAAGACGCACGACTTTATCGTCAGGCAGAACAAACTCCAGCTCGCCCCACACCAGCCCGCGCTTGCAGTGAATAGCCAGAAGCTGATTAAACGGAATAAGGTATTCGTGGCGTTCTCCGGTGACTTTCACCCCGGCATTGAGCAGAACAACTCTGTCATAGGGGTGTTGCGCCAGGCGTTTGCCTAATGAAGTTGCTTTCAGTTCCATGTCCCGCCAAATCCACGAAGAGATAATTTACCTGACAGTTTAACTGCCAGTTTTAAGGTGCTCCAGCCTAAAAAAACGTTACAATCATTGGGCGTTAATTTTATCGAAAGGAAGTGAGGGTTTATGCGTACCGTTCTGAATGTGTTGAATTTTGTGCTGGGCGGTTTTGCCACCACCCTTTCCTGGCTTTTTGCCACGCTGGTGAGCATCGTCCTGATTTTCACGCTTCCCCTGACTCGTTCCTGCTGGGAAATCACGAAACTGTCGTTCATCCCCTACGGTAACGAAGCTATCCACGTAGACGAACTGAACCCGGAGAGCAAGAGCGCCCTGATGAATACGGGGGGAACTTTGCTGAACATTCTGTGGCTGATTTTCTTCGGCTGGTGGCTGTGCATCATGCATATTTTTGCCGGTATTGCGCAGTGCATCTCAATAATTGGTATTCCGGTCGGGCTCGCAAACTTTAAGATCGCCGCCATCGCCCTTTGGCCCGTCGGTCGCAGGGTGGTTCCGGTCGAAGTGGCCCAGGCGGCGCGTGAAGCGAACGCACGTCGTCGTTTTCAGTAAATAAGGACTGGCCGCGTTTATGCTAAGCCCACTGCTTCGCCGTTATACCTGGAACAGCGCCTGGCTCTACAACGTCAGGATTTTTATCGCGCTTTGCGGCACGGCTGCCCTGCCGTGGTGGCTGAATGATGTGAAACTCACCATCCCGCTCACGTTGGGGGTGGTGGCCGGAGCGCTGGCGGATCTGGACGATCGCCTGGCTGGCCGTTTGCGTAACCTGGTGATTACGCTCGTCTGTTTTTTTATCGCCTCCGCGTCCGTTGAGTTGCTCTTTCCCTGGCCCTGGCTGTTTGCCCTGGGCCTTACGCTTTCAACCAGCGGGTTTATTTTGCTGGGCGGTCTGGGGCAGCGCTATGCCACTATCGCCTTCGGTGCCTTGCTCATCGCCATCTATACCATGCTGGGAGTGTCACTTTACGACCAATGGTATCAGCAGCCGGTTCTGCTCTTGCTGGGGGCCATCTGGTATAACCTGCTGACGTTAACCGGGCATCTGATCTTCCCGGTTCGCCCTCTGCAGGATAATCTCGCCCGCAGCTTTGAGCAGTTAGCCCACTATCTGGAACTGAAATCCCGGCTGTTCGACCCGGATATCGAGGAAGAAAGCCAGGCGCCGCTTTACGATCTGGCGCTGGCCAACGGCCAACTGGTCGCCACCCTAAACCAGACGAAAGCCTCGCTGCTTACCCGTCTGCGCGGGGATCGCGGCCAGCGCGGAACGCGAAGGACCTTACACTACTATTTTGCTGCTCAGGATATTCATGAACGCGCCAGCTCTTCGCACGTTCAGTACGCCGCTCTGCGCGAGAAGTTCCGCTACAGCGACGTGATGTTCCGCTTCCAGCGCCTGCTGTCCATGCAGTCTCAGGCATGCCAGCAGCTCGCACGATCCATTCTGCTGCGCACGCCCTATCAGCATGACTCACGCTTCGAACGGGTATTTAGCCATCTTGATGCGGCGCTCGACCGCGTGCAGGCCAGTGGAACGTCACCGGAACAGATCAAAGCGCTGGGTTTTCTGCTGAACAACCTGCGGGCGATTGATGCACAGCTGGCGACGATTGAGTCCGAGCAGGCGATGGCAATGCCGGGCAATGAGATAGACAACCAGCTCGCTGATGACAGCGTGCACGGCGTTAGCGATATGTGGCTGCGGCTGAGCCGCAATTTTACGCCGGAGTCGGCGCTGTTTCGCCACGCGGTGCGAATGTCCGTGGTCTTATGCGTGGGGTATGCTTTTATCCAGATAACCGGTTTGCACCACGGCTACTGGATCCTGCTGACCAGCCTGTTCGTCTGCCAGCCGAACTATAACGCCACCCGACACCGCCTGGCGCTGCGCATTATCGGCACGCTGGTCGGCGTCGCAATCGGCCTTCCGGTGCTCTATTTCGTGCCGTCTATTGAAGGACAGCTGATCCTGATCGTGATCACCGGCGTGTTGTTCTTCGCGTTTCGCAACGTACAGTACGCTCATGCCACCATGTTCATCACGCTGCTGGTTCTGCTCTGCTTTAACCTGCTGGGTGAAGGTTTCGAGGTCGCCCTGCCCCGTGTGATCGATACCCTTATTGGCTGCGCCATCGCCTGGGCCGCGGTCAGCTTTATCTGGCCGGACTGGCGTTTCCGTAACTTACCGCGCGTGTTAGACAGGGCCATGAACGCCAACTGTCGATATCTGGATGCCATCCTTGAGCAATACCATCAGGGTCGCGATAACCGTCTGGCTTACCGTATAGCCCGCCGCGATGCGCACAACAGCGATGCCGAGCTGGCCTCGGTCGTCTCCAACATGTCAACGGAGCCGCGCGCCACGGCGGAGATCCGTGAGACGGCTTTCCGGCTGCTCTGCCTGAACCATACCTTCACGAGCTATATTTCGACGCTGGGTGCCCACCGCGAGAAACTGACCAACCCGGGTATCCTCAGCCTGCTGGATGACGCGGTCTGTTATGTCGATGACGCTTTGCATCACCGGCCAGCCGATGAACCGCGCGTGAGACAAGCGCTGGATGAACTGACGCAACGTATAGCGCATCTGGAGCCCGGAAACGACAGCAAAGCGCCTCTGGTGTTACAGCAGATTGGCCTGCTCATCGCCTTGCTGCCTGAAATTTGCCGGCTGCAACAGCAAATCGCTACCTTGAGGAGTGATTTTCCTGTGGCGCAGGCAGCGCATTAAACCACTCCGTCAACTCCCGGCGAATGCCGGCCGGGAGTGCCGCCTCATGTAGCCCTTCAATAGCCCCTTCCAGCGCGAAAAGCACTTTGATACTAAGCGCTTTATTTTTCGCCCGCATTTTCAGCCAGCTCTCCCTGGCACCAAGCGCCCGCAGCGTTTCTTCGTTGGCAATGCCCGCTTCAAGGAGCAACACTTCCAGCTGAAAGGTCAGGTTTGGCAGATCTTTAAGTCGATTGCGCTGATGGCGCTGATAACGCTCTTTTCTCGCCGCATTGAGCGCGAACGAAGAGAGCTGAAGCAGACGCTCCCTGTCCTGCCATAACCCGTCATCCACCCGGTAATAGTTGAGAAGCACCGGGCGACCCCGCTTCATCAGGGTCAAAAAAGACGCAGCATTTTTTACACAGTATTTGGCGCTTTCTTCACAGGCTCGGAGGTAAAGCTCGCCATCTGACACCATGGCAAAAACCGCGTCATCCACCGCCAGGGTATAGCCGCCGAACAGCGCACGATGATGAATTTCACCCAGCGGTGAGAGGTATTCCTGGGATTTATAAATCCGTTCATAAGATATCTTTTTCATGATATTTCCCTTCAAAATCATAAAGTAACAACGAAGTTTCTTACTAGCGGATCCGTTAGCAGGAAAATAGGCAACTTAGCGTCGTTGAGCAAGATGATTTTTCGAAGGGCATCAATATTGAATGAATTTTGCGAGTCGCTTTCCGAAAATGAGGTTGATCTTTATGCATACAGGGGTTACTGTATATTCATACAGTAACTACAGGGCTGGAATGAAAATGTACACTTCAGGCTATGCAAATCGCTCAACTTCTCTCACCTCTACCGCGGGCAATGTCGCGCAAAACGCCGTTGGTGGTGCTTCGACGGGGCTTATTAGTGAAGTGGTTTATCGTGAAGACCAGCCCCTGTTGACCCAACTCCTGCTGCTGCCGCTATTACAGCAGCTTGGTCAGCAATCTCGCTGGCAACTCTGGCTGACGCCACAGCAGAAACTGAGCCGTGAATGGGTGCAGTCCGCAGGCCTGCCCCTGGCTAAGGTGATGCAGATCAACCAACTTTCACCGTGTGATACCGTCGAGTCGATGATTCGAGCGTTGCGCACCGGAAATTACAGCGTGGTGATCGGGTGGTTACCGGAAGAATTGACGGAAGAGGAACATTTTCGTCTGACCGAAGCGGCTGAAGAAGGGAATGCGATCGGGTTTATCATGCGCCCGGTTCGTCCAGATTCTTATCGCAGAGGACAACTTTCTGGGCTAAAAATTCACTCAAATTTGTATCATTGAGTGAAATTAAGATTTTTCCTGGAATTTTTTTTGACCGCAAGATGCGGTTTTAGTTCCCGGCCTCAAAATTCCGGCAAGGCTTGTCTGGTGCGGTTCTCCTTAATTTTATTGCACAAAATTCGTTCTAAAAATGTTAAATAATAGGTATACGGAACTTTTTTTTTCATATGCCTGACAGACTTCACACTTGTAAGTTTTCAGCTACGTTGTAGACTTTACATCGCCAGGGGTGCTCGGCCTAAGCCGAAGATATCGGTAGATTTATATTTGACCACGCCCCCCGGTGAAGGATTTAACCGTGATTCTCTCTTGAGACCTTCATGGCGAATTTTGGATGATAACGAGGCGCAAAAAATGAAAAAGACAGCTATCGCGATTGCAGTGGCACTGGCTGGCTTCGCTACCGTAGCGCAGGCCGCTCCGAAAGATAATACCTGGTATGCAGGTGGTAAACTGGGCTGGTCTCAGTTCCATGACACTGGCTGGTACAACAGCAGCCTGAACAACGATGGCCCTACTCACGAGAGCCAGCTTGGTGCAGGTGCGTTCGGTGGCTATCAGGTTAACCCGTATGTTGGCTTTGAAATGGGTTACGACTGGTTAGGTCGTATGCCATACAAAGGCGATACCATCAATGGCGCTTTCAAAGCTCAGGGCGTTCAGCTGACCGCTAAACTCGGTTACCCAGTAACTGACGATCTGGACGTGTACACCCGTCTGGGCGGCATGGTATGGCGTGCAGACTCCAGCAACAACATCGCTGGCGACGACCATGACACTGGCGTTTCCCCAGTATTCGCTGGTGGCGTTGAGTGGGCTATGACCCGTGACATCGCTACCCGTCTGGAATACCAGTGGGTTAACAACATCGGTGACGGTGCTACCGTTGGCGTTCGTCCAGACAACGGCATGCTGAGCGTAGGTGTTTCCTACCGTTTCGGCCAGCAGGAAGATGCAGCACCAGTTGTTGCTCCAGCGCCGGCTCCAGCTCCAGAAGTACAGACCAAGCACTTCACTCTGAAGTCTGACGTTCTGTTCAACTTCAACAAAGCGACCCTGAAACCAGAAGGTCAGCAGGCACTGGATCAGCTGTACACCCAGCTGAGCAACCTGGATCCTAAAGACGGTTCTGTAGTGGTTCTGGGCTTCACCGACCGCATCGGTTCTGACGCTTACAACCAGAAACTGTCTGAGAAACGTGCTCAGTCTGTTGTTGATTACCTGATCTCTAAAGGTATCCCAGCTAACAAGATCTCCCCACGTGGTATGGGCGAATCTAACCCAGTTACTGGCAACACCTGTGACAACGTTAAAGCTCGCGCTGCACTGATCGACTGCCTGGCACCAGATCGTCGCGTAGAGATCGAAGTTAAAGGCGTTAAAGACGTTGTAACTCAGCCAGCGGCATAAGTTATCGTCTTATAAAAAAAACCCCGCCATGCGGGGTTTTTTATTGTCTTAAGAAAACAAAAATCTACTTTTTGCCCAACAACGCCTGAAGGTCGTTTTTCAGCGACGACATCTGGTTAGCGTACTTCTCTTTATGTTCGGCATCCTCAATCAACTGCACGATGGTTTCCGACAGGGTCTTACCACGCCGTTGCGCCAGCCCAGCCAGACGCTGCCAGACCACGAATTCAAGATCGATGGACTTTTTCCGGGTATGCTGATGCTCAGCATTAAAATGCCGTTTACGTCGCGCGCGGATAGTTTGCTTCATCCGGTTTAGCAACGCAGGATTAATGTGCTTCTCAATCCAGCCATTAACCTGTACCGGTTCATTTTCGAGGGTCAGCAAAATATCCACGGCTTCTTGCGCAGCGCTGGCTTCGATGTAGCAGGTGATCAGCTCCCCTTCACGGTGCTTTTTGACCAGGTACTTCCATTTCCAGCCGCTTTCGAGATTTTCCAGTTGTTGATATTTCATTGCGATCTCAGTGTTACCACGTAACTCTGTTCAGAATATCAGTTTTTTAGCAATCTGCTGAAAAGAAATCATATCCTGTGAGTGAATGCGGCCAATCCGCCTGCTGAAATACCCGATCCTGCTTGGGTAGAGCCCCCCGCTTACGGTATACTCCACGCTTTTACATCTGACTAAAAAACATCAACTTTGACCATTACGAAACTAGCATGGCGTGACCTTGTTCCGGATGCCGAGAGCTATCAGGAACTGTTTGCACAGCCCGATCTCGCAAAAGAACACGAATTCATCCTTAGCGATACGCAACCACGCTTACATTATGCGCTGGAGCAGGCGTTAAGTCCGTGGGCGACATCGCCCTTCATGCTGCTGAAAGCCCCGGAAGAAGCGGAATATCTGACGCTGCTTGGGGATGCCATGCGCCAGCTGCAGCCGGACACCAACGCGGTCTTTGGCGGCCAGTATCGTATCGCGGGGAATAATATTACCTTCGAACCGGCGGGCCAGGCCGACGGTCGTTTTGCTGCTAAAGGCGAGGTGATAACCGCTAATTGGGTCGAGGCTGAACAGCTCTTTGGCTGTCTGCGCCAGTTTAACGGCGAGCTTTCCCTGCAGCCGGGGCTGGTGCATCGCGCAAACGGCGGCGTGCTCATCATCTCACTGCGCACCCTGCTCTCGCAGCCGCTGCTGTGGATGCGCCTGAAAACCATTGTGACCCAACAGCGCTTTGACTGGGTCGGTTACGATGAGTCTCGCCCTCTTCCTGTCTCCGTGCCGTCAATGCCGCTGTCGCTGACCGTCGTGCTGACGGGCGACCGCGAATCGCTGGCGGACTTCCAGGAAATGGAGCCGGAACTGGCCGAGCAGGCAGTTTACAGCGAATATGAAGACAACATCCAGATTGCCGATGCTGACGACATGGCGCAGTGGTGTCAGTGGGTGATGGCCGTGGCGGAACGTTTTGCATTGCCAACGCCTGCCGCCGACGCGTGGCCGGGTTTGATCCGTGAAGCCGTTCGCTATACCGGTGACCAGGAGACCTTGCCGCTCTGCCCGCTCTGGATCGGCAAGCAGCTGCGTGAGGTGGGTACCATCGGCGGTAACGGCGCCTTTACTGGCGAACAGCTCACCCAGATGCTGGCGCAGCGGGAGTGGCGCGAAGGCTATCTTGCTGACCGCATGCAGGATGAAATTCTGCTGGAACAAATTCTGGTCGAGACCGAAGGCGAACGCGTCGGTCAGATTAACGCCCTGTCGGTGATTGTATTTCCCGGCCATCCGCGCGCGTTCGGTGAACCGTCCCGTATCAGCTGCGTTGTGCATATTGGCGATGGCGAGTTTACCGATATTGAACGCAAAGCCGAGCTGGGCGGAAACATTCACGCCAAAGGCATGATGATCATGCAGGCGTTTTTGATGTCCGAGCTGCAGCTCGAGCAGCAAATCCCCTTCTCCGCCTCGCTGACGTTCGAACAGTCCTACAGCGAAGTGGATGGCGATAGCGCCTCTATGGCAGAGCTGTGCGTCTTAATCAGCGCCTTGGCGGACGTGCCGATCAACCAGAATATTGCCATCACCGGTTCGGTCGATCAGTTTGGTCGTGCTCAGCCCGTTGGCGGTCTGAACGAAAAAATTGAAGGCTTCTTCTCTATTTGTCAGCAGCGTGGTTTAAACGGCAAACAGGGGGTGATTATTCCCGCGCCCAACGTACGCCATCTCAGCCTGAGCCAGGATATTCTGGACGCGGTTGAACAGGAACAATTCGCCATCTGGGCAATCGAAGGGATTGAGGATGCACTACCCTTACTGACAAACCTGGTATGGGATGGCGAGGGGCAGACGACCCTGATGCAGACTATCCAGGAGCGCATTGCTCAGGCGACACAGCAGGATGCTCGTCATCGTTATCCATGGCCGTTACGCTGGCTGGGTTGGTTGAGTTCGAACTGATCGGACTTGTTCAGCGTACACGTGTTAGCTATCCTGCGTCCTTCACTAAAATAAGGCTTACTGAGAACATGGTAGATAAACGCGAATCCTATACAAAAGAAGACCTTCTTGCCTCTGGTCGCGGAGAACTGTTTGGCGCGAAAGGCCCACAGTTACCGGCCCCGAACATGCTGATGATGGACCGTGTCGTGAAAATGACCGAAACCGGCGGCAACTTCGATAAGGGTTACGTAGAAGCAGAACTCGATATCAACCCGGACCTGTGGTTCTTCGGTTGCCACTTTATTGGCGATCCGGTAATGCCTGGCTGCCTGGGCCTGGATGCCATGTGGCAGCTGGTTGGCTTCTATCTGGGCTGGCTGGGTGGTGAAGGTAAAGGCCGCGCGCTGGGCGTGGGCGAAGTGAAATTCACCGGTCAGGTTCTGCCTACGGCGAAGAAAGTGACTTATCGTATTCACTTCAAGCGCATCGTTAACCGTCGCCTGATTATGGGCCTGGCAGATGGCGAAGTGCTGGTAGACGGTCGTCTGATCTATACCGCTAACGACCTGAAAGTGGGTCTGTTCCAGGATACCTCTGCTTTCTGATAACGGCTTTTAGCCCCATCCAGAAAGGCGAAACCTCCGCAGTGCGGAGGTTTCTTTTTTTAAAGAGACGTTATCAGGCTATAAGTGCCCTGTCGCCGATGGCTTCTCGCCAGCCTCCCAGCCATTGTGACCTTTGGTTTATCGTCTGATAAGGACACATTTCTTTCGAACGTCCAGCGATGCCGGCCTGATAACCACGTTGATGAGCCCGTTCCAGGCGATCTCGTTTCTGTCTCTTCATGCCTCGTTTCCCTCATTCTTTTGTCTGGTGGAAAGAAAACAGTGTCTGCGCCAGATGCGCAGGCACAGATAACGAATACCCCGAATTAGTCCCAGCGTCAATGTTCAAAATTCATACGGGTGTCATATTTGTGAGCTAGCCAGAAGATCATTTGTACAAAAATTGTGACGCGGCACAAGTAACAACCTGACGCCAAAACGAAAAAAAAACCGCAATCAGCACCAGGCCGATTGCGGTTTTTGACGATGAATTTTACTTATGGCAGCCGGGAAATTTCCCTGGCGATATTGGCTGATTCCTGCGCCCAGCCCTGGGCCAGCACTTTCACCATTTCATCATAGCCATCCTTCTGCTGCTTCAGCTCCAGATGGAAAGGACGCTTAATCAGCTGTCCCTGATGATTCAACAGCCACTCGCCGCTGATGACAACGGCACCGTCATAACGACCATGGAAGCCCGTTACCGTGACGTTCAGCGTGTCCTGATCGCTTCCCAGAGGCTGGGAGGCAACAACCCAGCCCGGAAGCTGACTGCCAAGATTCGCCACCAGCGTATTGCGTAGCTGCTGATCCAGCGGACTGGCCCACAGGTTGTTGTTGGCGATAACGTACTGCACATCGCTGGTCTGATAGACCACTCCGTTGCCGGCCAGGTAATCTGGCACGGCGACCTGCTCAACCCACAGCAGACGGTTGCCCTGCGAGGCGCTACTTTGCGTAACCGCCTGCGTCCCCATCGGTAGCTGGTAGTAGCTTTTCGTTTCGCTCCCGGAGCTACAGGCCGTGAGTACCATCGCTCCTGCAATCGCTAGCCATTTTTTCATTGTTTCGCCCTCTTCGGCTCAGGATCCTTTTTATCTTTCGCTTCGAACACCAGCGCATTGCTCTTCTCGTTGAGCGTTTTCAGAACCGGCTGCAGTTCGCGCAAGACCTGATCGAGACGCTGCATATCTGCGACCATCTTGTTGTATGCCGCCGAGCCGGGCTGGAAGCCCTGCATACTGCGGTTCAGCTCACGCAGCGTTTTCTGCATATCCTGCGGCAGCTGCTGCATGCTCTGGCTGGCGGTGATCTTATTGATGTTATCCAGCGTGGCCTGCAGGCGTTGCATTGTCGCCTGGCTTTGATGCAATGAACCTGTCGCTGCTTCAATCATTGGGTTCAATGGCAGATTGTTGATCTTATCCAGCGTCTCCATCAGACGCTGCTGGATCTGCGCCAGACCGCTGCTCACCGTTGGGATGATCTTATAGCCACCGAATTCGCGAATACCGGTAATCGGCGGTGCTTTCGGGTAGAAGTCCATATCCACATACAGCGCACCGGTCACCAGGTTACCCGTCTTCAACGATCCACGCAGACCGCGTTCCATCAGCTGGCTGATGTGGGTGGCAATATCCTGATTCTCGCCAATCTGATTGATCAGGCGTTCGGGTTCAATACGAATCAGCACCGGTATGCGGTAATCATCATCCAGTACCTGCTGCAGGCCAGGCACAAAGAACGGAACTTGTCCAACCGTACCAAGGCGAATACCGCGGAACTCAACAGGCGCTCCCGGCTGCAGACCGCGGACGGAATCTTTGAAGAACATCAGGAAGTCAACGTGATCGGTGTAGAGCGCATCCTGAATGCTTTTTTGATCGTCGAACAGGCGGAAAGCGGTGTTCTCCGCAACCGGCTGCCCCAGGTCGAGCCCTTCCGGTACGTCAAAGCTCACACCGCCGCCAAACAGCGTTGTCAGCGATCCCATTTCAACGCGCATGCCCGCCGAGGTCAGATCCACTGCGATGCCGCTGTCTTTCCAGAAACGGACGTTGCTGGTGACCAGACGATCGTTAGGCGCATTGATGAACAGCTGATAGCTGATAGCTCTTTTCTGAGGATCGAACGTGCTTTTCTCCACCGACCCCACGCGATAGCCGCGGAACAGTACCGGGTCACCCGCCGTGAGTTGGCCCGCTTTTTTACTGTCGAGGATCACGCGGATACCTTTTGCATCAGGCGGTGCCAGCGGCGGTGAATCCAGAAGTTGGTACTGCGCCGGCTGGTTGCCTTTTGCACCTGGCTGCAGCTCGATGTAGGCACCCGAAAGCAGCGTCCCTAAGCCGCTGATCCCTTCACGCCCCACCTGCGGTTTAACTACCCAGAAAACAGAGTCGCCGTGCAGCAGTTTTTCCATGCCGGCATTAAGGCGCGCCTTAATCTCCACATGGGTTAAATCGTCGGTCAGGGTTGCGCTTTCCACCACGCCCACATCCACGCTACGGCTTTTGATGGTCGTTTTACCGCCCTCAATCCCCTCGGCATTGGTGGTAATCAGCGTCACTTCCGGCCCCTGATGGCTGTAATGATAAAACAGGATCCAGGCACCGATCAGCGCAGTCACAATGGGAAAAATCCACACCGGCGACCAGTTTTTGACCTTCTGCACTTTCGCCTCTCCACTCTTATTTTCCATGCTCTTACTCTTCCTCATGGCTTGATTCAGGCTCACGATCCCACGATAAACGAGGGTCGAAGGTCATGGCCGCAAACATGGTCATAATCACGACCAGTGCAAACATTAAAGCCCCCATCGCGGGATAAATACTCATCAAACCGCCCATCCGCACCAGCGCAGAGAGAACGGCAATTACAAACACGTCGATCATTGACCAACGACCGACAAATTCGACCACTTCGTAAATCAGGTGCATGCGTTCGCTGTCGCGCTTTCCGTGGCCTTTTGCATCCCAGCAGAGCCAGGCAATCGCGATCATTTTCAAGGTGGGCACCATGATACTGGCGATGAAAATCACGCCGGCGACAGGATAGGATCCTTCGCCCCACAGCAGTATGACCCCGGCGAGGATCGTCGAGGGCATTTTGTCGCCGAGCAAATCGGTGATCATAATCGGCAGAATATTGGCGGGCAGATACAGCATGACGGAGGTCACCAGCAGCGCCATCGTCCACTGCAGGCTGTTTTTACGGCGAACATGGCCCTTCGTTTCGCAGCGCGGACAAACCTCGAGATCGGCAGGCAGCACGGCGGTACAGCACGGACAAGAACGGAGCCCCTGACGAATACCCGGCACGCCCACCTTCACCGTCTGCGCGAGCGTCGGTGCCGGGGCGATATCATCCCAGGCCCAGCGCCTGTCCACGCACTGGAAAGCGCGCAGCTGCAGAACGCAATACAGACACCAGGGAATAAAGCTGCTGCCAATCCCCACATCGCCGTACGCCATCAGCTTCACGAAACTGACCAGTATCCCCGCCAGAAAAATCTCGGCCATCCCCCAGCTTTTGAGCTGAAAAAGGATACGCGCGAGCCGGATTTTCAGTGATGCCGGCATTCTGACACGGTTGACCAGCAAAAGGATGACGACCAGGCAAAACGCCGGGACTATCTGGACAAACAGCAGAAAAAAGGTGCCGAGGCTGGCGTAATCTTCCGAGAACATCACGCCCGGGATTTCAAGCAGATTCACCTGGCTTGTCATCCCACCGACCTTCATATAGATGAAGGGGAAGAGATTGGAGAGCAGCAGCATGAACAGTGCTGCCAGCGCGTAGGCAGTGGGACGCTGCCGCGGCGCGTCCCACTCGGTTGTCAACGTCGCGCCACAGCGTGGACACAGGGCTTTATGTCCGTGACCAAGCTCTGGCAACGCCACGAGCATATCGCATTGCGAGCATAATATATGCCTGTCGGCATGGTGCTGGTCACACATATTTAATCCCTGTTTATGCGCCGTTTTTCAGAGACTCAAGGTACTCCCAGCGCTCAAATGCTTCTTCCAGGGCTTTTTCAGCCGCGGACATTTCAGCCAGTACTTTCTGAGTATAGTCATGCGATTGGGTGAAGAATGACGCATCAGCCACCTGCGCTTGCAGCTCCTCAAGCGCAGCCTCCAGCTCTTCGAGACGCTGAGGTAGCCCCTCCAGTTCGCGCTGCAGGTTATAGCTTAGTTTAGCCGAGGTTTTCTTGACAGTTTCTGCTTTTGTTACAGCAGGTTCAGAACTTGTTCTGGACTTCGACTGTTTCTGCGCCAGAGACTGCGACTGCTGGCCTTTTGCATCGTGATAACCGCCGACGTATTGGCCAATTCGCCCTTCACCTTCGAAGATCCAGCACTCGGTCACGGTGTTATCCACGAACTGACGATCGTGGCTAACCAGCATCACGGTTCCCTGATAACCGTCGATCAGCTCTTCCAGTAATTCCAGCGTTTCGACATCCAGATCGTTCGTCGGTTCATCGAGGATCAGCAGGTTGCTTGGCTTCAGGAACAGACGAGCCAGCAGAAGACGGTTACGCTCCCCGCCGGAGAGCGCGCGCACCGGCGTCATCGCACGTTTCGGGTGGAACAGGAAGTCCTGCAGGTAGCCCAGCACGTGGCGCGGCTTACCGTTTACCATCACTTCCTGCTTACCTTCAGCGAGGTTATCCATTACCGTGCGATCCGGATCCAGCTCCGCGCGGTGCTGGTCGAAGTAGGCCACTTCCAGCTTCGTGCCACAGTGAATGCGGCCGCTGTCGGCCTGCAGTTGGCCCAGCATTAGCTTAAGCAGCGTGGTTTTACCGCAGCCGTTCGGACCAATCAGCGCAATTTTATCGCCGCGCTGAACCTGCGCGGAGAAATCTTTCACCAGCACCTTGCCGTCTACCTGGTAGTTGACGTTTTCCATTTCGAAGACGATCTTGCCAGAGCGGGACGCCTCTTCCACCTGCATTTTGGCGCTGCCCATCACTTCACGGCGTTCGCTGCGCTCACGGCGCATGGCCTTCAGCGCGCGCACGCGGCCCTCGTTACGGGTGCGACGGGCCTTGATGCCCTGGCGGATCCACACCTCTTCCTGCGCCAGCTTGCGGTCGAACTCGGCGTTCTGCAATTCTTCCACGCGCAGGTTTTCTTCTTTCTCCAGCAGATAGGTGTCGTAATCGCCGGGATAGGTGACCAGCTTGCCGCGGTCGAGGTCGACAATGCGCGTCGCCATATTGCGAATAAACGAACGGTCGTGCGAGATGAAGATGATGGTGCCGCTGAAGGTTTTCAGGAACCCTTCCAGCCAGTCAATCGCTTCGATATCCAGGTGGTTGGTCGGTTCGTCCAGCAGCAACACCTTCGGCCCGCTGACCAGCGCGCGGCCCAGAGCCGCTTTACGCAGCCAACCGCCGGAGAGCGCCGAGAGCTCCATATCCGGTTCCAGACCGAGCTGCGCCAGCACTTCATTAATGCGGTTTTCCAGCTGCCACAGGCCGTGGTGATCGAGCATCTCCTGCACTTTCGCCAGTTCGTTGAGGTTCTTGTCGCTCGGGTCGGTCATCACCAGATGCGAAATCTCGTGATAGCGCTTCAGGTATTCGGCCTGCTCAGAGATGCCTTCCGCCACGAAATCGTACACGCTGCCGGTCACATGGCGCGGCGGGTCCTGCTGGAGGCGGGAGACAATCAGATCCTGCTCGTACACGATGCGGCCATCATCCAGCCCCTGCTCGCGGTTGAGAATTTTCATCAGCGTGGATTTACCCGCGCCGTTACGGCCCACCAGACAGACGCGCTCGTTATCTTCGATATGCAGCTCTGCATTATCGAGAAGCGGCGAGTCGCTGAAAGAGAGCCACGCGCCGTGCATACTAATTAATGACATTTATTTTTCCTTTCAGACCGCGGTAATCAACCAGCAGTTATGAATTTGACGGTTGCGGGCGAAGTCCTGAGACAGCGTTTTTTGGCTGATTTCTTGTGCTTTCAGGCCCAGGGCTGCTAAGCCGTCATGATCCATACGGAAGCCGCGTTTGTTGTTCGAGAACATAATGGTGCCGCCTTTGCGCAGCAGGCGCTTCAGGTCGGTCATCAGGCGCAGGTGATCGCGTTGAACGTCAAAGCTATCCTCCATGCGCTTGGAGTTGGAGAAGGTCGGCGGATCGATAAAGATCAGGTCGAACTGCTCGTCGGTATCGCGCAGCCAGCCCAGCACGTCGGCCTGCATCAGGCGATGCTGGCGTCCGGTCAGGCCATTGAGACGCAGGTTGCGCTCCGCCCACTCCAGATAGGTACGGGACATATCCACCGTAGTGGTGCTGCGCGCGCCGCCGAGACCGGCGTGCACGCTCGCGCTCCCGGTATAGGAGAACAGGTTGAGGAAATCTTTCCCCTTGCTCATCTGGCCGAGCATGCGGCGGGCGATACGGTGGTCGAGGAACAGGCCAGTATCAAGATAGTCGGTCAGGTTCACCCACAGGCGGGCGTTGTATTCGCCCACTTCGATAAAGTCACCCTTTTCGCCCATTTTCTGGTACTGGTTTTTACCCTTCTGACGCTCGCGGGTTTTCAGCACCAGCTTGTTCGGTGCAATGCCCAGCACGGCGATAGTTGCCGCAATAACGTCCAGCATACGCTGACGCGCTTTTTGCGCATCAATGGTTTTCGGCGGCGCATATTCCTGAATCACCACCCAGTCCGCGTAGCGGTCAACCGCCACGTTGTACTCCGGCAGGTCGGCATCGTACAGGCGGTAACACTCGATCCCTTCCTGTTTAGCCCACTTCTCAAACTTCTTCAGATTCTTGCGCAGACGGTTGGCGTAATCTTCCGCCACGCCGGTAGGCTTGCTGTCCGCCGCTTTCTCCGCCAGATGGTAGTTTTTCTGCACGCAGTCCAGCGGGCCGTTTTTCGCTTTAAACTGGCGATCGGCACGCAGCTGCAGGCAGCTCAGCAGCTCCGGCGAGGCGCTGAACAGAGACAGGTTCCAGCCGCCGAAGTAGTCCTTCATGTTGCGTCCCAGCAGGCTGTGCAGGGCAATCAACGCCGGCTCGCTGTCCAGACGCTCGCCGTATGGCGGGTTGCTGATCACGGTACCGTACGGGCCTTTCGGCAGCGGGTTGGTCAGGTTCGCCACGTCTTTCACCTCGAAGGTCACCAGCTCGCCGATACCGGCGCGACGGGCGTTGCTGCGGGCACGTTCAATCACGCGCGGATCGCTGTCCGAACCGTAGAAATGCGAGGTGTACTCCGCCAGGCCTTTACGCGCGCGAGTCTGCGCGTCGTCTTTAACCTCTTTCCAGAGCGCTTCGTCGTGCTGTGCCCAGCCTTTGAAGCCCCAGTGGCCGCGGTGCAGCCCCGGCGCACGGTCGGTGGCCAGCATGGCCGCTTCAATCAGCAGCGTACCGGAACCGCACATCGGATCGAGCAGCGGCGTGCCCGACTGCCAGCCGGAGCGCATTACGATGGCGGCGGCCAGGGTTTCTTTGATCGGCGCCATACCGGTGCGATCGCGGTAGCCGCGCAGGTGCAGGCCTGCGCCGCTTAGATCGAGAGAAATACTCGCCGTGTCGCCGTTCAGCCAGACGTTGATGCGCAGGTCCGGGTTTTCGCGATCGACGTTCGGACGTTCCTTATTTTTACGCGTGAAGCAGTCCACAATGGCGTCTTTGACGCGCAGGGCGCCGTACTGGCTGTTGCGGATCTCGTCGTTCACGCCATTGAAATGCACCGCGAAGGTGGCGTTCGGCGTGAAAATCTCTGTCCAGTCGATCATCTGTACGCCGGTGTAGAGATCCAGGTCGCTATAGACCTTGCACTCCTTCATCGGCAGCATGATGCGCGACGCCAGACGGCTCCACATCAGGCTCTGGTAAATAAGCCGCGTGTCGCCCTCAAAATGGACACCACCCTGAACCACCTGGCACTCTTGCGCGCCCAGGGCTTCCAGTTCAGTTTTTAACAGCTCTTCCAGCCCACGGGCCGTACTGGCAAACAGAGAATTCATATCGTCACTTTTACTCTTAGAAAATTGTCGCGCATTATAGCTAATATGGCGTGTATGTCATAAAGTTGAAGGCTTATTTTCATTTGCGGGAGTGTGCAGTGGCGACGTTATCCAGGCTTTTTATTCATCCGGTGAAATCCATGCGCGGCATTGGCGTCTCTCACGCGCTGGCCGACATGAGCGGATTCGCCTTCGATCGTATTTTTATGGTCACCGAGCCTGACGGCACGTTCATTACCGCACGCCAGTTCCCGCAGATGGTTCGCTTTACCCCTTCCCCGCTTCATGACGGTTTGCATCTGACCGCGCCGGACGGTTCCAGCACGGTGATTCGCTTTGCTGATTTTGCGGCTGTCGACGCGCCAACGGAAGTATGGGGCAACCATTTTACCGCGCGCATTGCCCCGGATGAGATTAACCGCTGGCTGAGCGGTTTCTTCTCCCGCGACGTGCAGCTGCGCTGGGTTGGTCCGGAACTGACGCGTCGCGTAAAGCGCCACGAGGCCGTACCGCTCTCCTTTGCCGATGGCTTCCCGTTCCTGCTGACCAACGAGGCGTCGCTGCGTGACTTACAAAACCGCTGCAAAGCCAGCGTGCAGATGGAGCAGTTCCGCCCAAACCTGGTGGTAACGGGGGCTAACGCATGGGAAGAAGACACCTGGAAAACGATCCGCATCGGCAGCGTTATTTTCGACGTGGTGAAGCCCTGCAGTCGCTGCATCTTCACGACGGTAAGTCCTGAAAAAGGCCAGAAGCACCCTTCCGGCGAGCCGCTGAAAACCCTGCAATCGTTCCGTACCGCGCAGGATAACGGTGATGTCGATTTCGGCCAGAACCTGATCCCCCGCTCCAGCGGCGTGATTCGCGTAGGCGATGAGGTTGAAATTCTCGCCCGCGGGCCGGCCAGAGTGTATGGCGCAGGCCAGGAAGAAGAAATGGTCGAGGCCGAGACGAACGTCGCCTCTGCGGTGGATATTCACTGGCAGGGCAAGATTATTCGCGGCAACAATCAGCAGGTGCTGCTGGAGCAACTGGAGCAAGCCGGTATTCGCGTACCGTATTCCTGCCGCGCGGGAATCTGCGGATGCTGCCGCATCAAGCTGCTTGAGGGTGAAGTGAGTGCGCTGAAGAAATCTGCAATTGGAAATGACGGCACAATTCTGTGCTGTAGCTGCGTACCGAAAACGTCGGTAGAGCTGGAAGCTTAAACCGCCTGTTCGAGGCTGAAGGAATCTACGCGCAGCTGTGGCTTCAGCCTGTCATTCATGACTTTGATAGCATCACCTAACTGCATAACCCGCCCGGCAATCGTCACGCCGGGCTGCGCCAGCAGACAGAGTGCGGCATTTTCGCCCGGCTCAACGACTAATAAACTCACCTCTTCGGCGGTATCGCTCAGGTTAACGCTGGCCGCATCGCCCGTTGCTGGCGTCCAGTCCATGCCGTGAGGCAGGAAATGCCAGCTTTTCGGCATTTGCGGTTTCAGGAAACGGATAGCCACCAGCGCATTTAATACCAGTTCGGCACGCTGCTCTTTAGAGAGCATCAAATCGCGGCATTTTTCTTCAAAGGAGAAATAAAGCGCTGCATCATCAACGCAAAAGCCCGACGGGGAAAACGCGTCCGGGGTTAACATTCGGCGGGCAAAACGAGAACGAAACAGCATGCCATTGGCTAAATCGAGCATCATACGATCATGCTCGTCGCAAAAATACCAGCGCCAGTTATCGTCAGGTTTAATTCGCATGTGTCTCTCCCGTCCCCAAACGTCCTGTACTAAAAATGTCCTGTTCGCCGCTTCGTTTATAACATTAGTAATAAAAGACTATAATGTCTAAATAAGCAACAGTGACGGAATATAAAACAACCAGGGCTGGAAATAAAGCCCTGGTTGTCTGATTAAGAGAAAAGATTAGATATGAGTAACGATTTCTTTAATCAGCGGCGGTCCTTTAAAAATAAAGCCGGAATAGATTTGCACCAGTGATGCACCGGCCGCCATCTTCTCGCGCGCGGCAATCACCGAGTCGATACCGCCGACGCCAATAATCGGTAAACGGCCTTTTAATTCCGCAGACAAAGCGCGAATAATTTCGGTGCTTTTTAATTGTACCGGACGTCCGCTTAACCCACCCGCTTCGTCACAGTTTTTCATTCCCTGAACGAGCGAACGATCGAGCGTGGTATTCGTTGCAATCACACCGTCAATATTATGGCGAACCAAACTGTCGGCAACCTGGATCAATTCTTCGGCAGAAAGATCCGGGGCGATCTTAACCGCGACCGGAACATATTTATGGTGGATCGTCTGGAGTTCATTTTGCTTATTTTTAATGGCACTCAGAAGATCGTCCAGCGCTTCGCCATATTGTAAGGAACGCAGCCCCGGGGTATTGGGTGAAGAAATATTCACCGCGATATAACCGGCATAGGCGTAGACTTTTTCCATACAAATCAGATAGTCATCTTTACCCTGCTCTACCGGCGTGTCTTTATTTTTGCCGATATTGATGCCTAATATCCCGTCAAAATGGGCTTTTTTTACGTTCTCAACAAGGTGATCAACACCGAGGTTATTAAAGCCCATGCGGTTGATCAGCCCTTCGGCTTCAACCAGGCGGAACAGGCGCGGCTTGTCATTTCCCGGCTGTGGGCGCGGCGTGACGGTACCGATTTCGATAGAGCCAAAGCCCATCGCGCCCAGGGCATCAATGCACTCGCCATTTTTGTCCAGACCCGCCGCCAGACCCAGCGGATTTTTAAAGGTCAGACCCATGCACTGCACAGGTTTTTCCGGCACATTCTGACGCACCAGAGCGGCCAAAGGCGTTCCGGTAATACGACGTAATTGCTGGAATGTAAATTCATGAGCGCGCTCGGGGTCGAGCTGGAAAAGGGCTTTACGAACGAAGGGGTAGTACATGAACTCTCCTGGATTCCCGGTGTGCAAACCGGGAGGGGATTATGGGCGATCCCGCTCAGAAAGGGAATTGACCTGCGGCAAAAAATCGGCGTAAAACGCAATCGTTTACCTCCCTGTCTATTTCTTATGCGCTTTTTCGCATTTTAATTGCGGATAAATCATTTAGTGGAATAACCGCGCGATGTCACACTCCTGAAAATTGTTATGAATGTTAGATAAAAGCAAACAATTAGTTATAAGGAGGAAGTATGCGCGTCATTACCCTGGCCGGCAGTCCACGATTCCCTTCGCGCTCCAGCGCCCTGCTGGAATATGCTCGTGAAAAGCTCAACGCCCTCGACGTGGAAGTGTGCCACTGGAATCTGCATAACTTCGAACCTGAAGATTTGCTGTATGCCCGCTTCGACAGCCCCGCGCTGAAAACCCTCATTGAGCAGCTCAAGGAAGCGGACGGCCTCATCGTTGCGACCCCGATTTATAAAGCCTCATTTTCGGGCGCGCTGAAAACCCTGCTCGATCTTCTCCCCGAGCGCGCACTGGACGGCAAAGTGGTTCTGCCGCTGGCAACGGGCGGTACGGTTGCCCATTTACTGGCGGTGGATTATGCCCTGAAGCCGGTGCTGAACGCCCTGAAGGCTCAGGAGATCCTCCACGGGGTTTTCGCGGATGATTCACAGGTCATTGACTACCAGCATAAGCCGCACTTTACGCCGAATCTGCAAACCCGCCTTGATGCTGCGCTGGAAACCTTCTGGCACGCGCTGCATCGCCGGGATATCCAGGTTCCTTCTTTTAATCCGCCGCAGGGAGTCGCACATGTTTAAAACCTTAACCTACCTCGGACTGGCTGGCCTGATGGCGTTTACCGCGCTGGCGCAGGCTGCAGAAACCGCACCGGACAGCTTACGCATTGGCTATCAGAAAGGCAGCGTCAGCATGGTGCTGGCAAAAAGCCACCAGCTGCTGGAAAAACGCTTCCCGGACACCAAATTTTCCTGGGTAGAGTTCCCGGCAGGGCCACAGATGCTTGAAGCGCTGAACGTCGGCAGTATCGATCTGGGCAGCACGGGCGATATCCCGCCTATTTTTGCTCAGGCTGCCGGGGCAGACCTGGTATATGTCGGCGTAGAACCCGCTAAACCGAAAGCCGAAGTCATTCTGGTACCTGAAAACAGTGAGATTAAAAGCGTCGCAGACCTTAAAGGGCATAAGGTCGCTTTCCAGAAAGGTTCCAGCTCGCACAACCTGCTGCTGCGCGCCTTACAGGAAGCCGGGCTCAAGTTCACGGACATTCAGCCCGTTTACCTGACGCCTGCCGACGCGCGCGCCGCGTTCCAGCAGAAGAACGTTGATGCCTGGGCTATCTGGGATCCGTACTACTCCGCAGTCTTACTGCAAGGGGGCGTTCGGGTGCTGAAAGACGGCACTACGCTGAAACAGACCGGCTCGTTCTACCTCGCCGCGCGCCCTTACGCGGAAAAGAACGGTGCATTTATTCAGGGCGTACTGGATACCTTTACCCAGGCCGATGCGCTGACCCAGACCCAGCGTCAGGCGAGCATTGCCCTGCTGGCGAAGACCATGGGCTTGCCTGAACCGGTGATCGCGAGCTATCTCAACCACCGTCCGCCCACCACCATTGCGCCCGTGGATGCACACGTCGCCGCGCTTCAGCAACAAACCGCTGACCTCTTCTATCAAAACCGCCTGGTGCCAAAACAGGTCGATATCCGCGAACGCATCTGGCAGCCCGCAGGCAAAGAAGGAGCTAAATCATGAGTCTGAATCTTTTCTGGTTTTTACCCACCCACGGCGATGGACACTATCTTGGCACAGAAGAGGGCTCGCGCCCGGTTGACCATGCCTACCTGCAGCAGATTGCGCAGGCGGCGGACCGAATCGGTTTTACCGGCGTGCTGATCCCGACCGGACGCTCGTGCGAGGATGCCTGGCTGGTGGCTGCGTCGATGATCCCGGTCACCCAGCGCCTTAAATTCCTGGTTGCATTGCGCCCGAGCGTCGTTTCACCCACCGTGGCGGCGCGTCAGGCGGCAACGCTGGACAGACTCTCCAACGGCCGCGCCCTGTTTAACCTGGTGACGGGCAGCGATCCGCAGGAGCTGGCGGGCGACGGCGTGTTCCTCGACCATACCGAACGCTATGAAGCCTCCGCCGAGTTTACCCACGTCTGGCGGCGCCTGCTGGAAGGAGAGACCGTCACCTTCGAAGGCAAGCATATTCACGTTCGCGACGCGAAGCTCTACTTCCCGCCGGTGCAGCAGCCGCGCCCTCCGCTCTATTTTGGCGGATCGTCGGATGTGGCACAGGATCTTGCCGCCGAGCAGGTCGATCTCTATCTGACCTGGGGCGAGCCGCCCGAGCTGGTGAAAGAGAAAATTGCCCAGGTCCGCGCCAAAGCCGCCGCCCATGGCCGCAGGGTACGCTTTGGGATTCGCCTGCACGTGATTGTGCGTGAAACCAATGAAGAAGCCTGGCAGGCGGCAGACCGTCTGATCTCCCACCTGGACGATGAGACCATCGCAAAGGCGCAGGCTGCGTTTGCCAAAACCGATTCCGTCGGGCAGCACCGCATGGCCTCTCTGCACAACGGCAAGCGCGAGAATCTGGAAATCAGCCCGAACCTGTGGGCGGGCGTCGGTCTGGTACGCGGCGGCGCGGGCACGGCGCTGGTGGGCGACGGGCCAACCGTGGCCGCGCGGATTAATGAATACGCTGACCTGGGCATCGACAGCTTTATCCTCTCCGGCTATCCGCACCTGGAAGAGGCCTACAAGGTGGGCGAGCTGTTATTCCCACATCTGGACGTCGCCATTCCAGAAATTCCGCAGCCGCAGCGGCTCCAGCTGCAGGGCGAAGCGGTGGCAAACGAGTTTATTCCACGTAAAGCCGCACAAAGCTAAGGAGTGACCATGTCTGCCACTTCACAAAAATGGCTGCTGCGCGCCGCACCGTGGTTTTTGCCCGTCGGCATCGTGGCTCTCTGGCAGCTCGCGTCGTCCACCGGCTGGCTGTCGAGCCGCATTCTGCCCTCTCCCGAGGGCGTTATCGAAGCGTTCTGGTCGCTGAGCGTCAGCGGCGAGCTGTGGCAGCATCTGGCGATCAGCTCCTGGCGCGCCGTGATTGGGTTTTCCATCGGCGGCAGCATCGGTCTGGTTCTGGGCTTGATTAGCGGCCTTTCCCGCTGGGGCGAGCGGCTGCTGGATACCTCCATTCAGATGCTGCGCAACGTGCCGCATCTGGCGCTGATCCCGCTGGTGATTTTATGGTTTGGGATTGATGAAAGCGCCAAGATCTTCCTCGTGGCGCTGGGCACGCTGTTCCCGATCTACATCAACACCTGGCACGGCATCCGCAATATCGATCGTGGTCTGGTGGAGATGGCACGAAGCTACGGCTTGTCGGGTTTTTCTCTCTTTACTCACGTGATCCTGCCGGGCGCCCTGCCCTCCATCATGGTCGGGGTGCGCTTTGCGCTCGGCCTGATGTGGCTGACCCTGATTGTGGCGGAAACTATATCGGCCAACTCCGGCATCGGGTATCTGGCGATGAACGCACGCGAATTCCTGCAAACGGACGTGGTGGTGGTTGCCATTATTCTTTATGCCCTGCTCGGCAAACTCGCTGACGTTAGCGCCCAGTGGCTGGAGCGCAGCTGGCTGCGCTGGAACCCGGCCTACACCCTTCAGGAGGCGAAAGCATGAATACTGCACGACTAAATCAGGGCACGCCGCTGCTGCTGAACGGCGTAACCAAACGCTACGGCGAAAACACCATTCTCAACGGGCTGGATCTGCATATTCCCGCCGGGCAATTTGTGGCCGTTGTCGGGCGAAGCGGCGGTGGGAAGAGTACGCTGCTACGTCTTCTGGCCGGACTGGAAGCCCCCAACGGCGGCGACATTCTGGCGGGAACAACGCCGCTGGCCAATATTCAGGATGATACCCGCATGATGTTTCAGGACGCGCGCCTGCTGCCGTGGAAAACGGTGATTGATAACGTCGGGCTGGGGCTCAAAGGAAACTGGCGGGAGGAAGCCCGTCGGGCGTTGGCCGCCGTCGGGCTGGAAAACCGCGCAGGTGAATGGCCTGCGGCCCTCTCGGGAGGACAAAAGCAGCGCGTGGCGCTGGCGCGGGCATTGATTCACCGTCCCGGCCTGCTGCTGCTTGACGAGCCGCTCGGTGCGCTGGACGCCCTGACGCGGATCGAAATGCAGGATTTGATTGAATCGCTCTGGCAGGCGCACGGATTTACGGTGCTGCTGGTGACGCATGACGTGAGCGAAGCCGTGGCGATGGCTGACCGGGTGCTGTTAATAGAGGATGGGAAAATAGGTCTTGATCTGACAGTGGATCTTCCGCGGCCTCGTCGCGTGGGCTCAGCAAGACTGGCGGAGCTGGAAGCGGAGGTGTTGGATCGGGTGATGAAGCGCGGGGGTACGGAGTTAGAACGAGCTAAGGCTAATGCCTGATGCCCTCGCCCCGGCCCTCTCCCACGGGGAGAGGGGGAAAAACAAATTTAGGCCCCGTAAACGTAACGCCCCCCGGCACTTTTTCGTATTAAGCTAAGGCCTTAGCAATCTTCTCGTACAGATCGCCAGACAGGTTCTCCAGCCCTTTCAGCTGCTCAAGCGCGGCTCGCATCTTCGCCTGACGCTTCGCGTCGTAGCGTTTCAGACGAATTAGCGGCTCAATCAGGCGGGACGCCACCTGCGGGTTACGGCTGTTCAGCTCGGTCAGCATTTCTACCATAAACTGATAGCCGCTGCCGTCTTCGGCGTGGAACGCGGCCGGGTTGCTGCTGGCAAATGCACCAATCAGCGAGCGCACACGGTTCGGGTTGCTCATGGTGAACGAACGGTGCTTCAGCAGGCTGCGGACCTTGCTGAGGGCATCCGCCGCCGGGCTGGTCGCCTGCAGGATGAACCACTTGTCCATCACCAGGCCATCCTGGTGCCACCTGTCGTCGTACTCCTGCATCAGCGCATCACGGCACGGCAGTTCGGCGGCAACGCTTGCCGACAGCGCGGCCAGCGCATCCGTCATGTTATCCGCTTCGTGATACTGCTTGCTCACCAGCGTGTTCGCCAGCTCTGCCTCGCCAAACGCAAGATAGCGCAGGCAGGTATTGCGCAGAGAACGTTTACCGATGTCCGCATGTTCCACGCGATACGCGTCAAGCTTGTTGGCGTTGTAGAGCGCCAGGAACTCATCCGCCAGTTCGGTCGCCAGCGTGCGGGTCAGCGCTTCACGCACGGCCACGATGGCAATCGGGTCAATGATGTCAAACAGCTCCGCAATTTCCGTCGCAGACGGCAGGGTCAGAATTTCAGCCGCCAGCGCCGGATCAATCTTCTCATCCAGCAGGATGGCGCGGAACGCGTCTGCCACATGCACCGGCAGCGTCAGCGGCTGGCCCTGCTGGTAGCGGTTCACGTTGAGCTTGATATAGGTTGCCAGCAGGCTTTGCGCGGCGTCCCAGCGGGAGAAATCGTTGCGCGCGTGACGCATCAGGAACGTCAGCTGCTGGTCGCTCCACTTGTACTCCAGCTTCACCGGCGCGGAGAATTCGCACAGCAGCGCAGGCACCGGCTGGAAGTAGACGTTGTCGAAGATAAAGGTCTGCTCTGCCTGAGTCACGTTCAGCACGTGGTGCACCGGGTGGCCGCCCTTCTGCAGCGGGATGACGTTGCCTTCATTGTCGTACAGCTCAATGCTGAACGGAATGTGCAGCGGATATTTCTCTTCCTGCTCAGCGGTTGGCGGCGTGCGCTGGCTGATGGTCAGAGTGTACTGCTCGGTTTCCGGATTGTAGTCGTCCTTAACGGTGACAATTGGGGTCCCGGCCTGGCTGTACCAGCGGCGGAAGTGAGAGAGATCAACATTGGACGCATCTTCCATCGCCTGCACAAAGTCATCGCAGGTGGCCGCGCTGCCGTCGTGGCGCTCGAAATAGAGCTGCATCCCTTTCTGGAAGTTCTCCTCACCCAGCAGGGTGTGGATCATGCGGATAATTTCAGCACCCTTCTCGTACACCGTCAGGGTGTAGAAGTTGTTCATCTCGATGACTTTGTCCGGACGGATTGGGTGCGCCATTGGGCTGGCATCTTCCGCAAACTGCAGGCCGCGCATGGTACGCACGTTGTTGATGCGGTTGACCGCCCGCGAGCCGAGATCGGAGCTGAACTCCTGGTCACGGAAGACGGTCAGGCCCTCTTTCAGGCTCAGCTGGAACCAGTCGCGGCAGGTGACGCGGTTACCGGTCCAGTTGTGGAAATATTCGTGGCCGATCACGCGCTCGATATCGAGGTAGTCTTTATCGGTGGCGGTATCCGTACGTGCCAGCACGTACTTGGAGTTAAAGACGTTAAGGCCTTTGTTCTCCATTGCGCCCATGTTGAAGAAGTCGACGGCGACGATCATATAGATGTCGAGGTCATATTCGAGACCAAAGCGCTCTTCGTCCCACTTCATGGAGTTGATGAGCGAGGTCATCGCCCACGGCGCGCGGTCGAGGTTGCCGCGGTCAACGAACAGCTCCAGCGCCACTTCACGGCCAGAGCGGGTTTTAAAGGTATCGCGCAGCACGTCGAAATCACCGGCCACCAGCGCAAACAGGTAGCATGGTTTCGGGAATGGATCCTGCCACTGCACCCAGTGACGGCCATTTTCCAGCTCACCCTCACCGACGCGGTTGCCGTTGGAGAGCAGGAACGGGTAGAGCGTTTTATCGGCAATGATTTTCGTCGTAAAACGCGCCAGCACATCCGGGCGGTCCAGATACCAGGTAATGTGGCGGAAACCTTCTGCTTCACACTGGGTACACAGGGCCACGCCTGACTGGTAAAGCCCTTCCAGCGCCGTGTTGGCGGCAGGGCTGATTTCATTCACGATGCGCAGCGTAAAGCGTTCCGGCAGGTTGTCGATGACCAGCTGGTTGCCTTCTTCTTTATAGTCTGACCAGGGTTCATCATTAATATGCAGGGAGACCAGCGTCAGATCTTCGCCATCCAGACGCAGCGGTACGGCAGTCGCGCTGTGGCGCATCACCTGGCTTATCGCTGTCACAACGGTTTTTGCGGCATCCAGGTCAAAAGTCAGATCGATATCGCTAATCAGGTATTCCGGCGCGCGGTAGTCGTGGCGGTATTTGGCTTGTGGCTGTTGTGTCATAGAAAACCTTATGCATCGTTTGTCGAGTAACGTTTCAATATATTCCTGTTGCGCAAAACGCGCTATGCAGAATGTTCATCTTTTCAGGCAGAAACACCTTTTTCGCTACATTTGTATAACACGGGGCACGAAATGCGCTCGACCATAAAGTGTGCTTATGTTGTGATCGGGGTTCAATAAATCACTAAACAAGGTATACTCCGGAGTTGTTTATTGTACTAAACGCTCCCGTGAGAGGATGCTACAGCGCACCTATGACTCAATTCGCTTCTCCGGTTCTGCATACGTTGCTGGATACCGACGCGTATAAACTGCATATGCAGCAAGCCGTTTTCCACCATTACTATGACGTTCACGTCGCGGCGGAATTCCGCTGCCGTGGTGACGACTTGCTCGGTATCTACGCAGACTCCATTCGTGAACAGGTCGATGCGATGCAGCATCTGACGCTGCAGGACGATGAATACCAGTGGCTTTCTGGCCTGCCTTTCTTCAAAGCGGACTATCTGAACTGGCTGCGCGACTTCCGCTATAAGCCTGAACAGGTCACCGTGACCAACGAAAACGGCAAGCTGGATATTCGTCTTGAAGGTCCGTGGCGGGAAGTGATCATGTGGGAAGTGCCGCTTCTCGCCGTTATCAGCGAGCTGGCCCACCGCTACCGTTCGCCTGAAACCGGCGTCGAACAGGCGGTCGCCTCGCTGGAAAACAAACTTGCAGCATTCTCTACCCTGACCGAAGGGCTGGATATGTCCCGCTTCCGCCTGATGGATTTCGGCACCCGTCGCCGCTTCTCTCGCGAGGTTCAGCAGGCTATCGTTGAACGTCTGCAGCAGGAGCCGTGGTTCGTGGGCACCAGTAACTACGATCTGGCGCGTCGCCTCAACCTGACGCCAATGGGCACCCAGGCACACGAGTGGTTCCAGGCACATCAGCAAATTAGCCCTGACCTGGCTAACAGCCAGCGTGCGGCGCTGGCCGCCTGGCTTGAAGAGTACCCGGATCAACTCGGGATCGCCCTGACCGACTGCATTACGATGGATGCCTTCCTGCGCGACTTTGGTCCCGAGTTCGCTGAACGTTACCAGGGGTTACGCCACGACTCCGGGGATCCGGTTGAATGGGGCGAAAAGGCGATTGCCCATTATCAAAAACTCGGTATTGACCCGATGAGCAAGGTGCTGGTCTTCTCCGATAATCTCGACCTGGCGAAAGCCGTAGAACTGTATCGTCATTTCAATGCCAGAATTAATCTGGGCTTCGGGATCGGTACCCGGTTGACCTGCGACATTCCTCAGGTAAAACCTCTGAATATCGTTATAAAGCTGGTGGAATGTAACGGCAAGCCGGTGGCAAAGCTCTCCGACAGCCCGGGTAAAACCATCTGCCATGACAAAGCGTTTGTCCGCGCATTGCGCAAAGCGTTCGATCTCCCTCAGATCAAAAAAGCCAGTTAAGCGCTTACGGGAGCCTTCAGGGCTCCCTTCCCTTATTTATTTCTCAATTCTTCTCTTTTGACTGCGAAATTTACTTGTCTGATAGCGGATGGCAGGTAACATAGATATCCCCCCATAAGGGTGGACAAGTGTTTATTTTTTCCGACTATTAACAGAGAGAATATTATGAGCGTTGTGCCTGTAGCCGACGTACTCCAGGGCCGTGTCGCCGTTGACCAGGAGGTCACCGTGCGCGGATGGGTGCGTACTCGCCGAGATTCTAAAGCTGGCATCTCCTTCCTTGCCGTCTATGACGGTTCCTGCTTTGATCCTGTACAGGCCGTCATTAATAATTCTCTGCCCAATTACAATGATGACGTTCTGCGCCTGACGACGGGCTGTTCCGTTATCGTCACCGGTGTGGTTGTGGCATCCCCGGGTCAGGGACAGAGCTTCGAGATCCAGGCCTCTGCCATTGAAGTGACCGGCTGGGTTGAAGATCCGGACACCTATCCGATGGCGGCAAAACGTCACAGCATTGAATACCTGCGTGAAGTGGCGCACCTGCGTCCGCGTACCAACCTGATTGGTGCGGTGGCCCGCGTGCGTCATACGCTGGCCCAGGCGCTGCATCGCTTCTTCGATGAGCAGGGTTATTTCTGGGTGTCTACCCCGCTGATCACCGCATCCGATACGGAAGGTGCAGGCGAAATGTTCCGCGTCTCGACGCTGGACATGGAAAACCTGCCGCGCACGCCGGAAGGTAAAGTGGACTATGACAAAGACTTCTTTGGTAAAGAAGCCTTCCTGACGGTATCCGGCCAGCTCAACGGCGAAACCTACGCCTGTGCGCTGTCTAAGATCTACACCTTCGGCCCAACCTTCCGCGCCGAAAACTCCAACACCAGCCGCCACCTGGCGGAGTTCTGGATGCTGGAGCCGGAAGTGGCGTTTGCCGATCTGAATGACGTTGCAGGTCTCGCAGAAGCGATGCTGAAGTACGTATTCAAAGCGGTTCTGGAAGAGCGTCCTGACGACATGAAATTCTTCGCAGAGCGCGTAGACAGCGATGCGGTGGCGCGTCTGGAGCGTTTCGTCTCCGCCGACTTTGCGCAGGTGGACTATACCGACGCGGTAGCGATCCTTGAAAAATGCGGTGAGAAGTTCGAGAACCCGGTTTACTGGGGCGTCGATCTGGCGTCTGAGCACGAACGCTATCTCGCCGAGAAACATTTCAAAGCGCCGGTTGTCGTTAAAAACTACCCGAAAGACATTAAGGCCTTCTATATGCGTCTTAACGAAGACGGGAAAACCGTGGCAGCGATGGACGTACTGGCGCCGGGCATCGGTGAAATCATCGGTGGTTCTCAGCGTGAAGAACGTCTGGACGTGCTTGACGCGCGCATGGAAGAGATGGGTCTCAACCCTGCGGACTACAGCTGGTATCGCGATCTGCGCCGTTATGGCACCGTTCCGCACGCAGGGTTCGGTCTGGGCTTCGAGCGTCTGATCGCCTACGTAACCGGTGTTCAGAACGTGCGTGACGTGATTCCGTTCCCGCGTACTCCGCGCAACGCCAGCTTCTAAGTAACACAACAGACAATGGCCAGCATTTGCTGGCCATTATTTTATTCTGCCTTGTCAGTTTTTGTCAGCGTAAAGTCAGCGTTTATAAACCACCACCCCGTCACAACCACTACCTGTTACGTTTTGTTTCCGCGAAATATCCAGCCACAAAAAATAAACCTCAGTCTTATTGCGATTATTACAGCCTGAAGTAATAGCACAAATTTCAACCAATTTTTCAGCCATCCAGAAGTCTTTCTATGGTCATAAGAAAAAACGAGTCGTTTAACATTCGTTTATAGGAATTGCCTTTATTCAAATTAAACATAAGGAATTCATATATATAGGAAAGGTGCTGTTGCTTAGTTCGCCAGGCCGCTCTGAAATTTGAGATGGTTCACAAAGTTCCTAAAAATACATATTTAGTTACACATATTTTCTTTCTGTAACTCAATCTTGAGAATTGTAGCACTTTCAGGCTAGCGAAACGCTTCGGTGAATGGAAAGATGCCTGTCAGATACATAAAGACACCTAACTCTCATCAATAGTTCCGGAAATATTTATTGACAGAATTTATTGACGGCAGTGGCGAGTGTCATAAAAAAACCAATGAGGGTAATAAATAATGATGAAGCGCAATATTCTGGCAGTGGTAATCCCTGCCCTGCTGGTAGCCGGTGCAGCTAACGCTGCAGAAATCTATAACAAGAACGGCAACAAACTGGATCTGTACGGAAAAATTAACGCTGAGCGTGATTTCGTTACCAACGGCGATAATACCAACAACGCAGACTCCACCTACGCGCAGATCGGTTTCAAAGGCGAAACTCAGATCAACGACCAACTGACCGGTTATGGCCAGTGGGAATACCGTGCACTGGCCAGCTCAGCTGAAAGTGAGCAGTCTTCAAACAACTCTACCCGTACTCGTCTGGCTTTCGCGGGTCTGAAAATGGCTGACGCTGGCAGCATCGACTATGGCCGTAACTACGGCATCGTATACGATGTTGAGTCTTACACCGACATGGCGCCAACCTGGTCCGGCGAAACCTGGGGCGGTGGTTATGTTGATAACTACATGACCAGCCGTTCTACTGGCCTGCTGACCTACCGTAACAGCGATTTCTTCGGTCTGGTTGATGGTCTGAGCTTCGGTATCCAGTACCAGGCTAAAAACGAGCGTGCTGATCTGCGTCGTGCCAACGGCGACGGTGTTGGTTACTCTGTGGGTTACGACTTCGGCGGTGGCTTTGGTCTGACCGGCGCATACAGTAATGCTAACCGTACTCTCGACCAGAAAGCTGATGGCAAAGGCGACAAAGCTGAAGCATGGGCAATCGGTGGTAAATACGATGCTAACAGCCTGTATCTGGCAGCTGTGTACGCAGAAACTCGCAACATGAGCATCCTGGGTAACAGCACCGGTTCCAATACTCCGGATGCTAATGGTGACGTGTTCAACGTAGCGAACAAAACCCAGAACTTCGAAGTTATCGCTCAGTACCAGTTCGATTTCGGCCTGCGTCCATCCCTGTCCTACGTGCAGAGTAAAGGTAAAAACCTGAACACCGTAGCCGGCGGCGATGCAGATCTGGCTAAATACGTTGAAGTAGGCGCAACTTACTACTTCAATAAAAACTTCAACGTGTCTGCTGACTACCGTATCAACCTGATCGACGAAGATCAGGCCAAGCGCACTGGCGGCGGCTGGGTTGGTACCGACGACCAACTGGGTCTGGCTGCAGTTTACCAGTTCTAATCAGAACACCACTTTGTTATATGCATAATGAACAGGGCTTCGGCCCTGTTTTTTTATGCCTGACAGAAAATAATGGCGACTTTTGAAAAGCCGCACGCTTTTCGTCGCAAACGGTTGGCATTTTGTAAATCTACCGTTAACCTGATAGCGGATTTCACTTCTGTAATCACAATGGAACTTCGTCATGTTTGAGAACATTACCGCCGCTCCTGCCGACCCTATTCTGGGCCTGGCCGATCTGTTTCGTGCCGACGACCGCCCTGGCAAAATCAACCTGGGAATTGGTGTATATAAAGATGAAACCGGCAAAACTCCGGTACTGACCAGCGTTAAGAAAGCTGAGCAGTATCTGCTGGAAAATGAAACCACCAAAAACTACCTCGGTATTGATGGTATCCCTGAATTTGGTCGCTGCACCCAGGAGCTGCTGTTCGGTAAAGGCAGCGCAATTGTGAGTGACAAACGTGCGCGCACGGCGCAGACCCCTGGCGGTACCGGCGCGCTGCGCGTTGCGGCGGATTTCCTTGCGAAAAACACCTCTGTTAAGCGCGTATGGGTGAGCAACCCAAGCTGGCCGAACCACAAGAGCGTCTTTAACTCTGCGGGCCTGGAAGTGCGGGAATATGCTTACTACGACGCGGCGAACCACGCTCTGGACTTTGACGGCCTGCTGGCAAGCCTGAGCGAAGCGCAGGCGGGTGACGTGGTGCTGTTCCACGGCTGCTGCCACAACCCGACCGGTATCGATCCAACGCTTGAGCAGTGGGAACACCTGGCGAAGCTCTCCGTTGAGAAAGGCTGGCTGCCGCTGTTTGACTTTGCTTACCAGGGCTTCGCCCGCGGTCTGGAAGAAGATGCCGAAGGCCTGCGCGCGTTCGCAGCCGTGCATCAGGAGCTGATCGTTGCAAGCTCCTACTCCAAGAACTTTGGTCTGTACAATGAGCGTGTAGGTGCCTGTACGCTGGTTGCGGCTAACGATGAAACCGCCGATCGCGCCTTCAGCCAGATGAAATCCGTTATCCGCGCTAACTACTCTAACCCGCCGGCACACGGTGCGTCTGTTGTTGCGACCATTCTGAGCAACGATGCGCTGCGCGCGATCTGGGAACAAGAGCTGAACGATATGCGTCAGCGTATCCAGCGCATGCGCCTGCTGTTTGTGAACACCCTGGCTGAGAAAGGCGCAGACCGCGACTTCAGCTTCATCATCAAACAGAACGGCATGTTCTCGTTCAGCGGCCTGACTAAAGAGCAGGTTCTTCGTCTGCGCGAAGAGTTCGGCGTATACGCCGTAGCCTCTGGCCGCGTGAACGTTGCAGGCATGACCCCTGACAACATGGCGCCACTGTGCGAAGCGATTGTCGCCGTCCTGTAATAGCGCCCACAAAAAAGCCTGCGTTAAGCAGGCTTTTTTTTATGCTGGTTACCAGACAGGCATTTCATCCTGAAGGAACGGGTTATGGAGCCGTTCATAGCCCAGCGTCGACATCGGACCGTGTCCTGCGATAAACGTTACGTCATCACCCAGCGGCAATAACTTCTGTTTGATCGACTGAATCAGCTGCCCGTGATCGCCACGCGGAAAATCGCTGCGTCCTACGCCACCTTTGAAAATCACATCGCCGGATATCAGCAGACGGGACTGGTCGTCAAAGAAGACGATATGGCCTGGCGTATGCCCAGGACAATGCAACACCTGTAAAGTCACATTCCCTACGTTAACGCGCTCTCCTTCGTTTAGCCAACGATCGGGCGTCAAAGGCAGACACTCATCAAGGCCAAACATGCGGCTTTGGGCGGGTAACCCCTGCAGCCAGAACTCATCCTCTTTTTCCGGGCCGATAATCGGCACACCGTAATATTTAGCCAGTTCAGCCGCTGCACCCACATGGTCGAGGTGACCATGCGTCAGTAAAATCTGCATCAGCGTCACGCCGCTGTCGGCAACTTCCTGCTTGATTTTCTCAGCGTCACCGCCGGGATCGACAAGCGCGGCCAGTTTGGTTTGTTCGCACCAGATTAATGAACAGTTCTGGGAGAACGCGGTAACCGGAATAATACGATAGTTCATACTGCTCCTGTGTTTCGTTATTACCAGTGCCGAACCGGCCCGGTATCAATATGCACAAAGTTGCTACGTGGGTAATATCCTACACCACCAGCGCGCATAGATAACGCGGCTTTGCGAATATTGGCTAACGAAACGCCTTCAATATGGAAATCCATTGCCTGTCCCTTCGTGTGGTAGCTTTTTTTCGCTACCCCACGGCTATGGGCGCGCAGTTCATTATTGGTATCAATCGAGCGATAACCAGAAATAAGCTGCACCGGCTTGCTGGTGCCCAGCAGGCCCTGAAGGCGGAAAAGCTGATCAAACAGTCCAGGGTCGATGGCTTTTACTTTATTCGCGCGGAAATCACGGAAAAAATGGTTGAGTCTTGCTAATTCATCCTGAATATAGCCTCTGCCATCGAAAAACTCCGCTTTTAGCGACTCACCGGTGTGAAGATTGCTGAGCGTTAAAACGCGCGGACGAGGTGTCGAGAGGGTGGCAAATGCTGGCGTCGGTAAGATGGCCGCTGCGCCAAGCGCAACACCACCTAACGCCAGCAGCTTGCGGCGATTAGCGTCAAATTTGTCCATGATAATCAGGTCTACAGGTCAAAGAAATCGTAATATGCTTAGCGCACGAAGGGCACCTTAACTGGCAAAACGGGGTACGTCAAGGCGCCCAACCCCAGTGAATACGCGGCTTACAGCGATATTGGCCCCGATTCACCATAACTTACGACAATCATTTTTCCCGAACTGCTTCATTTACCTGATTAATTGTTCCGCTTTTGGCAAAATTTGTGCGCCGGATCGCGCGGTGAGATCATAATTGTAAATATCTGTACGGTACTGAGTGCGCCCGTCTTCGCCCACAAACGCCGTCAGATAGTAAAGATTGACCGGAATGTTGTGGCGAATATTCACGTAGCGCGTATCCCCTTGCTTCAGGGCGTCAGAAATACGCGTATCGTTCCAGCCCGCATCCTGCAACAGCATGTTGGCCAGCTCCGAAGCTTTATTCACGCGCACGCAGCCTGAACTCAGTGCCCGGGTATCTTTCTGGAACAGATTGTGGTTCGGCGTATCGTGCAGATAGATAGCATCTGAACTCGGCATGTTGAATTTATAGCGTCCAAGCGAGTTATGTGCGCCAGGTGCTTGCTGGAAGCGGAACGGCAGGTTAGATGGCGTGATCGTCGACCAGTCGACCATATAAGGATCGATCGCCTCTTTACTGTTCCAGCCACGCATTACCGTATAGCCATGACGTTCCAGATAACCCGGATCGTTCCAGACCTTAGGCAGAATGTCCTTACGCGCCAGCGTCGGCGGTACGTTCCACGGCGGGTTAACCACCACGTTATTTAACGCGCTACTCATCATCGGCGTTTTACGATCAGGACGCCCGACAATCACGCGCGAGGCCAGCTTCTCGCTACCATCCTGATAATAGACCAGGGAATAGGCCGGGATGTTAACCATAATGCCGGTTGACAGCGTGCCCGGCAGCAGGCGCAAACGCTGAATATTGAGCGCCAGCACCCCTGCCCGCTGCGCAGGCGATACGTTAAGCCAGTCACGCGTTGACGGGCCAATGACGCCATCGGCTCCTAGCCCCTGAGCGGCCTGGAACTGTTTAACCGCGGCGACCAGTTCGCGATCATAGGCCGCGGGCTTATTACTCAGGGTAGTGGCCTTGCTCTCTTTCACGGGCGCTGACGGGCTGACCACCGCGCTTTGCGGATCGTCGCCCGGCAAGGCAATCGTCGGCCCGCCATCAAGAATACCGGAGCGTTTCAGGATCTCGCGCAGGGCAGGCACATCGCTGCTCCACTGACCCGGCCGCAGCGTTGCGGTCCCCCGCATTTGCGGCCATGGCCGCGAGTCCCCCACCAGCGCGAGGAGCGACTGGTGCATGGTGGCATACTGCGGATGCGCCGGCGCGAGGCTGGCAATGAAGCGCGGCAGGTCGCCGTTATCCAGCGCTAATTGCCACTGGTTAATCACCGACAGGGCTGGCGTCGCCAGCTTATAGGGCTTATCGCTGTACAGCCAGCGGTTGCCGTTAACCGGAATACCCGCCACAAACTGCAGGTAGCCCATCATGGCATCGGAAAGGACCACATCCCGCGCCTGACCGGTGACGGCAGGATCGGTTAACAGTTCAACCCACTTCGTAAACTGCGGCTGAAAGCCCGCAATCGCCACTTCCGCCAACTGCTGCTGGAAGGCGCGCACGGCTTCACGGTTTTCCCACATGGGTTTCATATCGCGGGCAGCATAAAGCAGCGTGAGCTGATTGATATAGGCGGGCGTGTAGCCTGACGGCAGCCCCGTCTGGAGCTGCTGGCTGAGCGATTCGACGTCGATGCCTTCCGGCAACGGCTTAATCCCGCCCATGATGGCCGTTGCCGGAGACTGTTCCAGCGGCTGAGACAATGACGTCGGCTGCGCGCCTGTCGCTGCGGAGCTGTCAGTCGGCACAATTTCAGGCTCGTCGGCCTGGGCGGTTAACAGTGGAGCAAACATCACTGCCAGGCATAAACTCAGCGCTGACAGCTGACGACCACATTCTTTCTTTAGCAACATCCCTTGCCCCCTGTTTTCACGACATGCCCATCACGGTGGGGCTTTCTTTTATTATAGGTAGACGACAACTCTGCTGCCTTACCTTATGTAAAGAAGTTTAAAGATAACGCAGCCCTGAGCACAAGTTAAGTGAATAAAAAAAGCGGCGCTTCTGCGCCGCTCTTTGTAACAAAACGCCTCAGGACGCGTCTGCCGTGGTTTCCGGCAGTGACTCCGGCGGCTGCGGCGCAAAGCCACGCAGCCCGACAACGTGCACGTGTTCGCTGTTCTGGAACACTTTACGCACCAGTTTATAGGTGGTGCCTTTTTCAGGGCTGATGTTTTCCGGTGCCGCAATGATGAGCTGCATATCGAGACGTTCGCAAAGCTCGAACAGCGTGGCAATAGAGCGGGCATCGAGACGCGCCGCTTCATCCAGGAACAGCAGTCGGCATGGGGAGATATCTTTCCCGCGCAGACGACGTGCTTCATCTTCCCAGCTCTGCACCACCATCACCAGAATTGACATCCCGGTACCGATCGCTTCACCGGTAGAGAGCGCCCCGGATTCCGCACGCAGCCAGCCATCTGAGCCACGGTTAACCTCAACTTCCATTTCCAGGTAGTTACGGTAGTCCAGAAGCTCTTCACCGATGGTTTGCGGCGTACGCTGGCCCATATCAATCTGCGGATTCAGGCGCTGATACAGCTTCGCCAGCGCTTCGGAGAAGGTCAGACGGTTGCTGTTGAACAGATCCTGATGCTGCTCGTGCTGCTCAGAGAGCACTTCCAGCAGCGTCGCGTGGGCTTCACGGACGTTGACGTTAAGACGCACGCTGTTGACCTGACCAAACGAGACGCTCTGCAGCCCCTGGTTCAGCTGGCGGATACGGTTCTGCTCGCGCTGAATGGTTTTGCGAATGATGTTCGCCACGCTGCGGGAGCTGATCGCCAGCTTCTGCTCGCGGGAGGTCAGCTCTTCCGTCAGACGCCCCAGCTCAATTTCCATCTGTTCGATGGCTTCGACCGGATCGTCGGTACGGATGATGTCCTGACGAATACGCTCGCGCAGGTGCTGATAAACGGCCACGAAGAACTGAATTTTACGTTCTGGACGTTTCGGATCCTCTGACATGCGCAATACATCGCGCAGATGTTCGTTATCCGCCACCGCCAGACGCAGCGCACCCAGCGCCTTATCCGACATCGAACGCAGCTCATCGGCAGAGAGGTATGCCAGCTCGCGACGGTGCAGGCGACGTTCAACGTTGTTGTCTTTCACCATGCGCATCACGGCGCACCAGCCCGCTTTCGCCGTCACGACCTGCTCACGCATTTCGTGATAGTCGCGCTCCAGCTTGCGCAGGCGACGGGTCAGGTTATCCATTTCCGCTTCGCAGAAGGTGAGCGCTTTCTCCAGCTGATTACGACGCGCACGGTTATTGCTGAGCTGGCTATGCAGCTCGTCACGACGAATGCGCGCACGCTCTTCCGCCCCGCTGTCGGCACGGACGCCAATGTCCTGCAGCTCTTTCTGCAGGTCGTTTAACAGCTCTTTCTTGGTGTCGAAGGAGCTTTTCAGCGAGGCCAGCACCTGGTTGTACTGATTCAGCTGCGCCGAGTGGCTGCGCATCGCTTCGCGAGCGCGGGTACGTTCCGCTTCCGCCTGCTCAAGGCGTTGACGCAGTTTTTCATTCAGGTCGCTGTTACCGCTCAGCATTTCAGCCGAATCGGAGTAGCCGAAGTGGGCCCGACGCTGCACCACTTCCGTCAGAGCAAACGCCTGCTGGCGCGCCTCGCGCTGCACCTGCTGCGACCAGGCATAATCTTCTTTTAACTGCTCGAACTGTTCCGGGTCGCTTTGCAGTACAGACACCACGGGCTCCAGCTTCGCCAGCTGGTTGCCGTGCTGCTGCACGAAACGCGCTGCTTCCTGGGCTTCATCCAGACGCTCCTGGATCTCATCCACGCGGTCGGCCAGCGTATCATCCGCCAGCAGGTTGAGGCGCGGCAGGATGCGGTTAAGGGCAGCGACGCCCTCTTTCGCCTGTTCAAACTGGACGCGGCTCTGCTGGTTGTCACTTTCATGACTGGTAATCGCGCGCTCCAGCTCGCCACGGCGGGTATTGAGCTTGCGGATTTCCGCTTCCGGGTCGGCTTCAAACGCCACGGCGAGATGGCTTCCGATAAAGCGGCTGAACGCCTGGTGCAGACGCTGGGTTTTCTGCACGTCAAACGACAGGGTCGCAAAACGTTCAGACAGCGTTTCACGCTCGGCGTGCAGGCTCTCGATGCGGCTTTCGCGCGCGGCGCGACCAAACAGCGGCAGCTCGGGGAAGCGGGAGTAACGCCACTGGCGATCGGCAATTTTCACCACCACCGCTTTTTCCAGCTCGTCAACGCTGAAGACGCTGTCATCGAACGACTGCGGATCCCCTTCGATCAGATAGAGATCTTCCGGACAATCCTCAAGCCCTGCCAGCTGCTCAGAAATCAGCGACAGATCCGGCACCACGATTGCGTTGCGGGATGGACCGTACAGCGCGGAGAAATACGGCGCATCGTCCAGGCCAACGTCATCGTAAATCTCAGACAGCAGTACGCCGCCAAAACGCTCGGCCAGGGTATTCAGACGCGGATCTTCTGACCCGCCCGGCTGGCTTAAGCGCTCGATTTCTTCATCCACGTCACGCTTGCGCGCGCCCACTTCGTCACGCTCAACGATGGCTTCGCGCTCGCGCTCCAGCAGCTGCTGCAGGTATTCGGTCACCTGCTGGCTGGATTCAAACTCCTCGCCACACTGTTCGCTGAGCTGGTTCAGGCTGCTTTGCGCTGCCAGCCAGACCGGCGCACGCTCCAGAAGCGTCTTCGAACGAGACTGAAGCTGTTCCAGCTCCTGACGCAGCGTCATACGCTGTTCGCTGGCGTTTGATACGGTATCAGACAGGGCCGCAATACGTGCTTCCAGCTCCTGATGCAGTGCCTCAAGCTCGTCGAAATCGTATTGTTTGCCCTGGCGCTTGCAGAACTCAGCGAGCAAACGCTCGGCTTCCTGCTGCTCGCGCAGGCGCTGTTCCAGTTCGTTCAGGCGCATACGCAGCGGCTGCACCTGCTCGGCCAGATGGCGCTGGTTCACGCCGTCGCGCAGCAGTTCACGGGCTACGTCCCAGGCTTCATTACGCGCCAGCGGGCCGTTAATCGCGACCACCAGCTGATAAGCCTGCTCAAACTGGCTGTGCGCCGTTTGCGCGACGCTCATTTTCTGTTCAAGCGAGAGCAGTTTCTCGGTGGCTTCCTGCTCTTTGGCCTGGAAGGTATCCAGCCACTCGTCGGCGCTGTCCGGCGTCAGGTCTGGCAGATGGCACAGCTCTTTCGCACGCTGTAGCGCCTGCAGCGCCTGGTTGTACTGAATCGCACGCGTCTGCTGCACGTCCAGCGCCTGCTGGTAATCTGCAAGCTGGCTTTTCAGCTCGTCCACTTCCAGCTCGGCAGCTTCGGCGCGGGCTTCGTTCTCTTCCTGCATCTCGGCGGCTTCGGCCACCACTTCATTTTGCTCTTCGAGACGAATCTGCAGCTCATCGAGATCCGCTTCGTAGCGCTCGATCTTTTCCTGCTGGCGCAGCGCGGTCTGCACCAGGTTCAGGTGATCGCTGGCAGCCTGGTAATCGGCTTCCAGATCGCCTTCGGCACCGTTGTGCTCGCCCAGCTCGCGCGCCATCTCGACGTGCTTGTACTGCTCGGCCACCAGCTGTTTACGGGAGGTAAACAGTTCGCGGCGGTATTCTAACGCCTGGTCGAGATGGACGCGGCGCTCGTTGGCGTGACGCATATAGTCCGCCGCCACGTAGTTAGTGGCTTCGCTGATCAGGTGTTTAAACAGGTCGCGGTCAGACTGGGTAACGCGAATCGCTTCCAGCGTCATGCGGTTTTCACGCAGCGCCGCTTCCATATCCTGGAAGGCCTTACGCACGCCGCTGTTTTCCGGCAGCAGGTAGTCTCGTAGGGAGCGGGTAATGGCGCTGGAGATACCGCCGTACAGGGAGGCTTCGATCAGACGGTAGTATTTGCTACGGTCTGATGCGGTGCGCAGACGGCGCGCCACCACGCCCAGATCGAACATCAGGGAGTGATAGTCGGTAATCGAGTTGAATTGCTTGAACTGCACGCCTTCAATAGCTTCGAGCTTGTCCTTCAGCTCCTGCAGCGTCAACACGCGCGCCTGGCGTTCGTTCAGGGTTTCCGTGAGCAGCGCGGTCGGCTGCACGGAGGTTGGCAGCCCCTGGATGGCAAACGGTTTGATATCCACTTTACGGTCGCGACCGGCGACCTGCTGCAGGCGCACGCCCACCACCACGCGCTGGTGACGCGAGTTAATGACGTCCAGCACGGAATAACAGACGCCCGCTTTCAGCTTACCGTGCAGCCCCTTATCGCGGGAGCCGCTTGTCGCACCCGCTTCGGTGGTGTTACGGAAGTGAAGTAGCGTCAGATCGGGGATCAGCGCCGTAACAAACGCCGCCATGGTGGTGGATTTCCCCGCCCCGTTACCGCCGGAGAGCGTCGTGACCAGCTCATCCAGATCGAACGTTCGGGCAAAGAAGCCGTTCCAGTTAATCAGCGTCAGTGAGCGAAATTTACCGCGTTCAATCATTACTCTTCCTCCCCGCTATCCGGCAGATTCTCTTCATGCTCGTCGTTGAGCTGCAAATGGTTTTCCACCGGCATCGCTTCACCGTCGCGGATCATGCGAAGCTGCGCTTCACGCGCGTCATCGCCCGCACGCACGTCGGCGCCGAAGCGGAAGACCGATTCCGTAATGCGGAATTTGCTGCTGTCGTGGCCCATAAACCAGACCATCCCCAGACGGCGCAGACGGTTCAGGGAAGAGCGAACCTTTTCCTGTAATTTCTGACGATCGAGATCCGACCCCGTGGAGCGGTTGTTCACCAGCTTGAGCAGCTTGCTCTCATCCGCCAGCGTCAGCAGCTCGTCGTAAAGTTCCTGCTGGGTGAAGATCCCTTCATTCGCCAGACGTTCCGGGCTGAGATAGAGATAGCAAAGAATTTTGCCGACCATCATGTCCAGCTCGGAGAGAACAGAGCGCGGGATCAGGGTCGTGGAGCGCGGGCGCAGGTAGAAAAAGCCTTCCGGCGCGCGGATAAGCTCCACGTTATAGCGGGCGTAAAACTCCTCCAGGTACTCCTGGAAGTCCATCAAAAAGGCGTGATTATCCAGCTCGTCCAGGCCAATGTGACGACCGGCACGCAGCTGGCTGTCCAGCGCCGGAAATAACGGATTCGCCAGCGCCTGTGCCAGCTTAACTGGCATCACTTGTTCAATATTTGTCAATGACATGCGCCTGTACCTTGGCTCCGTAATCGTTAATTGGCTGCCACTTCGGCGGCAGTCCGGTGAAATCTGCTTGCGCGATACCCAGGCGCACCGCCTGGTCTACCACAATGCGGGCAACGTCGAAATGGCGCGCGCGAGGATATTGCGCCAGATAGTCGCGCACCACGAGTCCAAGATCCAGCGGCGCTTGTCTGGTTTTGTAGACAGCGAGCTGTTCTTCGATCATGGCCGCAAGCTGCTCGCGAATTTCGTTGAATTCTTCGTATTCCAGATCCGGCGGCAATTCACCGGTCACCTCTTCATCGCGCAATGCCATCTCTTCGTCGCGCATATCCAGCAGACGATCGGCATTGGCATAGGTCAGCGCCCACGGCGCATCAAAGTAGGTCTGTACCGACTGACGCAGACGCTGGGCAAAGACGCGATTTTTATCCATATCAATCGCGGTACGGATAAATTTATGCACGTGGCGGTCATAGCCGATCCACAGATCGATCGACTGCTGGCCCCAGCTGATAATGCGGTCGAGTTTACTCTGCAGATCGAACACCAGACGGTCAATAAAATGCAGATCGTCGTGCGCCAGGGTCGCGTCCTGGATGCGCAGCAGGTTGGCCTGCAGCTTGTCCCCTGCGGCCTCCAGCGTATCCTGCAGTTCACGCAGCGTACCAGAGGTTTCTGACAGCAAAAGTTCACAGCTGGAGATGGCCGCTCGCCAGTCTTTATTCAGCAGCTGCGCGATATCGTCTTTCACCTGCTGCTGCTGTTCGTCCATCAGGCGCTGGGTGAGATCGATACTGTCGAAAATCTCGGCCACCGAGTATTTCAGCGGCGCGTAAACGTTGCGATGCCAGTGGAATTCGTCACCGTTTTCATCCGCCGCATCGGCGGCGCGCTTAAGCTCACCGGCCACGATCGAGAGCTGCATGGAAAGACGCAGCGTGGAAAATTCGCGCTGGCGAATATAGTAATCGGTGATGCCGATGCCCAGCGGCGTCAGGCGATAGATGGCGTTTCCTTCCGCCTGCTCGCTGGTAAAGCGGTTCAGCAGACGTTGACGCACCATATCGTTGATCGCGTTGTTGGCACGCACGCTAATGGTTTCGCTGGTTTGCTCAAACGCATCACTGACGTGGCGGAACGCATCCACCAGTTCACCCTCGCTCATTTCACCGTCCAGCCGCTCGCCGTTCAACGTGGCAACCGCCAGCAGGAAAGAGAGTCTGTCTACCGGCAGCGAGATGGAGAAATCGTTTTTCCTGGCCCAGGCAACCAGTTCGGGGACTGTCTGGGAAAATTCACTCATAGGTTATCCTTGCATCTGCGGCTTGTGCGCGGTGACGTGAATATAGCGGCCAAGGCTGACAAAAGGCTCCTGGCGGCAATACCGCGTTTCTAATTCTGTTAAGGTGTCAAAACAGTCACGCTGTTTGTGTTTTTCACGCAGATAATCATGAAACACCCTGACGCCCGTCTTCCCGACGATCTGCCAGCCAATCTCTTCCAGCCAGCCGTAAACCTGCTGCGGATCGCGCGGATAGTCCGGGGAAAGCGTGCGTTTTTTCTTTTTGGGCATCCCGACCTGAACATAGTCGAAGTTTCCTGCCACCATATTGTGCATCAGGAAGCCGTTAGCATTGTAGAACATCAGCGACAGCGTGCCGCCCGGGCGCAACATCGACCACAGGGTTTGTAACACGCTTAGCGGATCGGCTACCCACTCCAGCACCGCATGAAACAATATCAGATCAACCTGGGTTTCCAAATGCTGTGCGATGTCCTGAGCGGCGCATTGTATAAAATGCATGTTGTCGCTCACACCTTTCTCTTCTGCGGCACGCGTCGCGCGGGCGACCATTTCAGCAGAAAGATCGCAAAGCGTGACGTGATGACCGAGCCCGGCCATTTTTATCGCCGTCTGCCCTTCACCGCCTCCGGCGTCCAGCACGCGCAACGTTTGGCCGCCAAAGGTAGCCAGAATGGTGTCCAGATCCTGCCAGAGGATCGTCTGACGGAGCTGCCCTTTCGTGGTGCCATAAATGTTGCGCGAAAACTTTTCCGCGATGTCATCAAAATTGCGATCCCGCATTGGGAGAGTTCCACTCGCTAACTGCAAAACCGCTATTTTGTCACACCCGCGCGGAGAATGAACCTCTCTGGTGTAATATCACGGGTAATCACCTGCTATATGGTCAAAAAAGGAACCAAAAAGGATGCTTTTTACCCTTAAGAAATACGTTGGAGGGATGATGCTTCCCCTTCCGCTGCTACTCATCATCATTGCGCTGGGGCTGGCGCTGGTGTGGTTTAGTCGCTTTCAGAAAAGTGGCAAAACGCTTATCACGTTCGGCTGGCTTGTCCTGCTGCTGCTGAGCCTGCAACCGGTGGCGGATGGCCTGTTACGTCCCATCGAAGCTAAGTACCCAACGTGGCAGGGAAACCAGAAAGTTGAATACATCGTGGTGCTGGGCGGCGGATATACATGGGATCCTGACTGGGCCCCCAGCTCGAACCTGATTAACAACAGCCTGCCGCGGCTAAACGAGGGCATTCGCCTCTGGCTGGCGAATCCGGGATCAAAAATGATCTTCACCGGCGCGGCGGCAAAAACGAACCCGGTGAGTACGGCGGAAGCGGGTGCCAGAATCGCGGAATCGCTCGGCGTCCCGCGTTCCTCGATTATCACCCTGGACAGCCCAAAGGATACCGAGGAAGAGGCCGCTGCGGTGAAGCAGGCGATTGGCGATGTTCCGTTCTTACTGGTGACCTCCGCCTCGCACCTGCCAAGAGCGATGATCTTCTTCGAGAAACAAGGTCTGCACCCGCTTCCCGCACCGGCAAACCAGATGGCCATCAGCGCGCCGCTCAACCCATGGGAGCGGATTATTCCATCTCCGATGTGGCTGATGCATAGCGATCGCGTCGGCTACGAGACGCTCGGACGCCTCTGGCAGTGGCTGAAAGGATCGTCAGGCGAGCCAGGGCAGGAGTGACCTCGCCGCAAGATCGAAGTTGGCGCGATTGAAACGTCCGGTGTTGACCAGCTGCGCCACTTCGTCCCAGAGCAGGTAGAGCCAGCGTCGCCAGAGAAACGCCTCTGCAACGGGAGCGCGTTGAAGGTAGTGCCACAGTAACCCTTCCGCCGCCCCGCTGTCGCTGAGCCTGAACAGCTCATATTCGCGCGGCGCCCAGAGCATGATCCCCGGCCCCAACATTGCCAGAAGCTGATCGCTGCGGGAGTCCTTTAGCATGCTGCGCAGAGTAAAATTGCCGTGGATCAGAACGCAGTTGTCATTAAATCCTTCGAACAGCGCCGGCAAGCACTCGCGGGTACGAAACAGGATACGTTTGTCCTGCATGGTTAAACCGGTATTGTTGAACTGGTTAAGCGTCCCCCACAGCACTTCCACCCGCTGGCGATACCACAGCGGCCACAGGTTTTCCTGAGTGCTGTCGACCGGACCGACAAGCCCGCGGCTATCCTGACGGTGCCAGGCCAGCAGCGCCTCGACAATCTGGTCTTTCAGCTGCTCCCAGCGTTCCGGCGTGCGCGCGGGCGCTTCAACGGGCACGCCGCGCAAACGCTCAATCAGCAGTACGTCCGGACCGGGGTGTTCCTCATGCGTCATCACGCCGTACACGGTCGGCATACGGACGGTCCCCTCCCGCGCCAGCATCGACATTTTCCACGCAAGCTGCCTGGCAACGCCCGGCGAGGTGAAACTTCTGGCCATCAGCGGCATCGGGTTGCCCTGGCTGTCATACAACGACCAAAGCGCGGTATCGGCCTTTTCACTCACGCATTCGACCCGGCTTAACTTCTCACCCAGAAGATGGCTAAGTTCGGCACGCAGCTGTTCCATATGAGATTACCCCCATTAAGACTACTGCTTTTATAATGAGCGCACAGCGTGAAGATGTCACCCGGAAGAGATCAATTAGGGTAAAGAAAGGGGAATTAGCGGGGAGAGGACATCCCCCCGAAAGGAGGGATGCAGGCGGGATTAGCGCAGCTCGGCGCGGACGCGCTCAAGATCTTCCGGCGTATCAACACCCGTTCCCGGTACTTCGCGGGCAACGGCAACGTGGATTTTTTCGCCATACCAGAGGACGCGAAGCTGCTCCAACATTTCGATATGCTCCAGCGGGCTCGGCGCCCAGGCAACATAGCGACGAATAAAGCCGGCGCGATAGCCGTAGATCCCAATATGGCGCAGGAAGGAATCACCGATGGTCTCTTTTGATACCGCAAAGCGATCGCGATCCCAGGGGATCGTGGCGCGCGAGAAATAGAGCGCGTAGCCTTCGGCATCCATGACAACCTTCACCGCATTCGGATTGAATGCCTCTTCAGCGTGGTGAATGGGCACCGCGAGCGTCGCCATACCGACCTGGCGCTGCGCCAGATTCTCCGCCACCTGACGGATAATAACGGCCGGGATCATCGGCTCGTCGCCCTGCACGTTTACGATGACGGTATCGTCACTGAAACCACATTTCTCAACCACCTCAGCCAGACGCTCGGTGCCGGACTGGTGATCGGCGCGGGTCATGCACACCTCACCGCCTGCGGCTTCAACCGCGCGGGCGACATCAGGATGGTCGGTTGCAACGATAATGCGGTCGGCACCGGACTCACGCGCCCGCTCAAGGACATGCACAATCATCGGCTTGCCGTTGATATCCACCAGCGGTTTACCCGGCAGACGCGTTGAGGCATAACGCGCAGGAATAATGACGACAAAACTCATGGTTTGCTCTCTTCTGCCACCAGGGAACGGGCTTCGTTTTCCAGCAATACCGGAATGCCGTCACGCAGCGGGAAGGCCAGACTGTCCAGCTTGCAAATCAGCTCCTGTTTGTCCTGGCTGTAGTAGAGTTTGCCGTTGCATACCGGGCAGGCAATAATTTCAAGTAAACGGTGATCCATAGTTCCTCCGTATGGGTAATCGCTAAAGCTTAACACATTCCCTTTTCAGGGAGTGCCTGTTTCCCAGCCACTTCGACAGGATGTGAATAACCCGTCAGGTACCCGGCCAAGCGTCACGTCGTGAGCTCCCTGCCAGCGCGCGAACTCGCTAATGGCGAACGTTAGCCCTTTTTCCAGGCTCGCAGTGACCCTGACGCCCTCTTCCAGATAAAGCGCAATGACTTCCAGCGTGCCGGTCTTGCGGTACATTTTGGCATCCATGCGGCCGACCAGTTGCCCCTTGTGCAGCAGCGGTAAAACAAAATAGCCGTACTGCCGCTTTGGCGCCGGGGTATAGCACTCCAGCCGGTAGCTGAAATCGAACAACTGCTCGGCGCGCTTTCTGTCCCAGACCACCGGATCGAAAGGTGACAACACCGCGCTGTGCGTTGCCCGGAGTTTCCCCTCCAGGGCCTCGGCCAGCAGAGGGAGGAGATCCGCATGCAGCCACATTTCTCCCAGCGTTTCCACCGTGACGGGAATGACTCGCTGTTCGCGCTGCCATATCTCCAACAGCGGCTTCAGCGCGGGCTGGCGAAGGCGGTAATAATCTGCCAGCCATTGCGCACGGAAAATACCCAGGCTGCGGGCGCTGTTTTCCAGCATGATAGCCTCGGCGGCCTCCTGAGTAAGCATGTCGCGCTCGTCGTCCCAGTGGGGCATCACGCGATGCGTCAGGTCATAAACGCGCTGAAAATTACGCCGTTCAATGACCATGACTTTGCCTGACGTGAATAATCCTTCCAGATGACGCTTGTGCGGTTTCCACTCCCACCAGCCGCTTGCACCTTTGCGGGGATGTTCAAAATCAGCGGAGCGAACGGGGCCCTTTTCCTGAATATGGCTGATAAGCTGCTCTATTTCGGCCGCGTGTTCCTGCATCCACGCCTGCCGGTATTTCCAGCCCATCTTTTCCGGGGCAAGCATACGGTGGCGCACCAGGGCAAAGTCGCTGCGGGGCAGGAAGCAGGCTTCGTGCGCCCAGTACTCCATCAGCTCCCCTTTGGAGAGCGCCTCATCCAGCCACTGCGAAGGATAACTTCCCAGACGGCTAAACAGCACCAGGTAAGGGCTACGGGCCACAATATTAATGGTGTCGATTTGGAGCAGTGACATGCGCTGGACGGTAGAGAGGATATCGGCAGGCTGCGCGCAGCGGCGGGGCTTTTTGAGCAGCCCCTGCGCGGCAAGGTGTAAATGACGTGCGGCTGAAAGCGAGAGTTGCGGTAAAGACATGCGTTTTCCTGTCAGTCAAAGCGCCACCAGAACCGCGTAAGTCTCTACTGCACCAACGCAATCAGTTCCTTGAGCAAGTGTTCCGGCTGTTCGCCGCTGAGTTCAGCGTCAACCGGCAGATACCACCAGTTTTCTTTCGCAAAGGCACGGCATTTCACCGCATCTTTTTCGGTCATGATCAGCGACTGTCCGGGCACGGTCAGGGCATCCACCTGCCCTTCCACCAGCGCCTGATGGTCGGCCAGCGGAACGCGTTTTTCAAGCCGGGCGCCACACTGCTCCAGCGTCGCGAAGAAGCGCGGCGGATGGCCAATCCCCGCCATTGCCACCAGTGAAGTTAGCTCAGCAACCGACCGGCGTTCACCCGTCGCCAGGTTGACCGCCAGACCCGGCTGCAGGTTCATCGGGATTTCACCCGATTTTGCCTCTCCACCGTTCACAATCACTGCATCAACGGACTTCAGTCGCGAAGCGCGTTCGCGCATGGGGCCAGCAGGCAGCCACCAGCCGTTGCCGAAACGGCGAACCCCGTCAATAACCACAATCTCTTTATCACGCGCCAGAGCGTAATGCTGCAGGCCATCGTCAGTGATGATGATTTGTACCGCCTGTTCGGCAAGCAGTGCCTGAACGGCGTCGCTGCGCACCGGGGAGACCGCAACCGGCGCGCCGGTACGCTGGAAAATCAATACTGGCTCATCCCCCGCTTCTGCGGTCGTGGTTTCCGCCGACAGAAGCAATGGGTAATGCGCCGCTTTGCCACCATAGCCGCGCGACACCACGCCGGGGCGAATACCGCGCTTTTGCAACTGCTCTACCAGCCAGATCACCACCGGCGTTTTGCCGTTGCCGCCCGCCGTGAGGTTACCCACCACTACAACCGGCACCGGCGCGCGCCAGGCGCGCTTGATCCCCAGACGGTAAAACAGGCGAATAGTGCCGCTCACCAGGCCATACAGCCAGGAGAGCGGCAAAAGCAGCAGCCACAGCGGAGATTCACCGGACCAGATGCGTGCAATCATTCGCCAAACTGCATTTTATGAAGCTGGGCGTAAACGCCGCGGTGTTCCAGCAGATCAGCATGGCTTCCGCGTTCAACAATGATGCCGTCCTCAACCACGACGATCTCATCCGCCTGCTCGATAGTGGACAGACGGTGCGCAATCACCAGCGAAGTACGGTTCTTCTGCAGTTCATCCAGCGCCGACTGAATCGCGCGTTCAGATTCCGTATCCAGAGCAGAGGTTGCTTCGTCCAGGATCAGAATCGGGCTATCGCGCAGCAGCGCGCGCGCAATGGCGATACGCTGGCGTTGACCGCCGGAGAGCAGTACGCCGTTTTCACCGATTATCGTATCCAGACCGTTATCCATCTTGTTGATAAAGTCCATTGCATAGGCCATACGCGCGGCGTTCTCAATCTGCTCGCGGCTGTACTCGTCAGTGCGCGCATAAGCAATGTTGTTGGCAACCGTATCGTTGAAGAGATGCACGTTCTGAGAAACCAGCGCAACCTGGTTACGCAGCGACTGCAGGGTGTACTCCCGCAGGTCGTGACCATCCAGCAAGATCTCACCTTCGTTAATGTCGTAGAAACGGGTGATGAGGCTGGCAATGGTGGATTTACCGGAGCCGGAGCGGCCTACCAGCGCAACGGTTTTACCTGCCGGAATCGTCAGGTTGATATTGCGCAGAGCCGGCGTTTCGCGGCCTGGATAGGTGAAGGTCACGTTGCGGAACTCAACGTCGCCGCGCGCACGCTCTACCTCGCGTTTACCTTCGTCTTTTTCCTGTTCGGAATCCAGAATGCTGAACAGCGTCTGGCAGGCGGCCATCCCGCGCTGGAACTGGGCGTTCACGTTCGTCAGGGATTTCAGCGGGCGCATCAGGGCGATCATAGAGGAGAAGACCACGGTGATGGTACCCGCCGTCAGTGTCTCCATTACGCTCGGGAAGCTTGCCGCATAGAGAACGAACGCCAGCGCCAGTGAGGCAATCAGCTGAATGATCGGGTCAGAGATGGAAGAGGCCGAAACCATCTTCATCCCCTGCAGACGCATTTTGTTGCTGACTTTGTCAAAGCGTTTGGTTTCGACTTCCTGACCGCCGAAGATCAACACTTCTTTATGCCCTTTCAGCATCTGCTCTGCGCTGGTCGTCACCTGCCCCATGGTGTTCTGCATATTTTTACTGATATTGCGGAAGCGCTTCGAGACGACACGGATAGCAATAGAAACTATCGGCGCCAGAACGATAAGGATGATCGACAGCTGCCAGCTGTAATAGAACATCATCGCGAACAGGCCGATGATCGACGCCCCTTCACGCACGACGGTAATCAGTGCGCTTGAGGACGAGGAGGCTACCTGCTCTGAGTCGTAGGTGATGCGGGACAGCAGCGTCCCGGTAGACTGCTTGTCAAAGAATGAGACCGGCATGCCCATCATGTGGCTGAACAGACGACGGCGCATGGTCATAACCACTTTCCCGGAAACCCAGGAGATGCAGTAGCTGGAGATATAGCTGGTGATACCACGTAAGATCATCAGCCCGATAACCACCAGAGGCATCCATAGCAACACTGAGCGATCCGTTTTACCAAAACCGTCATCCAGTAACGGTTTGAGGAGCGATAACATAAAAGTATCGCTGGCTGCGTTGAGAATTAACGCTACACCCGCCACGATCAGGCCTGCTTTAAAAGGTGCAATCATCGGCCAGAGTCGGCGGAAGGTTTGCCACGTGGAGAGATCTTTGTCGTTATGCATTCAAAAAACCAGCATTTGTTGAAATAGCCGCATATTCTACCCGTTATCTACGGGCGCGCCAAACCACTGATGATACCAACGTGGTAAAAATTGATCCCGCAAGCGCCGGATTTGCCAGCGATGGTGCGAAAACGTCACCGATATTTGCCCGGAATGGGGGGTATCGTGCCAGATATACCCCTCTTTTCGATAACGCCGGACCACTTTAGCCGACGGGAACCGCCATGCGTTGTAGCGGGCCGCTGAATCCAGCGCAATCTGTCCCTCCACCCGCTGTACCAGCGGCAATGATGACGAGGTATTGCTGCCGTGATGCGGTACCTGTATGAGTGTTGACGTAAGATGTTTCCAGTAATGGCTAAGCATAGCCTGTTCTGCCTGTGCTTCAATGTCTCCCGTCAGCAGAACGCTCTGCTCGCCGTCGTCAATTTTTACCACGCAGGAGTGATTGTTCCCCTGAGCCGGATAATTTTCAGGAGGCCAGTGGACGGAGAAGGTTAACCCTTGCCATCGCCATTTTTGCCCACGAAAACAGGGAAGATGCCCCGCCAGGCGCAGCGGACTTCTTACCCACGCCTCAGGCCATTCCTTTTGTAACGATGCAAGGCCTCCCGCATGGTCGAGGTGCTCATGGCTGAGAATAACCCCCTCTGGCCGCAGGTGATGCCAGCGCAGCCACGGTATAATTAACCGCTGCGCGCTATCCCCGCCCGGCCAGGCGAGCCCGGTATCATAGAGAATAGCTCTACCCTGCCGTTCAATGACCATTGCCAGCCCCTGCCCTACATCCAGCATATGTAGCGTCCAGGCGTCGCTTTTCGCCGTTCGCCAGAGGGGAAATGCCAGTAAGACAGTTCCAGCCAGACAAACGGCAGGAACGGTTTTCCAGGCACGAAAACGCCAGCCGATGATGATAAGCCAGGGCAGTAACGTCATGTACTGCCAGCGTTGATCCACACTCTGCCAGCCGTCTGGCAGGCGCATCAGCAGCCAGAACAACCCGGCAAGCGTCTTATCGGCCGTATACCAGATGCCGCTTTCCAGCCCCGCCAGTGGCAGCAGATGGAGCAGCATGCCAAGTAAAATCAGCGGTACGCAGACAAACGTCACCAGCGGAACGGCAAAGAGATTGGCGATCAATGATGAAATGCTAAAGCCATGGAAAATCAGAACCTGTAACGGCATGAGAAGCAACAGCATGCCGACCTGAAGATAGAGAAGGTTCAGCAGCGGCCGAATACGTCGAGCCCGTTGCCAGTCAGGAAGCGGTAGCCACTGAAACCAGAAAATCAGCGCGGCGACGGCAAATGCAGACAGAAGCAGACTCTGCGATAGTATGGCTAAGGGATCGCTTACCAGGATCGCCGCGACACAGCAGATCCACACCTGCCAGGGAGACCACTGCCGGGCACCGATGCGCAGCGCCGCCAGCATGGCAAGTGCGATGACCGTGCGTAGCGCGGGCGGCTGCAGGCCGGTCAGCCAGGCGTAGAAAGCGGCAAAGCATAACCCGGCCAGCAGAGGCATTTGCCAGTGGACACGATAGCAAGGTAATAAAAACTGAAGCCCGCGCGTGAGCAACCAGACGATGGAGGCCGCCAGCGCGATATGCAGGCCCGAAATCGCCATCAGATGCAGCGTGCCGGTTTCACGCATCAGGTCTTTTATTTCTCCTGGAACATCCAGACGTTCCCCCATCCCCAGCCCGAGGATCACCGCGCCCCAGCGATAAGCAGAAAGTCGGTTTTGCAGCGACGTCAGGTATTGCGCTCGCAGACTGCAACGCCCATCGACGAGTTCTGCATGGGTAAAGCGCCCGCTCAGCGTTTGATGGCGGGCAATAGCGCTGCGCTGGGGATCATACCCTCCGTCGTTCAGTTCGCCGTGAGCCGGCCTGAGCCTGAGGGTCATTGCCCAGCGCTGACCGGCACACGCTTTCTGCGGCAGATAATGACCATAAAGCGTTACGCCCGTTGACGCCCACCAGCGCTGGCCATCAACGGTGAGTATTTTTCCCTGATGCACAGTGGCACCATCAGTGGCGGCGATTTCTACCTCGGCCTGTACGGCACCTGCGGTTAAATGCTGCATCGGCCAGACGCTCTCTTGCGCAGCCAGAATGCCCCACACGCAAAAGAGCAGCGTAAGCCCCACATACTTCAGCCGTACGTTTTGGCGTGCGGCCAGTGCAGCCCCGCCAGCCATCATTATCCACACGGTATAACGCGATGGCAGTTCGGGTAACCAGAGTAACGGGGCTATCGCCAGAATGGCGCAGATACCTAAAGCGGGAATTCCCATTGCTACCTCCCTGTTTCAGGGTGGCAGTATGCTAGCGGGTGGTGCGGGTCGTCAGGTAAGAAGAATGCGATTTACAGCAAGCGCAGCAATGTATTTTATGCGTTACAGAAAACGAAACGGAAAATGCGGGGCACCTTCAGAAAGAAAGCGACGGGTACAAAAAAAGCACCCGCAGGTGCTTTCTTTCGAACCCAGTTTAACCGGCAGGCTAAACTCAGTTGCCGTAAATATTGGCGCGATCGCGCAGCTCTTTACCCGGCTTAAAGTGTGGAACGTACTTACCTTCCAGCTCGACTTTATCACCAGTTTTCGGGTTACGCCCGGTACGTGGAGCACGATAGTGCAGAGAAAAACTACCGAAACCGCGGATTTCAATGCGCTCGCCCTGGGCAAGAGTGGAGGCCATATGCTCCAGCATCTCTTTTACGGCATCTTCCACTGCCTTGGCAGGGATATGCGGTTGCTGACTGGCAAGTCTTTCAATCAATTCTGACTTGGTCATGATTCCTCCGGTTCCTTTCAAACCAATTAGCTGAACAACTCATTAAACAAGGGCGGCCGTAGCCGCCCTTTGTTATTGATTACAGGACGAATCCTGCAATCTGTCAAGTCTGCTCCTCATCCTTCGCGCTGTAAATGCGTTACAGCTCAAATGATGCCGAGAACCTGATATTACTCGCCTTTAGCTGCTTTGAAAGCTTCAGCCATTGCGTTGTTAGAGAAGTTTGCATCTTCCTGTTTGTTAACAGTTGCGATTGCATCTTTCTCATCAGCTTCGTCTTTAGCACGAACAGACAGGCTGATTGCACGGTTCTTACGGTCAACACCAGTGAACTTAGCTTCAACGTCGTCGCCAACGTTCAGAACCAGAGTGGCATCTTCAACGCGGTCACGTGAAGCTTCAGAAGCGCGCAGGTAACCTTCAACGCCGTCAGCCAGTTCTACGGTTGCGCCTTTAGCGTCAACTGCAGTCACTTTACCGTTTACGATTGCGCCTTTCTTGTTCAGTGCAACCCAGTTGTTGAACGGATCTTCTGCGAGCTGTTTAACGCCCAGAGAGATACGCTCACGCTCTGCGTCAACCTGCAGAACAACTGCAGCGATTTCGTCGCCTTTTTTGTATTCACGAACTGCTTCTTCGCCTGCAACGTTCCAGGAGATGTCAGACAGGTGAACCAGGCCATCGATGCCGCCGTCCAGGCCGATGAAGATACCGAAGTCAGTGATAGACTTGATTTTACCTTCAACACGGTCGCCCTTGTTGTGGGTTTCCGCGAACTGCTGCCATGGGTTGTTTTTGCACTGTTTCAGGCCCAGAGAGATACGACGACGTTCTTCGTCGATATCCAGAACCATCACTTCCACTACATCACCAACGTTAACAACTTTGGATGGGTGGATGTTTTTGTTGGTCCAGTCCATTTCGGAAACGTGCACCAGGCCTTCAACGCCTTCTTCGATTTCAACGAAGCAGCCGTAGTCGGTCAGGTTGGTTACGCGACCAGTCAGTTTAGTACCTTCTGGGTAACGCTTAGCGATAGCTACCCATGGATCTTCGCCCAGCTGTTTCAGGCCGAGGGATACACGAGTACGCTCGCGGTCGAATTTCAGCACTTTAACAGTGATTTCGTCGCCCACGTTCACGATTTCGCTTGGGTGCTTAACGCGTTTCCACGCCATGTCGGTGATGTGCAGCAGGCCATCAACGCCGCCCAGGTCAACGAATGCGCCGTAGTCAGTGAGGTTCTTAACGATACCTTTGACTTCCATGCCTTCCTGCAGGTTTTCCAGCAGCTGATCGCGTTCTGCGCTGTTTTCGGATTCGATAACGGCACGACGGGAAACAACAACGTTGTTACGCTTCTGGTCCAGCTTGATTACTTTGAACTCAAGCTCTTTGCCTTCGAGGTGCAGGGTGTCACGGACTGGACGAACGTCTACCAGTGAACCTGGCAGGAACGCACGAATACCATTCAGCTCAACAGTGAAGCCACCTTTAACTTTGCCGTTGATAACACCGACCACAGTTTCAGCTTCTTCGTAAGCTTTCTCCAGCGTGATCCATGCTTCGTGACGTTTAGCTTTCTCACGAGACAGCAGGGTTTCGCCGAAGCCGTCTTCTACTGCGTCCAGAGCAACGTCAACTTCGTCACCAACCTGGATTTCCAGCTCGCCCTGGGCGTTTTTGAACTGCTCAGCCGGAATGGCGGACTCAGATTTCAGACCGGCGTCAACCAGTACTACGTCTTTGTCGATAGCAACAACAACACCGCGAACGATGGAACCCGGACGGGTTTCGATTTCTTTTAAGGATTCTTCAAACAGTTGAGCAAAAGATTCAGTCATGTTTAATCTTCAGGTTAATATTAACGTCCACCTGGCTCCGTGCCGGATGGGGTTGTTTCACATACCCGCCGTCAGTCCATTGCAGCGGGGGTACTGCTAAATCGGTCGCAATTACGCGAGTGCCAGTTTTTGGCGCGCATATTGTAGCGCTTTTTCAATCACTTGCTCAATAGTTAAACTGGTTGAATCCAGTACTAAAGCATCTTCTGCAGGAACAAGTGGTGCGACGGCGCGGTTACGATCGCGGTCATCGCGCTCTTTTATCTCGGATAAAAGGCGATCAAAGTTAACACTAAACCCCTTTTCCTGCAACTGAAGCATGCGGCGTTGAGCACGCTCTTCCGAAGAGGCGTCAAGGAAAATTTTTACTGGTGCATCAGGAAATACTACGGTTCCCATGTCGCGTCCGTCAGCGATCAGACCCGGGGCTTCACGAAACGCACGCTGCCGACGTAGCAGCGCCTCGCGAACGCGTGGGAAAGCGGCCACCTGAGAGGCCGCATTAGCGACTTCCTGCGTACGGATTTCGCCGCTCACGTCTTCACCTTCCAGAATCACTTCCAGGTTGCCATCGGTGGAAACAAAACGCACATCCAGATGCGCAGCCAGCGGTACCAGCGCTTCTTCAGAGGCGACATCCACATGATGATGCAGCGCAGCCAGCGCCAGCACGCGATAGATTGCTCCCGAATCTAAAAGATGCCATTGCAATGCTTCCGCCATCGCTTTGCACAGAGTACCTTTCCCTGCGCCACTCGGCCCATCAATGGTGATTACCGGGGCAATTGCCGTCATCTTTTTCTCCTTAAATAAGGCATACCGTTAACATGAACGCCGCGCATTATACGCGCCAACGTGCGCAACTGTTACCTTTGCGTGCAAATTGCGGAATGATTGAAGCAGAGTGTAGAAGAAATGAGCGGGAAAGATCGTCAGGAAGCGTAAGGAAATGCCGCATCAGGTGATGCGGCAGGTATTCATTATGCCAGGGTGCTAATGCGCGCCAGCTGTTCGAAATAGTCCGGGAAGGTTTTTGCCGTACATTTCGGATCGAGAATGGTCACAGGGGTATCGGACAGCGCCACCAGCGAGAAACACATCGCCATACGGTGATCGTTATAGGTCCCGATTTCCGCAAACTGCAGTTTTGCCGGAGGGGTAACGCGAATGTAATCTTCGCCCTCTTCTACCTCAGCGCCGACTTTACGCAGCTCTGTCGCCATTGCGAACAGGCGGTCCGTCTCTTTTACGCGCCAGTTGTAGATGTTACGCAGCGTGGTGGTGCCTTTGGCAAACAGCGCCGCCGTGGCAATGGTCATCGCCGCATCCGGGATATGGTTCATGTCCATGTCGATGGCGTTCAGCTCGCCGCGGGTACAGGAGATGAAGTCATCGCCCCAGGTGACAATAGCGCCCATTTTTTCCAGCACGTCCGCAAAACGAATATCGCCCTGCACGCTGTTGCGGCCAATGCCGGTCACTTTTACCGTACCGCCTTTAATCGCCCCCGCGGCCAGGAAGTAGGACGCGGATGACGCATCCCCTTCCACCAGGTAGTTACCCGGAGACTGATACCGCTGTGCCCCGCGCACCACGAAGCGCTGGTAAGACTGGTTTTCCACCTCAACGCCGAAGGTTTTCATCAGGTGCAGCGTGATATCAATATACGGTTTGGAGACCAGCTCACCTTTAATCGTGATAACCGTATCCTGTGGGGCCAGCGGCGCGGTCATCAGCAGTGCCGTCAGGAACTGGCTGGAGACGCTGCCGTCAACCTCGACGTGACCGCCGGTAAAGCCCCCGCGCAGACGCAGTGGCGGATAATTTTCCTGCTCCAGATAGTCAATCTGCGCGCCGCCCTGACGCAGGGCATCTACCAGATGACCTATCGGACGCTCTTTCATACGCGGCTCGCCGGTCAGCACGATGTTGTTGCTCCCCAGGCACAGGGCCGCCGCCAGCGGACGCATCGCGGTACCCGCGTTGCCCAGAAACAGCTCAAGCTCTTCACTCGCCTGCAGTGCGCCGCCGTTGCCGGTCACTTCGCAGCGGGTACGATCGTCAGAGAGTGTGTAATGAACGCCCAACGCTTTCAGCGCATTGAGCATATGGCGCACGTCATCGCTGTCCAGCAGGTTAGTGAGGACGGTGGTGCCGTTTGCCAGAGCTGCCAGCAGCAGAGCGCGGTTCGAGACACTTTTTGAACCAGGCAGATTGATGGTGCCATCTACCCGCGCGATAGGTTGTAACGTCAGGGATTCCATGAAAACTAAACTCTCAACTCAACATAATAAAAACCCCGCAGGGACGCTGCGGGGGTGAAAAACAGCAAATTAACCGTGACGACGTTCAAAGTCGATCATGAAATCCGTCAGGGCCTTAACGCCTTCCAGCGGCATCGCGTTATAGATAGAGGCACGCATGCCGCCCACCACACGGTGGCCCTTGAGCGCGTGCAGGCCTGCCGCGAAGGACTCTTCCAGGAACACTTTGTCCAGGCTGCTGTCCGCCAGCTGGAATGGCACGTTCATGCGGGAACGGTTAGCTTTCGCTACATCGTTGCGGTAGAAATCGCTCTTGTCGATCACGCCATACAGCAGTTCGGCTTTCTGCTGATTCACCTTGTCCATCTGCGCCACGCCGCCGTTTTGCTTCAGCCATTTGAAGACCAGGCCGGAGAGGTACCAGGCAAACGTTGGTGGGGTGTTGAACATGGAGTCGTTATCGTTCAGCACGGTGTAGTCGAGAATCGACGGGCAGGATTTATGCGCTTTACCCAGCAAGTCTTCACGCACGATGACGATAGTCAGACCCGCAGGACCGATATTTTTCTGCGCGCCCGCATAGATAACGCCGTAGCGGCTGACGTCAAGTGGCGCAGACAGAATGGTGGAGGAGAAGTCGGCGGCAACCACAACATCTTTGCCAAAGTTTGGCGTCTCGTCGATGGCAATCCCGTCAATGGTTTCGTTCGGGCAGTAGTGAAGATAGGCGGCGTTATCAGAAAGCTGCCACTCGCTCATAGGCTTCACGGCGCGCAGGCCGTCAACGGTCACTTTGGCATCGATAACATTCGGCGTGCAGTATTTATGCGCTTCTTTAACGGCGCTTGCCGCCCAGTAACCCGCGTCAACGTAGTCAGCCGTCGTTTTGTCACCGAGGATATTCAGCGGTACGCCTGCAAACTGACCGCGGCCGCCGCCGTGGCAGAACAATACTTTGTAGTTCGAGGGAATATTCAGCAGATCGCGAAAATCCTTTTCTGCCTCTTCGGCCACCTGAATAAACTCTTTACCACGGTGGCTGATTTCCATCACCGACGTACCCAGACCGTTCCAGTCACACAGCTCCTGTTGAGCTTGTTTAAGCACGTCTGCCGGTAACATTGCCGGACCTGAACTGAAATTAAAGACTTGAGCCATTTCCCCTCACCACGCTAAAAGCCATAAGTTATAACTGTGGATATCGGTTTTATCATTCAGTGACACGCGCCGCAATGTCTAAAACTTATGACCGGGGAAATGTGCCCCGCGTCACACAAAACATTCTGCCGCCTCGATACGACAAAACCGACAAAATGGCTGTCAGGTAATACGTTTGGCCCGGCTAACCTTCGTCCATTCCGGATTTGCACAGCGGGGGCATAATTGACGCTCCCCTGGCTGCATCGCGACAACATGGCTACATCTTACGCAAGCATACTCGCCTGATTCAGGTACCGTTCTGAAACGCTCTATGAGCATATCCGGCAGGATACACAGTCCCGGCTTCACCTCGTCGTCAGAATAGTAATAGACGCTGATTTGGCCGTTGGTTTCCATAATCGCCAGACGCACCTGCCCCAGTTGCTCAACGCTGTTCAGGCGAAGCTCCATAAAGAACTCAAACTCGGTCATATTGGCGCTTTGCACATTTTGCCAGGCCAGTTGGCCGTCCTCGACGATAACCACCGGCTTCCCTTCGAACAGATCTTCCAGCTTTTCGCTTTTCGACATCAGCCACATGACAAGACGGTAAAGTAGCGCCAGCGAGACAAAAACGATAAACACCGGCACCATCGGCACATCGTCATAAAAGGCGACGTCTCCCGCCGCCGAGCCCAGCGTCAGAATGATCAGCACTTCAAACAGCGACATCTGCCGAACGCCGCGACGGCCGGTGATTTTAAGAAACAGGAAGACGAGTACGAAGGTATACAGGCTGCGCAGCGCCACTTCGCCCAGAAATTCAGGAGGAACTTTATCAAACGCCATCCGCTGGAGATCAAATGCTTTCATTTTTCTATGCCTTAACAGTCAGTTACTGTCACTAAGCATAGCCCAGCCATTTATTTTCGCCGGAGATAGCACCCGTCACGCAAAACCCGTATCATTGCGCGCTTTACGTACGATAAAAGTGAACGCCATGACTCAAACGTTTATCCCCGGCAAAGACGCCGCTCTGGAAGATTCCATCGCTCGCTTCCAGCAGAAACTGACCGACCTGGGCTTTAACATCGAAGAAGCCTCCTGGCTCAACCCGGTGCCTCACGTCTGGTCCGTGCACATTCGCGACAAAGACTGCGCGCTCTGCTTTACCAACGGTAAAGGCGCGACGAAAAAAGCGGCACTGGCCTCTGCGCTGGGTGAGTATTTTGAGCGTCTGTCCACCAACTATTTCTTTGCTGACTTCTGGCTGGGTGAAACCATCGCCAACGGTCCTTTCGTTCACTATCCGAACGAAAAATGGTTCCCGCTGACCGAAGACGACGAACTGCCGGAAGGGATCCTCGATCAACGCCTGCGCGCTTTCTACGATCCAGAAAACGAACTGACTGCCAGCATGCTGATCGATCTGCAGTCGGGTAACGAAGATCGCGGTATCTGCGCCCTGCCGTTCACCCGTCAGTCTGACGAGCAGACCGTTTATATTCCGATGAACATCGTCGGCAACCTGTATGTGTCCAACGGCATGTCCGCCGGTAACACCCGCAACGAAGCGCGCGTTCAGGGCCTGTCTGAGGTGTTCGAGCGTCACATTAAAAACCGCATCATCGCTGAATCCATCAGCCTGCCGGAGATCCCGGCGGACGTGCTGGCGCGCTACCCGGGCGTGGTGGAATCCATCGCGAAGCTGGAAGCGGAAGGTTTCCCAATCTTTGCCTACGACGGCTCGCTGGGCGGTAAATATCCGGTTATCTGCGTCGTGCTGTTTAACCCGACTAACGGCACCTGCTTTGCCTCCTTCGGCGCGCATCCTGACTTCGGCGTGGCGCTGGAGCGTACCGTGACCGAGCTGCTGCAGGGCCGTAGCCTGAAAGATCTCGACGTGTTTACCCCGCCAACGTTTGACGATGAAGAAGTGGCCGAGCATACCAACCTCGAAACCCACTTCATCGACTCCAGCGGTTTGATCTCCTGGGATATGTTCAAGCAGGACGCGGACTATCCGTTCGTGGACTGGAGCTTTGCCGGTACCACGGAAGAAGAGTTCGCCACGCTGATGGCAATCTTCAACGCCGAAGATCAGGAAGTCTACATTGCCGACTACGAACACCTGGGCGTTTACGCGTGCCGCATCATCGTGCCCGGCATGTCCGACATCTATCCGGCGGAAGATTTGTGGCTGGCTAACAACAGCATGGGCGCGCACCTGCGTGAGACCCTGCTGTCCCTGCCGGGCAGCGAGTGGGAGAAAGAAGATTATCTCAACCTGATCGCCCAGCTGGACGATGAGGGTCACGATGATTTTACCCGCGTGCGCGAACTGCTGGGTCTGGCGACCGGGAAAGACAACGGCTGGTACACCCTGCGCATCGGCGAACTGAAAGCGATGCTGGCGCTGGCGGGCGGCGATCTGGATCAGGCCCTGGCCTGGACCGAATGGACCATGGAGTTTAACCAGTCGGTCTTCTCCGCCGAGCGCACCAACTATTACCGCTGTCTGCAAACCCTGTTGCTGCTTGCACAGGAAGACGATCGCGAGCCACTGCAGTACCTGAACGCTTTCGTACGTATGTACGGTGCTGAAGCGGTTGAAGCCGCCAGCGCGGCGCTGAGCGGTGAAGAGCCGTTCTACGGTCTGCAGGCAGTTGACAGCGATCTGAAAGCCTTCCCGGCGCATCAGTCTCTGCTGAAGGCCTATGAAAAGCTGCAGAAAGCAAAAGCCGCTTACTGGTCAAAATAAGCGCACATAACATTAACAGCAGTAGGCGTATTCAATCGTCTGGGCTATATTACGGGGCAATTTCATTGCCCCGTTTTTTATTCTCTTCGGCAATGATTATTGATTGTAATAATAAAGTTAAACATGGGTAAATATAATAATATTTGCCTGGGCTTTATTGTTACTTTTTATGGTAAATACCCCATATTAATTAACTGTTTCGAAGGGGGCCGAACGAAAAAATTCAACTCTTTTCATAACTTTTAAAATTTATTTTTATACGGATAATCAAATACTTACTCCGCATTTGTTGTAAAACCATACACACTGCGGGCCTATAAGCCAGGCGAGATATGATCTATATCAATTTCTCTTCTATAATGCTTTGTTAGTATCTCGTCGCCGACTTAATAAAGAGAGAGTTAGTGTGAAAGCTGACAACCCTTTTGATCTTTTACTCCCCGCCGCGATGGCAAAAGTTGCCGAAGAAGCGGGTGTCTATAAAGCAACGAAACACCCGATGAAGACGTTCTATCTGGCGATCACCGCAGGTGTGTTCATCTCAATCGCTTTCGTCTTCTACATCACCGCCACCACCGGTACTGCCGGAATGCCTTTCGGCATAGCTAAACTGATTGGCGGTATTTGCTTCTCACTGGGCCTGATTCTCTGCGTCATCTGCGGCGCCGACCTCTTCACCTCAACGGTGCTGATTGTCGTGGCAAAGGCCAGCGGAAGAATTACCTGGGGTCAACTGGCGCGCAACTGGCTTAACGTCTACGTTGGTAACCTGATTGGCTGTCTGCTCTTTGTTCTGTTGATGTGGCTCTCAGGCGAGTATATGACCGCCAACGGCGGCTGGGGCCTTAACGTCCTGCAAACTGCCGACCACAAAATGCACCATACATTTATCGAAGCCGTTGCTCTCGGCATCCTCGCAAACCTGATGGTCTGCCTGGCGGTCTGGATGAGCTACTCGGGTCGTAGCCTGATGGATAAAGCCATGATTATGGTTCTGCCGGTTGCGATGTTTGTTGCCAGCGGCTTTGAGCACAGTATTGCGAATATGTTCATGATCCCGATGGGGATTGTTATCCGCAACTTTGCAAGCCCGGAGTTCTGGACCGCAGTTGGTTCATCCCCGGAAAGTTTCTCTCACCTGACTATTATGAATTTCATTACTGATAACCTGATCCCCGTCACTATCGGGAACATTATCGGTGGGGGTCTGTTAGTTGGGTTGACATACTGGGTCATTTACCTGCGTGGCGACGATCATCATTGATGGTTTTCTCAGGCAGTAAATAAAAAATCCACTTAAGAAGGTAGGTGTTACATGTCCGAGCTTAATGAAAAGTTAGCCACAGCCTGGGAAGGTTTTGCGAAAGGTGACTGGCAGAATGAAGTAAACGTCCGCGACTTCATTCAGAAAAACTATACCCCGTATGAAGGTGACGAATCCTTCCTGGCTGGCGCAACTGATGCGACCACCAAGCTGTGGGACAGCGTAATGGAAGGCGTTAAACTGGAAAACCGCACTCACGCGCCAGTTGATTTTGACACCTCCGTTGCTTCCACCATCACTTCTCACGATGCTGGCTACATCAACAAAGCCCTTGAGAAAATCGTTGGTCTGCAGACTGAAGCACCACTGAAACGCGCAATCATCCCGTTCGGTGGTATCAAAATGGTTGAAGGTTCCTGCAAAGCGTATAACCGCGAGCTGGACCCAATGCTGAAAAAAATCTTCACCGAATACCGCAAAACCCACAACCAGGGCGTATTCGATGTTTACACCAAAGACATTCTGAACTGCCGTAAATCTGGCGTTCTGACGGGTCTGCCAGATGCATATGGTCGTGGTCGTATCATCGGTGACTACCGTCGCGTTGCGCTGTACGGCATCGACTTCCTGATGAAAGACAAGTACGCGCAGTTTGTTTCCCTGCAGTCCGATCTGGAAAACGGCGTAAACCTGGAAGCGACTATCCGTCTGCGTGAAGAAATTGCTGAACAGCACCGCGCACTGGGTCAGATCAAAGAGATGGCTGCGAAATACGGCTGCGATATCTCTGGTCCTGCAACCAACGCTCAGGAAGCTATCCAGTGGACCTACTTCGGCTACCTGGCTGCGGTTAAGTCTCAGAACGGTGCAGCAATGTCCTTCGGTCGCGTGTCTACCTTCCTGGATGCGTACATCGAACGTGACCTGAAAGCAGGCAAAATCACCGAGCAAGACGCTCAGGAAATGATTGACCACCTGGTCATGAAACTGCGTATGGTTCGCTTCCTGCGTACCCCTGAATACGATGAACTGTTCTCTGGTGACCCAATCTGGGCAACAGAATCAATCGGTGGTATGGGCGTTGACGGCCGTACGCTGGTTACCAAAAACAGCTTCCGCTTCCTGAACACCCTGTACACCATGGGTCCTTCTCCGGAGCCGAACATCACCGTTCTGTGGTCTGAAAAACTGCCTCTGAACTTCAAGAAATTCGCCGCTAAAGTGTCCATCGACACCTCTTCTCTGCAGTACGAGAACGATGACCTGATGCGTCCGGACTTCAACAACGACGATTACGCTATCGCTTGCTGCGTAAGCCCAATGGTTGTTGGTAAACAAATGCAGTTCTTCGGTGCGCGTGCAAACCTGGCGAAAACCATGCTGTACGCTATCAACGGCGGCGTTGATGAAAAACTGAAAATGCAGGTTGGTCCTAAGTCTGAGCCAATCAAAGGTGACGTGCTGAACTATGACGAAGTCATGGAGCGCATGGACCACTTCATGGACTGGCTGGCTAAACAGTACGTCACTGCACTGAACGTTATCCACTACATGCACGACAAGTACAGCTACGAAGCCTCTCTGATGGCGCTGCACGACCGTGACGTTATCCGCACCATGGCGTGTGGTATCGCTGGTCTGTCCGTTGCTGCTGACTCCCTGTCTGCAATCAAATACGCGAAAGTTAAACCAATTCGTGACGAAGACGGCCTGGCCGTAGACTTCGAAATCGAAGGCGAATATCCGCAGTTTGGTAACAACGACGCTCGCGTTGATGACATGGCAGTTGACCTGGTAGAACGTTTCATGAAGAAAATTCAGAAACTGACTACCTACCGTAACGCTATCCCGACTCAGTCTGTTCTGACCATCACCTCTAACGTTGTGTATGGTAAGAAAACCGGTAACACCCCAGACGGTCGTCGTGCTGGCGCGCCATTCGGCCCAGGTGCTAACCCAATGCACGGTCGTGACCAGAAAGGTGCGGTTGCCTCTCTGACCTCCGTTGCTAAACTGCCGTTTGCTTACGCGAAAGATGGTATCTCTTACACCTTCTCTATCGTGCCAAACGCGCTGGGTAAAGACGACGAAGTGCGTAAAACTAACCTCGCGGGTCTGATGGATGGTTACTTCCACCACGAAGCGTCCATCGAAGGTGGTCAGCACCTGAACGTGAACGTAATGAACCGTGAAATGCTGCTCGACGCGATGGAACACCCTGAGAAATATCCTCAGCTGACCATCCGCGTATCTGGCTACGCAGTACGTTTTAACTCCCTGACTAAAGAACAGCAGCAGGACGTTATCACCCGTACTTTCACTCAGTCCATGTAAGTGGAATTGACTGAAATCACGCGTTAAAAAGCGTACAATAAAGGCTCCACGCAAGTGGGGCCTTTTTAACACCCTCGCTTCATCAGTCTCTTTTGTCCGCTATCTATACTCTATGGATAACAGCCAAAACAGACTCGACATAGCCTTTGAGCTGTGCAACTACACAGGCCCCCGGATGGGCCAAATTCGGAGATATCACCGCAATGTCAACTATTGGTCGCATTCACTCCTTTGAATCCTGTGGTACCGTCGATGGCCCGGGGATCCGCTTTATTACCTTTTTCCAGGGCTGCCTGATGCGCTGCCTGTACTGCCATAACCGTGATACCTGGGACACGCACGGCGGTAAAGAAGTCACCGTGGAAGATTTGATGAAAGAGGTGGTGACCTACCGCCACTTTATGAATGCGTCCGGCGGTGGCGTGACCGCGTCCGGCGGTGAAGCTATTCTGCAGGCTGAGTTTGTCCGCGACTGGTTCCGCGCCTGCCGTAAAGAAGGTATTCATACCTGTCTCGACACCAACGGCTTTGTGCGCCGCTACGATCCGGTTATTGATGAACTGCTCGAAGTGACCGATCTGGTGATGCTCGATCTCAAACAGATGAACGATGAGATCCACCAGAATTTGGTTGGCGTTTCTAACCACCGTACGCTGGAGTTTGCCAAATACATTGCCGACAAAGGCATCAAAACCTGGATCCGCTACGTTGTAGTTCCCGGTTGGTCAGATGACGATGATTCCGCGCACCGCCTGGGGGAATTTACCCGCGACATGGGCAACGTCGAGAAAATTGAGCTTCTGCCCTATCACGAACTGGGTAAACACAAATGGGTGGCGATGGGCGAAGAGTACAAACTCGATGGCGTGAAGCCGCCGAAGAAAGAGACGATGGAGCGCGTGAAAGGTATTCTTGAGCAGTACGGTCACAAGGTCATGTATTAAAGAGAAGGCCCGGTGAGAACCGGGCCTTTTTATATTCTATTTAAAGACGCCGTTAATAACGGAAGTCACAATCGCCGTACTCAGCGCAATTAAGACCAGATCGTCACCCACGACGCGCCATTCATAGCCAGGGTAGGAAGGAAGCTGGCCGAGCATAGACGCTGGCACAGTTTTCTTCGCAATGCCCGGAGGCAGTGGTTTACCGCGAGCGAGGTTTTTTGCAATACCCGGAGGCAGAGACTCATAGCCCGTTAAGCCGTAATTCAGTGCCAGGTGGCGGGCATGATCGAAGCTCACGCGAGCATCAACGTCATTACCGACATCTTTGCTGTTTTTGAAGCTCTTATCCGATTTTCCAGGGTTATCCTGTCCGCTATTTTGCTTATTACCATGGTTACCGGAGTTACCAGAATTCCCGTTACCATGATTGCCGCCATTACCTTGTCCGCCACCGTTTCCGTGACCACCGCCGTTCCCGTTACCAGGATTAGCCATGACCGGAGCCGTTGCAAACGTTAAAGACAACACTACGGCAAGTGCGGTAGTGGAAAAACGACGTATAGACATGATTGTTGCCTTTTAGTGGTAGAACTCATTTGAATTATCGCCAGGCGGGAAAAACAAACAATACGTAAAAGTCTTATATGTGACAGGGATAAAAAAGCCTGTCATAGACAGGCTTTTATTTAATCAGGCGTGAGCCACAGGCGTTGGATGCTCGCCCGCTTTACGCAGCAGCATTAAGAGATAAATAAACGACACGCTGGCGATCATGATAAACAATAAATTATCGGAATAATTCTGCATCAGCATCGCGGTAAACGTCGGCCCTAATAAACTGCCGATGGTATAGCTCAGTAACAGCGCCTGATTCATTGCCACCAGTTGGTGATGTTCAACTTTCTCACAGGCCCAGGCCATCGCGACCGGATAGAGCGTAAAGCCGGCAGCCCCCAGAATAAACAGCGCGGGCGCCATCGCGGCGTTGCTGAGCATGGCGAGGCATCCCATGATCACCACGAAGACCTGAACGCGCAGCACCAGCAGACGACCAAAGCGGTCCGCCAGGCGGCCAATCGGCCACTGACCCACAATACCCGCGCTCACCATCACCGCCATCCAGAAGCCGATTCCGGAATCACTGACCCCCTGATGGTTCAGGTAGAGCGGCATCAGGCCGTAGAGCGAGCCCAGTACAATCCCTGAGATAATGCAGCCGTTAACGCCCAGACGCGCCTGACGGAGTCTCAGCATTTGCCAGACGTGGGTCGCTTCCTGATGTTCGCTGTTTTGGTTCACAATGCGCGTAAAGAGCAGCGGCAGGATCGCCGCCAGCACCATGCCAGTCACCCACGGCAGCACACTCATCAGGTCGGTTGGCAGCTTGCTGACCATCAGTTGACCCAGCACGGTGCCGACGTAGTAAACCATCATGTAGGCCGCCAGCAGACGTCCGCGGTTGCGGGAGGTGCCGCTGCACATCAGCGCACTTTCAACCACCACCCAAATCATCGCGCAGCCGATACCGGCGATAAAGCGCCACGCCATCCAGCTCCAGAAGCCGACCATCAGGCCCAACCCGGCGCACCCGGCAGCAAAAATCAGCGAGGCCAGATAATAGCTGCGATTAAAGCCGAAGCGCTTAATCAGGCTCCCGGTTAATAACGTGCCCAGCAGGTTCCCGGTGAAAAAGGACGAGCTGACCATACCCACCTGCCAGGTCGGTAAGTTTTCATGGGCGAGCCACAACGGGACGAGCGTGTTTAACACTGCGATCGCCAGGGTCAACAGAAGCAGGCCACAGAGCAACAGGAGCACTGGCCGGGTATAGGTGGTCATGGATTAAAAACCGTGAGGAAGTTCAGATTTCGTGCGCATCATGCCACTGGCAAAAACAAAGTCAATCCACTGATTTAGCTGGCTCGCACAATATGTTCCCTGTCGATTTAAAAAACTTATCCTGCTAATGCAGCGCCTGCTATAGATATTAATTATGTGTCTGTTTTTATTTATTAATGACCGAAATTAAAACAAAACGACAGTCGAAAAATTTCATGATCGAAAAAGAAAAAGCCGGGCACTCAGGCCCGGCTTGATATAACTAAATGCAACGTTAACTGGCGATAGCCATACCAACGGTCATATGCAACTCGTAGAAAATGCCGCGACCAATCAACTCCCCTGCCAGTACCAGCACAAAGGCCAGTGACAGCAGCGGCAGCGCGGGCTGATAACCTTTAAGCTGAGGAGCGATCCAGAATACCAACGCCGCGACCAGCAGAACGATGCGCCAGGCCATCAGAGAACCGTAATCAGGAACCAGGGCGGACGCCTGCTGAATGGAGCTGTGAATAGTTGCCAGCTCAGCCCCCTGCATCAGAGCAACCATCGCACTCACCACCAGCGCCAGCAGCGAAACGGCGGGCAGAAGACGCATTGCCCACCCGTCGATACCCGCCACGCGCAGCAGCAGGTAGCCCAGCAACGGCCCGCCGATAAACATCGTCAGGAAGAAGCTCATCGGCGTCCAGACGCTGTACCAGGTTGGGACGGTATCGATGGTGTTATAGACGCGCACCATCATCCACACGAACACTACTCCCAGCACCATGGTGACGATCAGCCACAGGCTTCGCAGACCCGCAGGCAATTTCTTCATCGCGGCCAGCAGCCAGCCCAGCCCGCCGACGGCAAAGAAAATTGCCCCGCTCGCAATCTCGTTACTGAGGGACGACGCTCCTACGCGGTTCAGAGAGTTAAACGCGCGCATCGGCGAACCCAGGTGCAGCGTGGAGGCGATAAAGCCAATTCCCATCAGCACCCACAGGCCAAACATGCTCAACACCAGACGCTGCTGCTGTTCAGCGTTGAGATCGCCTTTCAACAGCGCCAGCGCGAGTACGATGAAGCCGCCCGCCACGCACTGACCAAAGACAGTGAAGATCATCAGCGGCCATTCATGCCATCCACTTCCCATCTTACACCTCCTTCGGATTTGCCAGGTAGCCGGTGGTGTCACCCGTCGGACGGCTGTTGGCGTTAGGTTTAATGACAATACTCGGCTTCGTGAAGTGCGCTGACGGCAGCGGTGCCACTGCGGCAAGCTGACCGTGTTTTTGTCGCAGCTCTTCAACAGGACCAAAGTCCAGCGCGCGGAGTGGACAGGACTCGACGCAGATGGGTTTCTTACCATCCGCTACGCGGCTGTGGCAGCCGTCGCACTTGGTCATATGCCCTTTGGCGGCGTTGTACTGCGGCGCGCCGTACGGGCACGCCATATGGCAGTAGCGGCAGCCGATGCAGACATCTTCATCCACCACCACAAAACCGTCTTCCCGCTTGTGCATCGCCCCGCTCGGGCAGACCTTGGTGCAGGCCGGATCTTCACAGTGGTTACAGGCAATCGACAGGTAATATGCAAAGACGTTCTGATGCCAGACGCCGTTATCTTCCTGCCAGTCGCCCCCGGCGTATTCGTAGATGCGGCGGAAGCTCACATCCGGAGTAAGATCTTTGTAATCTTTACAGGCCAGCTCGCAGGTTTTGCACCCGGTGCAACGGCTGGAATCAATGAAAAATCCATACTGGGTTGTCATCGGTTACTCCTTAAACCTTTTCAACCTGGACAAGGTTTGTGTGGGATGGGTTGCCCTTCGCCAGCGGCGACGGACGTTGCGTGGTCAGCACGTTAATACTGCCCGCCTGGTCGATGCGGTTGGCATCGGGGCTGTACCAGGCCCCTTCCCCCAGCGCCACCACGCCTGGCATCATGCGCGGCGTCACTTTGGCCTCAATGTGTACCTCGCCGCGACCGTTGAAGATACGCACGCGATCGCCATTGCCGATGCCGCGAGCTTTGGCATCCATCGGGTTGATCCACATCTCCTGACGGCAGGCGGCTTTCAGTACGTCGACGTTGCCGTAGGTGGAGTGCACTCGCGCTTTGTAGTGGAAACCGGTCAGCTGCAGCGGGAATTTCGCCGTCAGCGGATCGTTATAGTTTTCAAAACCAGGCGTGTAGATCGGCAGCGGATCGATAACGTCCCCTTCCGGCAGTTCCCAGGTCGACGCGATTTTTGCCAGCTCTTCGGAGTAGATCTCGATTTTGCCCGATGGCGTGGTCAGCGGATTCGCCTGCGGATCTTCACGGAACGCTTTGTACGCCACGTGGTGCCCTTCCGGATCGCGCTTTTTGTACATACCCTGCTTGCGGAAGGTATCGAAATCCGGCAGGTCAGGGATCGCTTTACGGGAAAGTTCATGTAGATGGCGCATCCACCCTTCCTGAGTACGTCCCTCGGTAAACTGCGGCTCAACGCCAAGACGTTTCGCCAGCTCAGAGGTCATCTCATAGATGGTTTTACACTCGAAGCGCGGTTTAATCGCCTGGTCGGTAAAGATCACGTAGGACATGTTGCCGCAGGAGGCGTCCAGCGCGAAATCCATCTGCTCAGAGGCGGTGCAGTCCGGCAGCAGGATATCGGCATATTTCGCCGAGGAGGTCATGTGGCAGTCAATCACCACAATCATCTCGCACTTCTTGTCATCCTGCAGGATTTTATGGGTGCGGTTGATTTCAGAGTGCTGGTTGATGAGACAGTTACCGGCATAGTTCCAGATCATCTTGATCGGCACGTCCAGCTTGTCCTTGCCGCGCACGCCATCGCGCAGGGCGGTCATTTCCGGGCCGCGTTCGATCGCATCGGTCCACATAAACATGGAGATGCTGGTCTGAACAGGGTTATCCAGCGTCGGCATACGTTCAAACGGCACTTCATAAGAGCCTTCACGCGCGCCGGTGTTTCCGCCGTGAACGCCCACGTTACCCGTCAGAATAGAAAGCATTGAGATGGCACGGGTCGCGATTTCGCCGTTCGCATGACGCTGCGGTCCCCAGCCCTGGCTGATATAGGCCGGTTTGGCTGAGCCAATCTCACGCGCCAGCTGAACAATACGCTCCACCGGAATACCGGTGATGGTGGAGGCCCACTCGGGCGTTTTCGCCACGCCATCGCTGCCCTGACCGAGAATATACGCCTTGTAGTGACCGTTAGCCGGCGCGCTGGCGGGCAGGGTTTTCTCGTCATAACCGACGCAGTATTTATCCAGGAAAGGCTGATCGACGAGGTTTTCGGTGATCATCACCCACGCCAGCGCGGAAACCAGCGCCGCATCGGTACCCGGACGGATTGGGACCCACTCGTCTTCACGTCCGGCACCGGTGTCGGTATAGCGCGGATCGATGATGATCATGCGAGCATTGGATTTTGCGCGGGCCTGTTCCAGGTAGTAGGTTACCCCGCCGCCGCTCATGCGGGTTTCGCCCGGGTTATTGCCAAACAGCACGACCAGCTTACTGTTTTCGATATCAGACGGGCTGTTGCCGTCCGCCCAGCCGCCGTAGGTATAGTTGAGACCCGCTGCAATCTGCGCGGAAGAGTAGTCGCCGTAGTGGTTGAGATAACCGCCGCAGCAGTTCATCAGGCGCGCCACCAGCGTTTTACCCGGCGGCCAGGAGCGGGTCAGCGTGCCGCCGAGCGTCCCGGTGCCGTAGTTCAGGTAGATGGATTCGTTGCCGTACTCTTTGATAAGGCGCTGCATATTGGTGGCGATGATGTCGTAGGCTTCATCCCAGCTAATACGCTCGAACTTCCCTTCCCCACGCTTACCGACGCGCTTCATCGGATACTTCAGGCGGTCCGGATTATACACGCGACGACGCATGGAGCGACCGCGCAGACAGGCGCGAACCTGATGTAACCCTTCGTAGTTATCGTCCCCGGTATTGTCGGTTTCGACATATTTAATTTCACCATCCACTACATGCATACGCAGCGGACAACGGCTACCGCAGTTTACGGTACAGGCACTCCACACCACTTTTTCCGGAGCTGAGGCTGGGGACAGTGCATCTGCCGCCGACGCCAGTCGGGTGAAAGGGAGCGTGAAGGCACTACTGGCTACGGCCAGGCCGCCAATTGCCGTGGTTTTCATCAACCCACGGCGAGTGACCTCGGCAGCCATTAACGCTTCAGGCGCGTTGATTTTCATAAAGACTCACTTTGGTTGCTCACAAAGAAATGAGAGGCGGCATAGACCGCTATATAGTTTTATTTATAACGAATTTCTTCGTTATCAGCTTTTTATGCTGACTTTCATTCGGAAGAGTATTACTACTTTAGAGGGAGAGGTTATTGCTTCGTATCAAATCAAAGGCATAAAAAAAGCGCCCTGAGGCGCTTTTTTGTTTTAAGACAAATTATCAGCCGATGTACTGCTGGCCTTTCATGTATGGACGCAGCACTTCAGGGATCTCGATGCGGCCATCTGCCTGCTGGTAGTTTTCCAGCACGGCAACCAGCGTACGGCCAACGGCCAGACCAGAGCCGTTCAGGGTATGCACCAGACGGGTTTTCTTGTCAGACTTGCTGCGGCAGCGTGCCTGCATGCGGCGCGCCTGGAAATCCCAGACGTTAGAGCAGGAGGAGATCTCACGGTAGGTATTCTGCGCAGGTACCCAGACTTCCAGGTCGAAGGTTTTGCAGGCACCAAAGCCCATGTCACCAGTGCACAGCGCCATACGACGGTACGGCAGACCCAGCAGCTCCAGCACTTTCTCAGCGTGGACGGTCATCTCTTCCAGCGCGTCCATGGACTCTTCCGGACGAACGATCTGCACCATCTCAACTTTGTCGAACTGGTGCATACGGATCAGACCGCGCGTGTCACGACCGTAAGAGCCCGCTTCAGAACGGAAGCACGGAGAATGTGCTGTCAGCTTAATTGGCAGGTCATCTTCGTCGATGATCTCATCACGTACGAGGTTGGTCAGCGGTACTTCCGCGGTTGGGATCAGCGCGTAGTTGCTGCTGTCTGCCTCTTCGTCCAGCGGGCGGGTATGGAACAGATCGCCGGCAAATTTCGGCAGTTGGCCCGTGCCGTACAGCGTATCGTGGTTAACCAGATACGGAACGTAGGTTTCGCTGTAGCCATGCTGTTCGGTGTGCAGATCCAGCATGAACTGCGCCAGCGCGCGGTGCAGATGGGCAATCTGGCCTTTCATCACCACGAAGCGAGAACCGGTCAGCTTAACCGCTGCCGCAAAGTCCAGGCCCGCGTGCATTTCGCCCAGCGTCACGTGATCGCGCACCTCGAAGTCGAACTCGCGAGGCGTGCCCCAGCGTTTCACTTCAACGTTGTCGTTCTCGTCTTTGCCGACAGGCACGCTGTCGTCAGGAATGTTCGGGATCGCCAGGGCGATATCACGAATTTCGGCCTGAAGAACGTCCAGCTCCGCTTTCGCCTGATCCAGCTCTTCACCCAGTTTGTTCACTTCCAGGCGTAATGGCTCAATATCTTCCCCGCGCGCTTTCGCCTGGCCAATGGATTTCGATCGAGAGTTACGCTCTGCCTGCAGATTTTCAGTTTGTACCTGCAGAACTTTACGACGCTCTTCAAGAGCGCGCAGCTTATCTACATCCAGCTTAAAGCCCCGGCGTGCCAGTTTTTCAGCGACTGCGTCTGGCTCATTACGCAGCAGATTGGGATCGAGCATGCTTATCCTGTGCTTATCGAATTAAAATAGGAAAATGTGACCACAGCCTGCGGCCACAGGGATACTACGCCAACATTACCGCAACGATAGCGCTAACGGTAGCGTTTTATAGGGCTATTTTGATCCTGTCCGGCAAGCCAGGCGAGCTTTTCGCCAATCTTGCCCTCAAGACCTCTGTTTGTGGGGTGATAATAGCGGGTTTGTGCCATTTCCTGCGGGAAATATTCCTCGCCAGCGGCGTAGGCGTTGGGTTCATCATGGGCGTAACGATACTCCTGCCCGTAACCCATCTCTTTCATCAGTTTGGTTGGCGCATTGCGCAGGTGGACCGGCACATCGTAGTCAGGGCGTTCGCGCGCATCCGACATCGCGGCTTTAAATGCGGTATAGACGGCGTTGCTTTTCGGTGCACAGGCCAGATAGACAATCGCCTGGGCAATGGCACGCTCGCCTTCCGCCGGGCCTACGCGGGTAAAGCAGTCCCAGGCCGAGATCGCAACCTGCATGGCGCGCGGGTCGGCATTGCCAACATCTTCTGACGCAATTGCCAGGCAGCGGCGCGCAACATATAGCGGATCGCCACCCGCGGTGATGATACGCGCGTACCAGTACAGCGCTGCATCCGGAGCGCTGCCGCGCACGGACTTATGCAGCGCCGAAATCAGGTCGTAGAAACGGTCGCCTTTATTATCGAAACGCGCGCTGCGCTCCCCGGCAATTTCGGTCAGCAGCTCCTGCTTCAGCACCCGCTTCCCGGCATCATCCACTTCGGCCATATCGGCCATCATTTCCAGCGTGTTTAGCGCCCGACGCGCATCGCCGTTGACCAGCTCCGCAATCGCACGTCGCGTGTCGTCAGGCAGCACGATATCCTGCCCGCCGTAGCCCCGCGCCTTATCCTCCATCGCCTGCGTGAGGACCTTTTCGATATCCTCGGTGGTCAGGGATTTAAGCAAATAAACGCGCGCGCGGGACAGCAGCGCCGAGTTCAGTTCAAACGATGGATTTTCGGTGGTCGCCCCGATGAAGAAGATTGTGCCGTCTTCAATATGCGGCAGGAAGGCATCCTGCTGGCTCTTGTTGAAGCGGTGGACTTCGTCGACAAAGAGAATAGTGCGGCGTCCGGCATTGCGGTTCTGCCGCGCTCGCTCGATCGCCTCGCGGATCTCCTTCACCCCCGACGTCACCGCAGAGATACGCTCAACGTCCGCGTTAGCATACCGGGCGATCACTTCTGCAAGCGTGGTTTTGCCGGTGCCCGGAGGTCCCCAGAGGATCATCGAGTGTAAATGCCCGGCCTCAATGGCGCGCGGCAAGGGTTTCCCCGCAGCCAGCAGATGCTGCTGACCAATATACTGCGCTAAATTTTCTGGCCGCATACGGGCGGCCAGAGGTTGAAACGCGTTATCTGAAAAATCGAGCGACAGATTGCCCACTCATGCCTCTTACTTATTGCGTTGGTCGTCCACCGTTACGCCCTGCGGCGGGGTAAAGGTGAATTTCGATGCGTCAACAGCGCCGTTCTGCTGAGATTTAAGCTGGTAGCTGCTGCGCTGATCGTCTTGCTCAACCGCGCCGAACTGGTTAATGGTACCGTTGGTGCTTACGTTGATGGTGAACTGCTTCAGGTTGCCGTTACTGCCTTTCGGCGTCAGGACAAATTCGTCACCCTTCTGTTTAATATTGTACTGCTGCCAGTCGCTGGCCTGGTTGCGGGCAATCAGCATAAACGGCGTGTTGCTGGTCGCGTCCTTCAGCCAGGTCGCCGTGGCCTGCTCAACGAACGGGTTGAAGAACCACAGGGTTTTACCATCTGACACCAAAATACTTTCATCAGGCTGGGTCATATGCCAGTTAAACAGATTAGGGCGTTTCACCCACAAATCCCCCTGTCCTTCCTGCACCGCGTTGCCGCTGCCGTCTGTCACTTTTTGCGTGAAGCTGGCGTGGAAGCTGCTGACTTTGTCCAGTCGGCTTTTAAGGTCGCTGGCTGCATCAGCCCAGACGCTGCTGGCAACAAAACTGGTGAGTAATGCACAGGCGATGGCGATTTTTTTCATTGTTATTCCTTAAAATACGTCTTCCCGAAATGGGGGTTCCGTCATCTATTCTGGACCTGCCCGCAGGCAGGCGACAGAAGAAAATGCTTAATTTTTGCTGATTTACCCTTCTTTGCAAATGTTGAGGGTTAATCAAACGGCGGCGGAGCCAGCACCTCACGGTTACCGTTGTGCCCCTGCTCGCTCACGATGCCCTGCGCTTCCATCTGCTCGATGATACGTGCCGCGCGGTTATAGCCGATGCGGAACTGACGCTGCACGCCAGAGATGGAGGCTTTACGTTTTTCAGTGACGAAGTTAACCGCCTGATCGAATAACGGATCCAGCTCTTCACCGCCGTCAAAGCCACCGCCGCCACCTTCGCTTTCGCTGTCGGAGGTAATACCGTCAACGTACTGCGGACGTCCGCGCGCTTTCCAGTCCTGCACCACCGCGTGTACTTCCTGGTCGCGAACGAACGCACCGTGTACGCGCACCGGTGAGGTGGAGTTCGGGCCGGAGTACAGCATGTCCCCCATTCCCAGCAGAGACTCAGCGCCGCCCTGGTCGAGAATGGTACGGGAGTCAATTTTGCTCGAAACGGTAAACGCGATACGAGTCGGTATGTTCGCCTTAATCAGGCCGGTGATAACATCCACGGACGGACGCTGGGTCGCCAGCACCAGGTGAATACCTGCCGCACGCGCTTTCTGTGCCAGACGCGCGATCAGCTCTTCCACTTTCTTACCGACGGTCATCATCAGGTCGGCGAATTCATCCACCAGCACGACGATATAAGGCAGTTTCTCCAGCACCGGATGCTGTGCATCCATACTGTCACCCGGTTTCCAGTAAGGATCCGGGATTGGACGGCCCATGCGCGCCGCCTCGGCGATTTTCTCGTTATAGCCGGCCAGGTTACGCACGCCCAGCGCAGACATCAGCTTGTAGCGGCGCTCCATCTCGTTGACGCTCCAGCGCAGGGCGTTGGCGGCGTCTTTCATGTCGGTGACCACTTCCGTCAGCAGATGCGGAATGCCTTCGTAGACCGACAGTTCGAGCATTTTCGGGTCGATCATGATGAAACGCACATCTTCCGGCTGCGCTTTGTAGAGCATGCTGAGGATCATGGCGTTCACACCGACGGACTTACCGGAACCGGTGGTACCCGCTACCAGCAGGTGAGGCATTTTCGCGAGGTCAGCCACCACCGGGTCGCCGGCGATATCTTTACCCAACACTACGGTCAGCGGGGATGGGTTATCGCGGAACTTGGTGTTATCCAGCACTTCGCGCAGGTAAACGGTCTGACGTTTCTTATTCGGCAGCTCAAGGCCAACGTACGGTTTACCCGGAATCACTTCCACCACACGTACCGCAACGGTCGACAGAGAACGCGCCAGATCGCGGGACAGGTTAGAAATGCGCGCGGCTTTGACGCCCGGCGCCAGGTTAAGTTCGAAACGGGTAATAACCGGGCCCGGTGAGTAATTCACCACGTCCGCCTTGATGCGGAAGTCTGCCAGACGGGCTTCCACCAGACGGGCCATCTGCTCCAGAGCAAACGTATCAACCGGCTCGACTTCAGCCGGCGGCGGCGTCAGCAGATCCAGCGACGGCAGCGGCGTGCTCGGACGCTGCAGCGGACGGCTGTCACCGTTACGCATCAGCAGCGGGTGAATCAGGCTCTCCTGAGGCTGTGGCGCTGGCTGCTGGAACTGCGGCGGCTGTTGTTGCGGCTGCTGCGGTTGCGCATACGGCTGCTGAACAGGTTGCTGCGGCTGCGCGTATGTCTGTGCCTGCGGCGCCGGCTGCTGGCGCACAGGCTCTGCTTCAGGCATCACGCTCGGGGTGAACAGAGGCTCGCTCGGACCATCATCCACCAGATCTTTCATTGGTGAGAACTCGAAATCCGATAATGAGAACGGGTTCGCGCCAGCAGGCTGTTCACCGGAGTAACGTTGCTGCTGGGTTGCCGCAAACTGACGCGCTAATTCGGCTTCAGCCGCGTCATCTTCGTCTTCCAGCATCGGTTCATCGTGCTGATAGGCTTCACCGTAGCGCTGATTCTGCTGCGCGGCGAACTGGCGGGCCAGTTCGTCCTGCTGCATTTCATCGGCATCATCTTCATAGTCCGTCTCACGCGCTTTTTCTTCGGCCATCCGCTGGGAAGGCAGCTTGATACCATAGGAGGCAAGCTCACGTCGGGTTGGAACGCGGACGCGGTTAGGGCGAGGCAGTTGGGGACCAATTCCCTCTTTCACCTGCGGACGCGGCGCACCGCCCGTTGCCAGGCTAAATACCGGTGCTGCCGCCGCTGAGGCCGCAGAAGCCTGCTTCACGCTTTCCGCTACGGGGGCAACAGCAGGCGTCGGGTCGACCGGCGGAACCGAAACTGAAGGTGCCTTTGTAACCGGCTCCTGCACCGGTTCAGGCACAGGCTGATACCATGCCGCCAGCTGTTCGCGTTCACGAGCCCGGCGTTCTTCAACTTCTTCAAAATAGTACATTGGCGGACGAGACGGTTTCACCTCTTCCACCACCTCAGGTTCAGGCTGAGGCTCCACATAAGGCTGCGTGGGTTCAACCGGTTCAGGGGCATGCGCCTGATAAGGCTGGGCCGCAGGCTGCTCATAGTGCTGCGGTTCATACTCAGGTTGCGGCGGCTGATAAGGCTGCTGCCACTGCTCCTGCTGCACAGGGACATAGCTCTCTGGTTCAGGCGCGATAACGGGCTCCGGCGTGTGGACACCCGGTGCGGTCTGCCAGGCAACCTGAGGCTGCTGGATAACGGATTCCGGTGGTGGAACCGGCGCGGATGGCATCACGGCTTCGACAGGGGCGGCATACGCCTGTGCTGCGGTCGTTGCTGCTGCGGCTGCGGCAACCGGCGCGGTAACGGTATGCCCGTTAAGCAGCGGATCGTATTCATCGAAATCACCCGGCATCGCACGGTTGCCGGAGAAAAGCACATCATCTGGATCTACTGCGCTACCCGCTGCGCGGTACTCAACCTGCTCATCTTCATCCATACGCTTACCGGAGAAGAGCGCCGCATCGGTTTTGCGTCCAAGCGGGTTAGCAAATTTTTCAGCAACGCGCTGGCGACGCGCCAGGGCACCGCGCAGAATACGAGCACGACGAGATTCACGACGCTGCACCGGAACATCGTCTTCCTCTTCGTACTCATCTTCATATTCTTCTTCATCGACCCACGTGTCGTCGCGGCGGGTACGGTTGCTGGCGAAGGTCAGGATCGTAAGAATAAAGCTGCCGATCTTCTCGGCAATGCTCACCCATGACCAGCCGGTAAACAGCGTCAGCCCTGCCGCCCAGATGCAGAGCAGCGCCAGCGTGCCGCCGCTACTGTGAAGCATCGGCTGTAGCGCAGAGCTCAGCAGGCTGCCAATTACCCCGCCGGAGGCGAAGTACCAGATATCATCGGCGTTAATCGCCGCCAGCCCGCAGGAGGTGAGGATCAGCGCCAGCGCGCCAATCAGGCGCAGGGAAACCGCGAAATAATCGATGTAATCATCGTTCTGACGATGACGCCATGCAAACCAGCATCCGCCAATAATAATGACGGGAATGGTGTAGGCCATTACACCGAAAATGAAAAAGAGCGTGTCCGCAAGCCAGGCTCCGGGTACGCCGCCTAAATTATGGATAGGCTCATGCCACGCGGTTTGCGACCAGCTGGGATCGGAAGGGTTGAAACTGAGTAAGGCTGCCATCAGCCAGACGGCAAAAAGGGCAATAACGATCAGCAAAGCCTCGAGAAGACGACGTCCGCTGCTTAGCTTCGATAGTGTGACTTCTTTGTCTTCAGTGTATTCCTGGCTCAAGAAAGGCTCTCCAGGTATCAGGCATATCCTGCCTGTTTGCTAAAACGGACAACAGCGCCGGGGCTCCCCGGCACTGTTGCTGTATGGATTAACAGGAGTGTAATCAAACTACGCTGATTTTGCACCTGTTCCGTGTTAGCGCGTCTTAATAACCAGACGATTGCTCTGTTTGACCTCTTCCATTACCACATAGGTACGGGTGTCGTTCACGCCTGGCAGACGCAGCAGGGTTTCCCCCAGCAGCTTACGATAGGCGGACATATCAGGCACACGGGTTTTCAACAGGTAGTCGAAATCACCGGACACCAGATGACATTCTTGAATTTCTTCAAGTTTTTGTACAGCGGCGTTAAATTGCTCAAACACATCCGGCGCACCACGATTCAGAGTAATCTCAACAAATACCAGAAGTGAGGCATCCAGATAATGCGGGTTCAGCAGAGCCGTATAGCCCTGAATAAAACCCTGTCTTTCCAGTCGGCGCACACGCTCAAGGCACGGCGTCGGGGAAAGTCCCACACGTTTTGAAAGCTCGACGTTGGAAATACGCCCATCCTTTTGCAATTCATTAAGAATGTTACGATCGATACGGTCGAGATCTTTGCCAGGGCGCTTCTTGCTATCTACCATTATTATTGTCTCTCTGTATTCCTTCCCTACTCCTGCCTGGACCCTGTGCACATCACTGTTCAGAGCCTGTACCCGTTAGTCATCACATCGCCTGGTTATGTATTAGACGCGATGCGGATTCGGGTTCTGTTGGTAAGAAGACCGCTGCCCGAAGGCTGTCACCGACATCACGTATGGCGTCTGTCCACGCCATGCGTAGATTTCACTGACACGGTAAAAATGGCATTTACGTGCATGCCTATGCGGCATACGGTTAACGCGGTTTTTTTTCTTCCTTGAATGTTTTCGCAAATGCGCAGGGGATTGTCAAAGCAAAACATCGTTTTTTAGTACAAGATGCCGGATATTCATTACGGGGGGGTATTAATCCTCATTTTACTGCCTTATAAACGAGCGGTTTTAAGTAGAAAACGTGATGTAACGGCGCAAGATTCATCGGGCGCAGCTATTGCATATATCGAAAGCAAAATCCCAGCGCTCTTTTTTTACGGCAACAAATTCCCTACAATCCAGCCCATTGCCTGCCAACAACAATGGGGATCTCATGGGCACGACCAAACACAGTAAGTTGCTAATCCTTGGTTCTGGACCTGCGGGATATACCGCGGCGGTCTATGCTGCACGCGCAAACCTGCAGCCGGTACTGATCACTGGCATGGAAAAAGGCGGTCAGTTGACCACCACCACGGAAGTGGAAAACTGGCCGGGCGACCCGAACGACCTGACCGGGCCGCTGCTGATGGAACGCATGCACGAGCATGCTGCTAAGTTCGAAACCGAAATCCTGTTCGACCACATCAACAAGGTTGACCTGCAGAACCGTCCGTTCCGCCTGACGGGCGACAGCGGCGAATACACCTGCGACGCGCTGATCGTCGCTACCGGGGCCTCTGCCCGCTACCTCGGCCTGCCGTCTGAAGAAGCGTTCAAAGGCCGCGGCGTCTCTGCCTGCGCCACCTGCGACGGTTTCTTCTATCGTAACCAGAAAGTCGCGGTTATCGGCGGCGGCAACACCGCGGTGGAAGAAGCGCTTTACCTGGCGAACATTGCCTCTGAAGTGCATCTGATCCACCGTCGTGACACCTTCCGCGCCGAGAAGATCCTGATTAAGCGCCTGATGGATAAAGTGGCGAGCGGCAACATCGTGCTGCACACCAACCGTACCCTGGAAGAAGTCACGGGCGATCAGATGGGCGTTGCGGGTCTGCGCATTCGTGATACCCAGAACACCGATAACGTCGAAACGCTGGAGGTGGCGGGTCTGTTTGTGGCTATCGGCCACAGCCCGAATACCGCGATCTTCGAAGGCCAGCTGGAGCTGGAAAACGGGTACATCAAAGTGCAGTCCGGCAGCCACGGTAACGCGACCCAGACAAGCATCCCGGGCGTGTTCGCTGCCGGTGACGTAATGGACCATATTTACCGTCAGGCGATCACCTCTGCGGGCACCGGCTGTATGGCCGCGCTGGACGCTGAACGCTATCTCGATGGACTGGCTGAACAAGGTAAATAATCTTTACAAGTCAGTAACAAACGTAAATAAAGGCGGCCACAGGTCGCCTTTATTTTTGCTCGCGTGTAACATGCAGATGTCTAATTTCTTATAACGTCACCTGCAAAATACGCAATGGAAAAAACCCGTCAACAAGAGTTAACACGCTGGCTGAAACAGCAAAGCGTTATTTCCCGCCGCTGGCTTACGATCTCCCGTCTTTTGGGGTTCGTTAGCGGCCTGTTGATTGTTGCCCAGGCATGGCTGCTGGCCCGCATTCTTAATCACATGATCATGGAGAACATTCCCCGCGAAGCGCTCCTGCTGCCCTTTATTGTTCTGATCCTGGTTTTTGTCCTGCGCGCCTGGGTGGTGTGGCTGCGTGAGCGCGTCGGCTTCCACGCCGGACAGCATATCCGCTACGAGATCCGCCGTCAGGTGCTGGATCGCCTTCAGGAAGCCGGGCCCGCGTGGATCCAGGGTAAACCGGCCGGAAGCTGGGCGACGCTGATCCTTGAGCAGATCGACGATATGCACGATTACTACGCGCGCTATCTTCCGCAGATGGCGCTGGCGGTTTTTGTTCCGCTGCTGATTGTTATCGCCATTTTCCCCGTCAACTGGGTGGCGGCAGTGATCCTGCTGGGCACCGCCCCGCTGATCCCGCTGTTTATGGCGATGGTCGGCATGGGGGCCGCTGATGCCAACCGCCGCAACTTCCTGGCATTGGGCAGGCTGAGCGGACATTTCCTCGATCGCCTGCGCGGGATGGAAACCCTGCGTATTTTTGGTCGCGGTGAAGCGGAAACCGAGAATATTCGCCTGGCATCACAGGATTTCCGCCAGCGCACGATGGAGGTGTTACGCCTGGCGTTCCTGTCTTCCGGCGTGCTGGAATTCTTTACCTCGCTGTCGATTGCCCTCGTGGCGGTTTATTTCGGTTTCTCCTATCTCGGCGCGCTGGATTTCGGCCACTACGGCACGGCAGTCACCCTCTCTGCCGGTTTCCTGGCGCTCATCCTGGCCCCGGAGTTTTTCCAGCCGCTTCGCGACCTGGGGACCTTCTATCATGCCAAAGCGCAGGCCGTTGGCGCGGCCGACAGTCTGAAAACCTTCCTGGAGACGCCGCTGGCGCACCCGGAGCGCGGTGACGTGACGCTGAATGCTAAAGACCCCGTGACCATTGAAGCGCAGGATTTTTCCATTCTGTCACCTGAAGGCAAAGTGCTCGCGGGTCCGCTGAACTTTACCCTGCCAGCCGGAAAACGTGTGGTGCTGGTCGGCACCAGCGGTTCCGGGAAAAGCTCTCTGCTGAATGCGTTATCCGGTTTTATGGCCTACACCGGTTCGCTGCGGATAAACAAAGCTGAACTGCGTAATCTCGATCCCGACGCCTGGCGTAAGCAACTCAGCTGGGTCGGACAAAACCCGCAGCTTCCTGCCTCCACGCTGCGCGAAAACGTGCTCCTGGCGCGCCCGGATGCCCGTGAAGATGAACTACAGTCCGTTCTCGACCGCGCCTGGGTCAGCGAGTTTCTGCCGCTGCTCCCGCAAGGAGTTGATACCGTGGTCGGCGACCAGTCCGCCGGGCTGTCAGTAGGACAGGCGCAGCGTGTGGCCGTTGCCCGCGCGCTGCTTAACCCGTGCCAACTGATGCTGCTGGATGAGCCCGCCGCCAGCCTGGATGCCCACAGCGAACAGCGCGTCATGGCGGCCCTGAACGCCGCATCCCGGCAGCAAACCACCCTGATGGTCACCCATCAGCTGGAAGGCATTGCCGACTGGGACCAGATCTGGGTGATGGAGAACGGCCGAATTGTTGAGCAAGGCGATTACGCCGCTCTCGTTGCCGCGCAGGGCCCGTTCGCCGCCCTGCTGGCGAACCGTCAGGAGGACATCTGATGCGTGCTCTGCTGCCTTATCTTGCGCTCTATAAACGCCACAAATGGATGCTGACGCTGGGGATCGTGCTGGCGATTGTGACGCTGCTCGCCAGCATCGGCCTGCTCACGCTTTCAGGCTGGTTCCTGTCGGCCTCCGCCGTCGCAGGGTTCGCCGGATTATACAGCTTCAACTATATGCTGCCGGCGGCAGGCGTGCGGGGTACCGCCATTACCCGAACTGCCGGACGCTATTTCGAGCGGCTGGTCAGCCACGACGCGACGTTCCGTGTTCTGCAGCACCTGCGCATTTACACCTTCAGCAAACTGCTGCCCCTCTCCCCTGCCGGGCTGGCGCGTTTTCGTCAGGGTGAGTTACTTAACCGTGTCGTTGCGGATGTCGACACACTGGACCACCTTTACCTGCGGGTGATCTCCCCGATAGTGGGCGCGTTTGTGGTGATTGTAGTGGTCACGCTGGGGCTGTCCGTTCTGGATGTTCCCGTTGCGCTGACGCTGGGTGGAATTATGCTGCTGACGCTCCTTATTCTGCCGCCGCTGTTTTATCGCGCCGGGAAATCCACCGGGGAAAACCTGACGCGTCTGCGCGGGGATTATCGCCAGCAGCTGACCTCCTGGCTTCAGGGGCAGGCAGAGCTGACTATTTTTGGTGCCAGCAAGCGCTACCGCGCCCGACTGGAAAATACGGAGCTGAACTGGCATGACGCCCAGCGCCGTCAATCTGAACTGACGGCCTTCTCGCAGGCGCTGATGGTGTTAATCGGCGGCGTGGCGGTGATCGCCATGCTGTGGCTGGCTTCCGGCGGGATTGGCGGTAATACCCAGCCAGGCCCTCTAATTGCGCTCTTCGTTTTCTGCGCGCTGGCCGCTTTTGAGGCACTGGCCCCGGTGACGGGCGCCTTCCAGCATCTTGGACAGGTGATCGCCTCTGCCCTGCGCATCACCCAGATTGCCGAGCAGGAGCCTGAAGTCAGGTTCAGCGCAGCACAAACCGCCGTGCCTGAGCAGGTGGCGCTGAAGCTTGATAACGTGGCCTTCGCCTATGACAAGCAGGCCCAGAACGCGCTGGACGGTATTAACCTTTCTGTTAATGCAGGGCAGCGGATGGCGATCCTCGGCCGTACCGGCTGCGGTAAGTCGACGCTGCTGCAGTTGCTGACGCGCGCCTGGGATCCGCAGCGCGGTCAGATTCGTTTTAATACTACGTTGCTGACCGATTTCAGCGAGCAGGCCCTGCGCAAGACCGTGAGCGTCGTTCCACAGCGCGTGCATCTGTTTAGCGCCACCCTGCGCGATAACCTGCTGTTGGCCGCGCCAGAGGCTTCGGACGATGATCTTCGCGCCGTACTGGAGCAGGTCGGACTGCAAAAGCTGCTTGAGGACGAAGGTCTCAACAGTTGGCTGGGCGAAGGCGGTCGTCAGCTTTCCGGCGGAGAGCTACGCCGTCTGGCCATTGCGCGCGCGCTGCTGCATGATGCGCCGCTGATGCTGCTCGACGAACCGACAGAAGGGCTTGATGCGACAACCGAGAGTCAAATCCTTGATTTGCTGGCGAACGTGATGGCAGGAAAAACCGTCCTGATGGTGACGCACCGCCTGCGCGGGCTGGCAAGTTTTGATCGGATAATTGTGATGGACAACGGGCACATTATTGAGCAAGGTAGTCACGCAGAGCTGTTGGCGAAACAGGGTCGCTACTATCAGTTCAAACAGCGTCTGTAGACTATATTTGTAGCGTCCTCACTCGCGTACTGGAGTTTTGCTGTCATGCGCCTGGTCCAGCTTTCTCGTCATAACATCGCGTTCCCTTCGCCGGAGGGAGCGCTGCGTGAGCCCAACGGGCTGCTGGCCCTTGGCGGTGACCTTAGCCCTGCGCGGCTATTAATGGCGTACCAGCGCGGCATCTTCCCGTGGTTTTCTCCGGGCGACCCGATTTTATGGTGGTCTCCCGACCCGCGCGCCGTGCTGTGGCCAGCGCAGTTTCACGTAAGCCGCAGCATGAAGCGATTCCATGCAAAATCCCCCTACCGCGTAACGCTGAATCACGCCTTTGGACAGGTGATCGAAGGCTGTGCCGAAGATCGCCATGAAGGGACGTGGATCACCCGCGATATCGTCAACGCCTATCATCAACTCCATGAGCTTGGCTACGCCCACTCCATTGAGGTTTGGGAAAACGGGGAACTGGTTGGCGGCATGTACGGCGTGGCGCAAGGGACGCTATTTTGCGGCGAGTCGATGTTCTCCCGTGCGGTCAACGCCTCGAAAACCGCGCTGCTGGTCTTCAGCCAGGCCTTTGCCCAACGCGGCGGGCGTCTGATCGATTGTCAGGTGCTCAATGAGCACACCGCCTCCCTCGGTGCCGTTGACATCCCGCGACGACAGTATATTGAGCATCTGGACGCCTGCCGTCAGGAGAAGCTCCCGCGCGACTTCTGGATCCCCAGAACGCTCTTTATGCCCAATGCCTAAATGTTTTCCGCATATTTTTTGTGAGGGTGTTATAATTATGCCGCAGAGTAGCTTCTGCCTGTTGCCCCGCCGCCGTTTGGGACCTTCGCTTCAGATAACGTCCTGACGTTTATCCTGTTGTATCCCCTTTACGAATGCGCTTTCCGTTCGGTTGTACCGTGACGCTTGGGCAATGCGCCGAAACTGTTTTGCTGCGTTTTAAACGCGCAATTCTTTACTTAATTGATGAATTTCGGCATTATCTTGCCGGTTCAAAACTTGGTAGTGATACCCCAGAGGATTAGATGGCCAAAGAAGACAATATTGAAATGCAGGGTACCGTACTTGATACGTTGCCTAATACCATGTTTCGCGTAGAGCTGGAAAACGGTCACGTGGTAACTGCGCACATCTCCGGTAAAATGCGCAAAAACTACATCCGCATTTTGACGGGCGACAAAGTGACTGTTGAACTGACCCCGTACGACCTGAGCAAAGGCCGCATTGTCTTCCGTAGTCGCTAATTGTTTTCGCCTGTAATGGCAGATGAATATTAAATAAGGCCGGGATATTCCCGGCCTTATTTTTTTGTGGCGCAGTCGATAATTTGAACAATTATTTGACGGTCCGTTTGAGCATCGTGGCTGTCTGTTCGACAGTGTAGGAAGTAAGGGGTGTGAGGCCTTATTTTCTATTTTGCTGAGCTACGTGTGCGGCAGTGCACTTCATCCTGTGGTGATGGTTGTCCATTTCCCTTTTCTAAGCTGCCTGTACGGCAGTGCACTTGAATAATATCCACACACCATCATGATTTTCATACAAAAAAAGCTGAAAACCTTTCTCTCACCCTCTTTTTCACCCTCTCAAAATTTTCATTTGGAATCAATCAATTACAAGAACGATAAAAATTAGGGTCAAAACTTCGTTCTACTCATAAACCACCCAGCACAAAAAATACCCATTCCACACCCTCTGACAAATGACTATACTTAACCATGACAAATGACATTAATCAGGAGGTAACATGAGAACCTGGATCCCGGCGCAGAAACCTGCTGATAACGCACTTTGGCGCTACGCCGGTTTACCCGCGAACAGAGGTATGCGGCTGATTGAATTTCTCAATCAGGGATTGCCCGTCAGCGTCCTCGACAATATCCATGAGTGGACGGCCATGTCGAAAGCGGACATTTTGCGCGTCACCGGGATTAATGAGCGTAACGTGGCTCGCCGTAAAAGCGCGGGACGGACGCTGACACCGGATGAGAGCGAACGCGTGGCCCGTTTCGTTCGGGTGCTGGATGCTGCCGTCGATTATTTCGGCAGTAAAGAAGAGGCATGGAACTGGCTGCAGGCGCCGGTACGCGGGCTTGGCAATGTTGCGCCTGTCGACCTGATCGCTACGGAAACCGGTGCGCTGGAAGTCACCGACCTGATTGGTCGACTCGAACACGGAGTGTTTGCATGATTTTTTATCGGCTGGTAACGGGGCGCTATGCCAGCGAAGCGTGGAGTGGAAGCGGCGCAAATCAGTACGGCGGTCGCTGGAACCATAAAGGACATCCCGCCGTATATGTGTCCACGTCCATCTCGCTGGCATCACTGGAGATTTTGGTGCACGTCAGAAAAGATACCGTATTGAATCAGTACCAGCTTTTCAGCATTGATATCCCGGATGACCAGATTGATTACCTGGATAAAGCCTGGCTCCCCGAGGACTGGCAGGAAAATCCGGCACCGGTATCGACGATGGATCTGGGAACCGGGTGGTTGCAGGCTAACAGCGCCCTCGCCCTCATCCTGCCTTCCTGCATCATTCCCTATGAAAACAACGCCATCCTTAACCCCTTACATCCGGCATTCCATACAGCGCTCAGTTCTGTTCAGCAACTGCCCTTTATTTTTGATACCCGCCTCGCAGAAAAAACCGCACCCTGAACGCTGATGCGGCCGTGTTTTCTCAGAACCAGGGAACTGTCGCTGTCGCGCTCAGCCCGTAGGTTGAAAAGCATCCATCCACGGGGGCGGGAAGCAACTCACCATGACGAATAAAAAGTTTGAAAGACTGACCTGTAGAGAGGCTACGTAAATTAAGCCAGGGCAAATCAGTCCGCGCTTCTTCCATTTTTAACAGGCGCTGCTGCGCCTCTGCCTCAGTGATCCACCCTTTTTTTACCGAACGGCGCATAAGCCGCTGCGCGCTGCTTTTCACCTGCACACGGGACACGCATCGCCATTGCTTTACCTCTGGCACGGGTTGTATCGCCGTGCACAGACAGTAATCGCTTAGTCCCCTTCGCCATGCCAGCGAGTCGAGCTCGCTTAACGCCGGGTGAGTACCGTGCAGGCGTAACACCGCGCCGGGCTTTATGCCGTGCGCAGGGAAACTAACACCAATATCCCCCTTCCCCCGCTGGCCCAGCGCACGATGCAGTTTAGCCACCAGCGCGGCCATCAGCATCTCCTCGCTGAACTCCGGGTCGGGCAGGACGCGGATCTCAAGATAGTGATCCATAACCACTCCTTACTCGCCCTTCTCACCGAAGACGCCGCCACGGATCAGTACGGCCATCACATAATGCTGCTGCTCAACCTCGGGTTTCTGCCCTTTCGTCACCCAGTTATCGAGAAGCGTGTAGAAGTCCATTTTCTCTTTCGGCTGACGACAAGCCACACCGCGGCTGGTGACTGAGCCATACGGTTCAACGGCTATCGCGCCCAGCTCATCCACTTTTGGATGCCAAGTATCGATTGTCCGAATCGCATTACCAATTTTCTGCGAGTGCATACCGGCAACATCATCCACCTGATACAACAGACGACTCTTGCTGCTGTTGCTGTCCAGGACCAGCTCCTGGGACGGGAAAATTTCCTGTCCGGCACCAAGAAGCACCTGCGCTTCGACGTTCAGGAGAACAAATCCTTCGCCGCTAAGCCCTTTTTCGATTTCCCGCGCAAGCGTATCGAGCTGCTCATCGCTCGCGGAAAAATCACGCAGCGCATAACGATACGCATCAAACGTCCATGTTTTACTGCCCGTCACGTTCACGACAATTTTTTCAGCGCCGACGCGGTTACGCCATAAGAAGCGGCCGTTCGCCAGATTGGTTGCGTAGCGGCGGGCCAGTTCAGCAAAACCGTGTTCACTGATATAGCTATCAATGGCCTGCTGAAGTTCATCCTGATACGCGCGATCATTACATACGGAAGGTGTAGACAAATTGCCCAGCACGCGCAGGGTAAATTTCACCTGCAGGGTGTCTGAGTCTGCGGGCAGAGCGGCCACGTCCACCCGCTGGAGGTTGGCTTTCTGGATCTCAGCATCCAGTTTCGCCGGATCGTTAGTGAGCGCGTTTTTAAGGCGGTTGGAAATGGTTCCGCGCACCGCTTTTTCCTGGATGCGGATCGGTTGCCAGTTTTCTCCCTCCCAGCTTCCTGAATACATCACCGCATCCGAGGTCGCCAGTTTACGTTCAAATGCCAGTACAGATGCCGTTTTAACGGCGGTTGGAGCCTTTGCCATAGATAAGTCCTTTTTAAATGAGATGTTCAGATGTCGCCGGCGCGCCCGCGCCCTGACAGTAGTAGCCTGTTTCTGTCGTGTGATAACGCCAGAAAATATCGTCTAATGACCGAATCCGGTGCAGACCGCACCATTCGCCCACACCATACGCCGCTTCGGTAAACGCGAAGGGCGTTTCTGCATCGCGCGCGTTTGCTACGACGCCGGGCGCGTAGAGTTCAGAGATACGCTGGTAGCCGATCATCAACGGCACCAGATAACCGGGGTTAGGTTTGGGGACGTAATGCCAGTCTGCCGGATCGCCTTCACGGATATTGCCGTCTTCCGGTGTTTCGGCCTGCATTTTCAATGCAGCGAAATCGAGCCAGGCATCAAGCAGCGTGGCATCAGGCTTGTTTTCAAGAAGCGCTTGATGATGTTCGCCCAGCCAACTGCTGCGGTCGCGCAGGGCAAAGCCGGGCATCAGTTGCCACTGCAACCGACACATATCCCGACTGCTGGACGGCATCGCCATGACGGTAACAGCCTCAATATCAACAATGATACCGCCCGCTAGCCTAAGCGTTGGGCACAGCTGCATGAGGTGCTCCGCCAGATTGCGCTGCCCGTATTCGCCGTTAGGGATTTCCCCGCGACACTCCAGCAGCAATGAAACGGTCATATGCATGCGCCCCTCTTCATTAAAGGAGGCCGTTTTCGCTTCACGGGTAAGAGGATTGCGGGTCAGCGCAAACTGATAGTCACGACCAGAAGAATGGGCATGGATCTGCTGCTCGTGGCTGACAACGGCACAGCCATCAATGCACAACCCATGCGTTTCGGTCAGACGGCGAGACAGCGCATGAGAGAATCCCAGAAAATGAGTAATCGCGGGAAAACCATACGTCAGCCCGGCTATCGCGTTGGCGTTTTCGACGCTGATACGGCGAAGCAGGATCAGTGAGCTCATTTAAGTGCCTCTTGGATAATTTTTTCCATCTCGCGGAGGTTAGTACGTAAACGTTCGCGGGTTTCCCATTCATGTTTTTCCACCGCACCTAAATCCGGCATCGACTTGCGCAGACGGGCGTTCAGCCACAGGGCAAAATCTTCGGCCACAGCGTCCTGCCAGTCATCTTTTTCTCGTTCAAGACGGAAGGCTTCGTCCGTTTTTGTGCGCCAGGGATCGAGCCAGAGCTGTTGATGGCGTTTCAGATCGGGGCTGTTAAGTGTCCAGTTCTGCGTAGGTTCACGCTGAAGTTCAGATGCGATCTCGAACAGCAGATCGATAATCATATTGATGTAGCCATCGCGGGCTTCACGGATACGAAAATTGGTGTAATCTCCCGTTTTTGTTAGTAACGAGACAAGTAGCTGAATGTGACTCCTCGCACGGCGGTCAAATTGCCCACCCGAAGCGAAAACGGAACGTAAACCCGCAGGCGGCTTGTCTGCCCTTTTCCACTGCGGTGGCTGGCAGGATAGTAGCCAGCTACGCCCGCCCCGCACGCTGTTCAGATAGGAAATATTTTGCGGTTTGGTGCCACCGAAGTGTATTTCCGCTGAATCCGGGAATAACGTCAGCGGAGTGGGATGCCAGGTTTTCTCGCGCCTAGCTTTCCAGATGGCTTTAACCTCATCACCAAAACGAAAGGCGATCATTTTCTGGTGCACGTCGTGAACAAGCGAGGTGGCAAATAACGGGCTTAAGAGATGGTAACCTTCTCCTGCCGGAAAATACCCCTGTTTCGCCAGCCTGTGGGAAGCCGGTTCGCCGGGCGTAAACGCGCGGGAAAATCCCGCTATCCATTCACTCAGTTGACCTGCGTCATCGGTAAAAGCGGCCAGCGCAGCGTGCTCGCCACGTTTCAGATTGGCGAGTAGAGAATCGCCATCTTCTACCCGCGTTTGCAGCAGTTTCGCGACGTCCAGCGCAGCTGCGTTACCCACCGCATCCGGTTCCAGACCTGACAAGGCAGCGGTGCTGAGATACCCTTCCTGCGCCACTGCCTCGCTGTACATACTGCTACTTTTTGAATCCCCATGGGTGAATTTCGCCGCGTGGGTCACAAGGTTAATTTGTCCGGCTCGCTTCGCTGCATCCGTCAGCCATGCTTTCGGCTCATAGCGAAGCTCCAGTTCCCGGCGTTCTGCCGCGAGCGTTGCGCTAACTGTATCGCTGCGCTTTGCGGCCTCTTTATCAAATGCTTCCAGCTTTGTTTGTCGTCGTCCGGCGATGTACTCAGCGATGAAAGCGCTTAGTGCTTCAACTGACATACTGTCTCCTGGTTTTTTATAGAAATTCCCTGAACACACCCAACACCGGGTGATACAGCCATTGCTCTGCTTCCTCCTCCCTGGTCACTCTCAATGTAATTTCGCCATACCGTCGCGACACCGCGTTCAGCTCCATTTGCTTCGTTTCGGCCAGCGCCTGTAATACCTCGGCATAATCAATTGCAATCCACGGCTCTACGCCGTCGGCCATGGACAACGCCTGTTCGCAAAATCCTCCCGAAGGTTTTAACACCCCGTTTTCCTGCATCAGGCAAAACTCAGGTTCATCGCCTTCCTCTTCCATACTCAAAAAGAACGTTTCCTGCGGTGAAGCGCGGCGAAACGGCGTCCGCCGCTGCAATTCACCGTTCCACGTCAACGGCAGTCGCCACCACGACGCGGCTACCGCATCGGACTTGTCTTCTCCGTCCAGCAGAGCAGCGCGCAACCGTGCATGCTCCAGCGCCGCCAGCGCATTGCCGGGCAGATTTTCAACGATGCGCGGGATCGCATTCAGCGTGCGGTAGCCTTCTTCGCTGAGCAGTTCATGGAGGTTGTGGTGAGGCAGAAGATGATGTTCGGTTTCAAAACCAGGTCGGCAGTAGGCCACCGTCTCCCCGCGAAGCGCGCGAACGTTGCGTTCCAGAATCACCAGATTTTCGTGCTCAGGAACGATCTGACGGTGGCGCTGAATACGGCCCGCAAACTGGATCAGCGAGCGCATCGAGCTGGGCTCGATAATTCCCCAGTCGGCATCAAAATCGCGCCCGACTTCGAGAACGGATGTTCCGAGCACGACAAAAAGATGGTGCTGTTCCGGTGACGTCAGCGCCTGCTTAACGTCAGGCAACTGCCAGACCCGCTCCGGCTCGTGCCGCGTGAACGCGGCATCAAGTCGTTTTTCAATCGCCGCACGCACCGCCAGCGGGTGCTGGCTGTGGTACACGCAATAATGAATGCGGTAATTGTCCGGAGAAGGTAAGGCCATCAGCGCCCGCGCGACGGCAACCAGCGGATTGATATTCGCCATCCGCACCAGACCAAAGGATACGGTTTTGCCACTTTTATGCGTGCTGTGATGCTCGCCATGCAGCGCGATCGTTTGCTGATACAGCGTCTGCGCTAACGCCGAGACAACATCCGCATTGCGGGAAGCGTGCGGCTCCACGGCGGCAAGTTTCCCCAGACGAAGCCGGGGCTGGTCTGGCAGACGTTTAATCCGCTGCCTGACAAAATCGCCATGCACCTGACGAAAATTCGCGTCGTCAGCCACGTCCTGCGACTGCGCGCCATACTCATCAAACCAGGCGCAACAAATACTCGTCGGCCTGTCCGACTGACCGCACACGGCCTGCCAGGCTTTGCGCCCTTCCCGATAGGCTTCAAACAGCGCTTCGGTTAATGCAGGGGGCAGCGTTGCAGAGGAGAGCAGCACGCGAGAGCCGAGCATGCCCGCCCAGTTAACCAACCGACAAAGGGCGTGCAAATCATCAACGTCAAAATCATCAGGCTCATCAAGCACCAGATCACTGGTCATCAGGCGCAGCATGGCGGGGATCTGCCTGCCGCCGCGCACGCCTTCCGTGGCAGGCATCAGATGATCGATAGTTGTCACCAGGACCGGGGCACTGACCAGACGGTTGAGCGCCGGTTCTTTCGCCAGCCACTGCTGGGCGATCCCGCTGCTGGTCGCCCCTTCGTAATGCACATAATGATGGCTGGCGAAGAACGCTTCATCGCTGGCGCTGCTGGTATCTTCAGCATCATTACCGTGATACAGCTCCTTTACTGCTGCAGCACCGGTCACGACGGCCAGCGCGTCGTCATCAAGCCCCAGGCGCGACTGCAGAGCCTGACCCGTTTGCAGCGTCAACGTGCGTAACCCCAGCGCCACGCTGAAACGACATCCCGCCTGCTCATCTGCCAGCGCGTACATAATTCGGGCATTGGCGAAGGTTTTACCACATCCGGTCGAGGCCATATTGATGCCGAAGAAGCCCTGCTCGGCACTCTTCTCGCGCAGGGACGACGCCACGTTCCACGCGTCGTTTTGCCAGTGAAAGCGCTTTTCTTTCGCCCTTTCCCTAAACGTTTTATGCCGGGCGATGGCGGGTAACGAACGGCGCAACGCGGGAAGAGAACGCCCCATCAATAGCGCCTGATGCGCCACGCCGACATTGTGCTCATCCAGCTTTTGCTTGAGCTGCCCGGACTGGCGGTCGCTATTAGCCCACGCCTGAAAGGCATCATCCTGCCATCCGGCATACGCGGGTTGAGAGGAGTAAACGTGATCGGCCAGCATCAGCGCCAGGCGGGCGAGATGTAGAGTGAAGAGATTATCCAGCGATCCCGCATGAAGCAGCGCGGGAAGATTTCGGATGCGTTTACCAATCTGCCGGGCCTTCTCGCGCCAGGTTTGACTTTTTAGCGGCGTACCGTGGGGGAATTTCCAGACATTTTTAAAATCACGCTCTTTCCATGGATGTTTTTCGGTGGATTTATGATTAAGCGAGTTCCAGTCCGCGTTCAGCTGTTTCTCAATCCAGCCTTCACTGTACAGTAATGAGGTTTTTGCCGGGTGCGGTTGAGGTAAACGGTGGTGCGATAGCATTAGCCACGCCACTACCCTTGCCACAGGTGGCAATCTTTCAAGTGGGCTATTGCTCCACTCTGCCCTGTCCATCTTCAGCGCTTTCAGCATGGCCTTTTCGTCAGCGGCTTTTAGCTGAGTAAGGGATGTCAGCCACTGCTCATCGGTTCGCTCACCTACAAACGCCTCGAACAGACGAACCGAGATCCACTCATGGCGATACGGCTGACAAAGGTGCTGACTTTCACCCTTAAGCGTCTGCTGAAAGCACATCCCTGCTTTACCAAAATCATGAAACAGCCCGGCAATCGCCGCCAGCAGGGCGATATTTTCCGCACTTTGCCAGCGATGTTCGCTGTCATTGCGGATAATTTGCAGCGTTGTGCGATTTGTTGGCACGCGCCCCTGCGCGTTAAAACGACGCAAGTTGCCCACTATCCACAGCAGTTCGGTTTGACCGTTTTTTTTCAGCCAGTGGCAGGCCACGGCGGTGTTACGACGTGCCGTTTTACGCAGCAGCTTGCGCAGCGTGATGGCACCTTCCATCGTAATTGTCGTCTGCCATGCCGCGTCACCCGTACGCTCTGCGAACTGATCAATAATCTGACAGCTTTGCTCGCGCGCACGTTTGGTACACCGAGAGATAATCAGCACATTCATTTTGTGCTCCCCGCCAGCGAGTGCGAGGTTTCCTGCAAGGTAGTAATCATCACGTCCAGCGCATCAGCCTGTTGAAACGCGTTGATGCAGCGCTGACGAAACTGTTGATTATCCTCACCCTCCATCGCCGCAATAAATGCCTGCGGCATAACGAGGGCGTCTTTGATTAAATCGGCAATATCAAAAACCAGCCCTCCGCGTCGGGTTTTGCCGTGCATGACAGCCAGACCATGAGGAATGCCCGTCACCCAGGCCGCGACAGCCGCCAGCCCGTAGGCGAGATAGTTGCCCTGATCGAGAAAACGGTTCGCTATATCCGCCCCGCCGCCCCGTTTGGCTCGCGTAAAGCTGCCGTAGCCCACCGTCTGGCTGGCCAGTTTGTAGAGCGATTTTGTGAGCTGTGCTTCCTGGAGCATCAGCGACGTGTGGTCCTGTGCGTTTTCCATGCCCTCTTTCGCACGCGACAGAATAGTATTCAGCGCATCCCGTTCGGGCTGAAAAGACGTTTCCCGCTGCATCCGCAGCCCTGCCCACTGTTTTTCGATTTGCTGTAAACGGATAAACTGAAACTGCTTTGCCGCCTGCAGACGTTTTTCTTCATCAAACCAGAATGAGACCCAGTTTTGTAAATATGCGGTCGGGCGGTATTCGCTTTGCGGGCTGAGCCATGAGACATCGATATCCACCTCGTTCGCGGAATAAAGCGGCGTGCCGTCCGTTCCGCAAAAGCCGACCATTACCCCTGCCCGGGCAAACTCCCGCATTGCCATTTGCGTAACGGATGTTCCCATTCCCAGCATCACCCCGGTGGTATTGGCGATGGGAATATTCCAGTAAAATGACTCCTTGCCTTCCTGAGTGGCGTATTCAACGCGTCCCCCATTTACCTGGATGCGACATTTCTCCAGGTAATAAATGTTGGCGCGCTTTGAATGCAGAATGGTTTTTAAGTCGGTAGGGGTAATGCTGTTTGTAGGCATAGCAAGGGCTTTTATTTCAAAGTGTTGTATGCATTGCATGTTATCGGAGACAAGATGAAAAAAAATGTGACGGGTATCAAATGAATACTAATTACAGTTATAATTGAGATAAAAAATAACTCTACCTACTTCAATCATTATTTTCACCAATGATATATACGTAATAATATAATTCACCCGTGAATATTTACGTGTATACGTTTGAAAAAAAGCGAGAGCTTGAATACTTCCACTTATAAAATTGACATAACGAATATTTACTATAAAGAGGGGGGCTGCCTGTACGGCAGTAAACGTTTTATTGCGGAAAAATTCGCAGTCGAGTTTTTCTAAACTGCCTGTACAGCAGTTAATCAGGAAGAACGTCGCTCATCTTAATGTCAGGAAATAAATTACGCAACTTCTCTTCCCAGCCAGGTTCAGAAAGGTGTCATTGATACAGACGCTTAAAAAAGCGCCTGTAAGCATAACAAGAGTCAGGGGGTCTCACCATAAATTTCATTGGCTTTTTCACTTGGCCACTTCTGAAGCGGGCTACACGAATATGTCTGAGGACCAAGGGCAAGGCTATAAGAAACCTCATCCTTATCATTTTTTGAGCTCCCCCAGACTATATCAATTTCGTTATCTTCGCGGGCAACAAAACTCTTTGACAGGTTATCATATTTGGCGGGAATGAATTTCGCATAATTCATCTCCTCGGAAGATTGCTCGGATGAGAGAAATAAATCCAGATTATGTGTTTGTTTATTCTTCAGGCCAATCAAAGTAGAGTGATTTGCAAGCATAATAACTTCCACATCGATATTTTTCCCACAAACCTGATGACTTTCGGCTTTAAGTTCCCCCATGAGAGGTATTACAACCGCATTACTGGCTAATGGAAGAAAAAGAATTGTTGTCATAATAACCCATTGGAATTTCATATACTTCTCCTTGTTTTTGACGGGGAAAGAATAACTCAAAGGTATTTTATTTCCAGGTTAAAAATGCCAAGTCCCCATACAGGGTCAACATAATGAAGAGGTGACGTTTAGCTCAGCATTAAAACGGGCATTCGCCTGGTAGACTCGGTTATGATTGCCGATGGTTTTTATTCTGCCTGTGCGGCAGTGAACATAACGGTTCTACTCGTTTAGCAATTGAAGATTTTCTAAGCTGCCTGTATGGCAGTGAACGTCATAGCCTTTCCACTGATCGTTTTCGTTATTTTTCTAAGCTGCCTGTACGGCAGTGAACAAAAACACGGTTAAGTACCATCCCAGCTGCCTGTACGGCAGTGAACGGGGGTTCTAGCGGGGGTGAACCGCGCGTTGTTTTCTAAGCTGCCTGTACGGCAGTGAACCTGCGGTCGGTCCGGTTGCCGCCGCCCAGCGTTTTCTAAGCTGCCTGTACGGCAGTGAACGCTAATTCAACCCCATCCCCCTTTTGAGGCCACTTTCTAAGCTGCCTGTACGGCAGTGAACAGGTCAGGCGCCTGTTATTGTGGAACCTGAGCTTTCTAAGCTGCCTGTACGGCAGTGAACTACGACCAGCCCTCCGCGTGAGGACGCACGGGTTTCTAAGCTGCCTGTACGGCAGTGAACGATAACAGGCCGACATGGTATCGCATCGAGTGTTTCTAAGCTGCCTGTACGGCAGTGAACTGATTGCCAATCTGATCGCGCAGTACCTTACATTTCTAAGCTGCCTGTACGGCAGTGAACTTGAATTAACCAGCTCGCCCACGTATGTCTCATTTCTAAGCTGCCTGTACGGCAGTGAACTAATACTGTATATGCATACAGTAAACATCGGATTTCTAAGCTGCCTGTACGGCAGTGAACATGACTTCTACTGGCCTACGCTGGCTCACTTATTTCTAAGCTGCCTGTACGGCAGTGAACTGAAAGGAAACAACGCCATCTTATTGTTAGCAAACAAAATAATCAACTTTTACGCATAAAACCCTTTTTTCTGGAACAGAAATTCTCACCATATAAATCAATATGTTACGTAAGCATCAGAAAAAAGGGTTTAAACCAATAGCGTCAGAGGAACTCCCCCGACGCCTCAGATTGCACTCAGGAAATAATGTGAATTACCTTTCTGCACGTTGAGGTGCAACGACATCAGCAGCCATCGAATGCGTAATGTCATGAAGGAGCCCCGTCAGGTGCGGCAACATATCGCGGTCAAAATGCGACACCAGCAGTACGTGGTTTAACGCCCGGCAGTAGTCGCATTTCGTTTCTGTATCTTCCAGCAACCACTCTTTTTGTCGCGGTTGTTCCGCTTCGTCCTCAAATTCCACCACCTGAAAATCACGCATTGATTCAGTGAGGCCGGATTTCACCTCTTCCAGGTAAGCTCCGAGACAACGGCAAACGGGCTGCGTTTGCGGGAGTGATTTGCAGTCGAGGAGGATTTCGGTGAGCAGTTTGCAGCGCTCGGCAAGGGTTGGGAGATCGGGGTCGAGGGAGAGTTCGCTGTAGAGTTGAGAGATAGACTGGTTTTCCATATTCATAATTTCCATATTAGATGCTGAAAACTACCACCAGAAACGCCAACTTCGGGTGGCAGACTGAACCGGTTTGGCGTACCGACCATATGGAAAATCGGCGCTTCAAAAGAAGCCCCGGTTCAGCCCACCATATTTGAAGGTACGGATTATACCGCAGCTAAAAAAAGAGTGAACGAAACCAGTGACGTTGCTGCGAGCAACATCTTTCCATATGTGTGCAATCAGGACGCCAATCCCGGCACCTGATTTTGCAGGTGCGCCGCCATTTTATTACTGTGGTTTTATCCAGCAACTGACTTCGAAGGAAACTGGAAAGCGCCTCGCAAAATTCCTCGGCGGCCTGTTCCCCTCACCCTAACCCTCTCCCCAAAGGGGCGAGGGGATTGTTCACTGCTCGCATTAATTTGTGGACATTCCTCAGCCCACAGGGAGAGGAGGAAAAGCGGGCACAAAAAAGCCGGGTTAAAAACCCGGCTTTTGAACTAAAACAACTCAGTGAGCCGCTTCCGGCTTGTGCTTCGCCGCGCTCTGGAAATCGTACGTCAGCTCGTTCTTCGCCTGGTCCAGCGCCACGGTCACCTGGCCGCCATCCACCAGCGAGCCAAACAGTAGCTCGTTCGCCAGCGGTTTCTTCAGGTTGTCCTGAATCACGCGCGCCATCGGACGGGCCCCCATCGCGCGGTCGTAGCCTTTCTCGGCCAGCCAGTTGCGGGCCTCCTGGCTCACTTCCAGCGACACGCCTTTCTGATCCAGCTGAACCTGCAGTTCGACGATGAACTTATCCACCACCTGATGGATCACCTCGGTAGACAGGTGATCGAACCAGATAATGTTGTCCAGACGGTTACGGAACTCCGGCGTGAAGATCTTCTTGATCTCCTCCATCGCATCGGTGCTGTTATCCTGGTGGATCAGGCCGATGGATTTACGCTCGGTTTCACGCACCCCGGCGTTGGTGGTCATCACCAGCACCACGTTGCGGAAGTCCGCCTTGCGCCCGTTGTTGTCGGTCAGCGTCCCGTTGTCCATTACCTGCAGCAGGATATTGAACACGTCCGGGTGCGCTTTCTCGATTTCATCAAGCAGCAGAACCGCGTGCGGATGCTTGATCACCGCGTCGGTGAGCAGGCCGCCCTGGTCAAAGCCCACGTAGCCCGGAGGCGCACCAATCAAACGGCTGACGGTGTGGCGCTCCATGTACTCGGACATATCAAAACGCAGCAGCTCAATGCCCAGCGCTTTGGAGAGCTGAACCGTCACCTCGGTTTTCCCCACGCCGGTCGGGCCGGCGAACAGGAAGGAACCGACAGGCTTGTGGTCATGCCCCAGTCCGGCACGGGCCATCTTGATCGCTTCGGTTAAGGCCTCAATGGCTTTATCCTGACCAAAGACCAGCATTTTCAGGCGATTGCCGAGGGTGCGCAGCGTGTCGCGGTCGCTCTGAGAAACGCTCTTCTCAGGGATACGCGCGATGCGGGCCACCACGGACTCAATATCCGCCACGTTAACGGTTTTCTTACGCTTGCTGGCCGGCATCAGACGCGCACGCGCCCCTGCCTCATCAATCACGTCAATCGCCTTATCCGGCAGATGACGGTCGTTGATGTATTTCACCGCCAGCTCCACCGCCGCACGGACCGCTTTCGCGGTGTAACGCACGTCGTGGTGCGCTTCGTACTTCGGCTTCAGGCCGTTGATGATCTGCACCGTTTCCTCGACGGACGGTTCGGTCACGTCGATTTTCTGGAAGCGGCGCGCCAGCGCACGGTCTTTCTCAAAGATGTTGCTGAACTCCTGGTAGGTGGTGGAGCCAATCACGCGGATCTTGCCGCTGGAGAGCAGCGGTTTGATCAGGTTCGCGGCATCCACCTGGCCACCGGAGGCCGCCCCTGCGCCGATGATGGTGTGGATCTCATCGATAAACAGGATGCTGTTGGTATCCTGCTCCAGCTGTTTTAACAGCGCCTTGAAGCGTTTTTCAAAATCACCGCGGTATTTGGTGCCCGCCAGCAGCGAGCCGATATCCAGCGAGTAGATGGTGCAGTCGGCAATCACTTCCGGCACGTCGCCCTGCACAATGCGCCAGGCAAGACCTTCGGCAATCGCGGTTTTACCCACGCCTGACTCACCCACCAGCAGCGGGTTGTTCTTGCGGCGACGGCACAGCACCTGGATCGCGCGCTCCAGCTCTTTATCGCGACCAATCAGCGGGTCGATACCGCCAACGCGAGCAAGCTGGTTAAGGTTGGTGGTGAAGTTTTCCATACGATCCTCCCCGCCTGCTTGCTCTTCATTGTTATTGACCTGATTGCTGGAGTCCGATGCCTGGTTAGGCTCGTCTTTGCGCGTTCCGTGAGAGATAAAGTTAACCACGTCGAGGCGGCTGACTTCGTGTTTGCGCAGCAGGTAGGCAGCCTGTGACTCCTGCTCGCTGAAGATGGCGACTAAGACGTTTGCGCCAGTCACTTCGCTACGTCCGGAAGACTGGACGTGGAATACCGCGCGCTGCAGCACGCGCTGGAAGCTGAGCGTCGGCTGCGTATCGCGCTCCTCTTCACTGGCTGGCAGCACCGGTGTGGTTTGTTCGATGAAGGCTTCGAGTTCCTGACGTAGCGCCACCAGATCCACGGAGCAGGCTTCCAGCGCTTCGCGGGCAGATGGGTTGCTAAGCAGTGCGAGCAGTAAATGCTCGACGGTCATAAACTCATGTCGGTGCTCACGCGCTCTGGCGAAAGCCATGTTTAAACTGAGTTCCAGTTCTTGATTGAGCATAGGCACCTCCCCCAATTTTATGCCTTATCAGGCCTTTTCCAGCGTACACAGCAACGGATGCTCGTTCTCCCTCGCATAGTCGTTCACCATCGCCACTTTGGTTTCCGCCACCTCGGCGGTAAAGATGCCGCAGATAGCTTTGCCACGATAATGAACGGTAAGCATCAGTTGCGTTGCACGTTCTACATCATAAGAAAAGAACTTTTGTAGCACGTCAATAACAAATTCCATCGGCGTGTAATCATCGTTCATTAACATAACTTTATACATAGATGGCGGTTTTAGCGCGTCACGCACTTTGTCTTCCGCCAGCTGGTCAAAATCCAGCCAGTCGTTGGTCTTACCCATTTTGCATAACCACTTTGAATCTACCTCAGATGTTAGATAACAATCATCTATTACTGTCATCCGCGATGTCTGTCACAAACTGTTGCAATAGCGTTAACTGCTTCAAACTTTGGTTGATTATTGTCCCAACTCCAGCGCCAAACGCTTGACGACGTCTTTCGTTTATCTAAATTGTACAAGCGTGAGATGGCGAGGTTTTGAACAGCCCCCACTCCACCACCGGTTCATTCCATCTTAATTTATAAGATTTACGAAGGATGTCGAAGCATGGAAATGGGTACTGTTAAGTGGTTCAACAACGCCAAGGGGTTTGGCTTCATCTGCCCCGAAGGCGGCGGCGAAGATATCTTCGCTCACTATTCCACCATTCAGATGGATGGTTACAGGACGCTCAAAGCCGGGCAATCCGTCCGGTTCGATGTACACCAGGGGCCAAAAGGCAATCATGCAAGCCTTATCGTACCCGTTGAAGCAGAAACGGTTGCATAGCTCTCTGTTTTATTGTGTACATCCCGCAGTCAAAATGCCAGCCCGATCGGCTGGCATTTTTATTTTCGGGTTATTCCCGAGCCAGCGCGTCCACCGGATCCAGCCGCGCCGCGTTGCGCGCAGGCAGCCAGCCAAACAAAATGCCGGTAAAGGTGGAACACAAAAATGCGGTGAGTATCGCCATCGGCGAGAAGCCAATCTCCCAGCCGGGTAAAAAGAGCTGGAGCGCAAAGGCAATCATCATCGAGAGCGCAATGCCCATCGCACCGCCCACCAGGCACACCAGCACCGCCTCAATCAGAAACTGCTGGAGCACGTCGCTGGCTCTGGCCCCGACCGCCATGCGGATGCCAATCTCCCGGGTGCGTTCGGTCACCGACACCAGCATGATATTCATCACCCCGATACCGCCGACGACCAGCGAGATCACTGCCACCAGCGTCAGGAACAGCTGAAGAGTACGTGTGGTCTTTTCCGCCGTTTTCAAGAGGCCGTCCATATTCCAGGTGAAGAAATCCTTCTTCCCGTGGCGCAATTTCAACAGCCGCTCCAGCTGCTGTTCCGCCAGCGCGCTGTCATAGCCCTCCTTCACGCGCACGGTGATGGAATTGAGCCAGGACTGGCCCATAATCCGCCCGGAGATGGTGGTATACGGCAGCCAGACGCGCAGGATCTTGCTGCTGCCGAACATCGACTGTTTCTCTTCCGCCACGCCAATGACCGTGGCAGGCATATTGCCGACCAGGATCACTTCGCCCACCACGTTCGCTTTATTGGGGAAGAGCTGCCTGCGCGAGTTCGCGTCCAGCACCACCACCTGCGCCCTGCCCGCCAGCTGTTCGGCGTTGAAGGTGGCGCCTTCGCTGAAGGTCATGCCGTAGACGTTAAAGTAATCGCCGCTCACGCCGTTAGCGCTGGCCGCCACGTCGATATTGCCGTAGCGCAGACGCAGGTTTTGCGAGACCGCAGGCGTGGCGGAGTTAACCCACGGCTGCTTCTGAATCGCCGCCAGATCGTCATACTTCAGCGCCTGCTGATACTGCGGCTCGTCGTCGCCAAAGTCTTTGCCGGGATAAACGTCGATGGTGTTGGTGCCGATAGCGCGAATATCCGCCAGCACCAGCTGCTTGGCCGCGTCGCCCACCACCACTATCGACACCACCGAGGCAATACCGATGATGATGCCGAGCATGGTCAGCAGGGTGCGCATTTTATTGGCCGCCATCGCCAGCCAGGCCATGGTCAGCGCTTCACGAAAGCCGCTGGAGAACTGTCCCCAACCGGTCGAAGCAGGCAGCGCTTCCTTCGGTGCCGCCGTTCTGGCCTCGCGCGGCGGCGGGTTGCTCACCAGCTCACCGTCGCGGATCTCGATAATGCGTTCGGCCTGGGCCGCCACCTGCGGATCGTGGGTAACGATAATCACCGTGTGGCCCTGATCGCGCAACTGATGCAGGATCGCCATCACCTCTTCGCCAGAATGGCTGTCGAGCGCTCCGGTCGGTTCATCCGCGAGGATCACCTGCCCGCCGTTCATCAGCGCACGTGCAATACTCACGCGCTGCTGCTGGCCGCCGGACAGCTGCGACGGCTGGTAATCCACCCGCTCCGCCAACCCCAGACGCGTTAACAGCCCCTTCGCGCGCTCAAGGCGTTTCTTCCGCTCAACGCCCGCATACACCGCGGGCACCTCTACGTTTTGCGCCGCGCTAAGGTGAGAGAGCAGATGGTAACGCTGGAAGATAAAGCCAAAGTGTTCCCGGCGCAGCTTCGCCAGGGCGTCGCCGTCCAGCGTTGAGACGTCCGTCCCGGCCACGCGGTAGGTACCGCTGGTGGGCTTATCCAGGCAGCCGAGAATGTTCATCAGCGTCGATTTACCAGAACCCGAGGCGCCTACTATCGCCACCATCTCGCCCGCCTCCACCCGCAGGGAGATGCCCTTCAGCACCTCCACCGGGCCGTCGCCCGACGGATAGCTGCGACGAATGTCATTCAGCTCAAGCAGCGCGGTCATTTAGCGGCTCCGGGCAGGCTTTCGCTGACAACAACCTCCTCGCCCTCTTCCAGCCCTTTTACCACCACCACGTCGGTGTCGTTGCGCGCGCCAATCACCACCTCGCGCTCGCGCGTCTCGCCGTTGCGCAGCACTTTCACCTTATAGCGATTGTCCCCGGCGGATTCACCCAGCGCGGAGAGCGGAACGGTCAGCACGTTCTTCACGCCGGTCAGCTGGATATGCACCTGGGCGGTCATGTCCAGACGCAGCACGCCCTTCGGGTTCGGGACTTCGAAACGCGCATAGTAGAATATGGCGTCGTTAACCTTTTCCGGCGTCGGCAGGATATCTTTCAGCACGCCTTCGTAGCGGGTTTGCGGGTCGCCGAGTACGGTAAACCAGGCGTTCTGCCCCGGCTTAAGATGGATCACATCCGCCTCGGAGACCTGGGCCTTCACCAGCATGGTGCTCATGTCCGCCAGCGTCAGAATGTTTGGCGCCTGCTGGGCGGCAATTACCGTCTGGCCCTGCAGCGTGGTAATTTGCGTCACTTCCCCGGCCATCGGCGCGACGATCTTTGTGTAATCAAGGTTGGTTTTCGCCGTATCCAGCGAGGCCTGATTACGCTTGATTTGCGCGTCAATCGTACCAATCTGCGCCTGTTTCACCGCCAGTTCAGTCGCGGCGGTGTCTAAATCCTGCTTTGAAATAGCCTGGGTTTTCGCCAGGGCCTGCTGGCGGGTCAGCGTTACCTGCGCCAGGTTACGCTCTGCCTGCGCCTGCGCACGCTGCGCGCGCAGCTCCATCAGCGTAGCTTCCACTTCGCGGATCTGGTTCTCAGCCTGCTCGGGATCGATAACGCCAAGCAGCTGGCCTTTTTTCACCTTGTCGCCAATCTCTACCGACAGCGTTTTCAGCTGGCCGCTGACCTGCGCGCCGACGTCAACTTTGCGCAGCGCATCAAGTTTGCCCGTCGCAAGGACGTTTTGCTGCAGTTCACCGGGACGAACGATTAGCGTCTGGTACTGCGGCACAGGCGCGTTGAGCACCTGCCATAACCAGAATCCACCGGCTACAATCACCAGCGCCAGCAGCAGAAACAGCGTTCTGCGTTTTCCCTTGAGGTTCATAAATATTCCAACTAAATGTTCTGGCAATAATAAACGTTGATTCTATCTAAACGACTCCTTAACGAAACCCCCGTTCTCCGAAATCACCTTAATTTGTTTACAAGACGTTGATATTTCCCCTGCTGAAATAGCGGTATTCCAAAAGACTCAGGATTTATCATGTCTTCTATCGTCGATACACCTCTTTCAGACCTGACGCAGCCGACATCCGGCTGGCAGCTCTTCAAAAACCTGGCCTTCGGTAAGATCGCGCCCGGCCTTGCATGGCAGAACCCCGCCTATCGCCGTAAGTTCATGCTGCGTTCGCTGGCAACGCCCGTGAGCACGTCTCGCCTGTTAACGAACCTCGCTAAGCAGCCTCGTCTGATGCAGATGTTGCAGGTGCAGCCCGGTCTGCCGTGTCGGCTTCACCGTCCCTGGCTGACGGTGAAAATGGACCGCCAGCATGCGCTGGAATCCCTGAACTGGCACTATGAGGCCATGAGCCGCCAGCTTCCGGCCACGCTCCTGAAGGGCTATCTTTCGACGCAGGGGACTACGCTGCTGACCTTAACCGGGAAAGATGACCAGCCATTTACCGTCCGCCTGTGTGCCGATGCGTTCCTGGATAAAGAGGGCGAGGCCACCCTCACCTTCTGCGACGGTCAGAATACGGTGCTGGCGGAGCTAACCTTTACGCTCTGCCAGTTTGAAGGAAAATCGACGCTGTTCATCGGCGGTTTGCAGGGCGCGAAAGCGCATGTTCCCCATGAGCAGATCCAGAAAGCGACGAAGGCCTGCCACGGCCTGTTCCCGAAACGCCTGCTGGTTGAAGCCGCCATGACGTTCGGCGCCGCATTCCCGGTCGCGCAGATCGTTGCCGTCAGTAACGCCACCCATATTTATCGCAGCTGGCGCTACCGCAAGAAAAAAGAGGGGAAACTGCTGGCCGATTACGACAGCTTCTGGAGTTCCCTCGGTGGGGAAAAACAGGATAGCGGCCACTTTATGCTGCCGCTTGCCATGCCGCGTAAACCGATGGACGAGATTGCGAGCAAAAAACGTTCTGAATATCGCCGCCGCTACGCGCTGCTGGATAGCCTCATTCAGCAGGTAGAACAGGCAACCCGGCGTTAATCCGCCCTTCCGCGTGCCAGCCACAGCACGCGGGAGAACATTTTACGCAGCAGCGTCGGAACGGCCTCCACGCCCCGCCTTCCCGCTTCCGTCGCCACTTCAATGGCTAAATCCGGTTTTGACGAACGGTGAATAGCTTTGGCGATCACGCGCCGCATGTTCATTGGTACGTCGATCGGCACCATCGCAATGCGGTGGAATACGTCGTCAAAGCCCTGACGGTACATAAAATGCTCCATGTCCATCGCGGGCAGCATCGTTAGGTGGTCGCGCTCTTCTTCGCGCTCGTTGTTCAGCAGGCTGCGCACGGTTGAGGCATATTTTTTCCCCGCCTCGTCACCGTCCACCAGCACATGCCATTCAATTCCCATTCGGCGGGCAAATTTTATCAGCGGTTTTAATCCCGACTGGGCAAATTCGATGACCTTAATGCCCTCTGCATCAAAATGATGGCCGCACTGGCGCGCCAGTTCGTTGATGACCCAGGTTTCCGTTTCCCCCTCAACCAGCAGCCAGCAGCGGGCAAAGAGCGACGAAGCGCGATTAAAGCGGATGTGAAACGCGATACGCCGCCCGTCTTCGGCATTCATCCCGCCGGGTCCGAGGCGGTACGCGGATACGCGGGAGGACTCGCGCACCAGACGGCAGATGTGCTCCACCGGCGTCAGCGATAGCAGTTCACCGGAATTGGTGGTGGTAATCCGCTGGAGCGGCAGCAGATTGAGCAGGTGCCATGCCACGGAGAGCATGATGGGGTGCAGGCGCGTTTCCGGGTCTTCCACCAGCAGCAGCGGCCGGGCGTCCCGGTCAAGACGCACGGTGCCCTTCGCCTGCAGAAGCGTTGAAAACAGCCCCAGTAAAATCACCCGATGGGTACGCCCGCCGGGCCGGTCAATCATCCGGTTGATGATGTCGAGATAGCGCCAGCTGCGCTGTTCATCATGAGAGCGGCGGCGCATCAAACGATGGCGGGACTCCGACGTGCCCTGCTCGGAAAAGTAGTGCTCCAGCAGCTGCACCATCGCGGACAGCCCCTGACGAATTTGACCATCGGTAAGATTCTGCGGACGCGACACCAGCTCTCGCGCCAGAAAATCCAGCTCGCGGGCGGTGACTTCCACTTCCGGCATGTTCGGTACGGTGCCGTTACGAATACGGCGCATAAAGCGCGCATCGCGCAGGCGTAACACCGGCGTCAGGCGGATCAGATGACGCGCAAGATCGTCGATATTCTCCAGCGTGATCGGGTTGGCTTTCTCGTCGAGGAATTCACGCAGGGTCAGCACCCCCTCGTTTTCCGCCATCTCCCCTTCCAGACGGTAGAAAATCCGGTGGAAACCATCGTCGCAGGGCACCCAGCAGGGCGACAGCGGACGGAAGCGACGCACGCGGTGACGGCCGGGCTCGGATTCGCGGAACGTCAGGATGATATGCAGATGCTTCTCGCGGCCCGTCACGTCGCCGGGCGGGAACCAGAAATCATCGTGAACAAAGTGGTACAAATCATCTTCGGGTGAAAGCAGCAGCGTCAGCGCATCCAGCAGGCTGGACTTACCCCACGCGTTCTCGCCGATCAGGACGTTGTTCTGCTCCAGCTGAAGCGACAGGCGGTTAATACCGCGAAACCCGACAATTTCCACACGTTCGAGAAGCATAAATCCCCCGCGAAATGATCACTTTTTCCTTTAAGTTATCAGCAGTATAGCGGCAGGAATCCTGGCACGACAGCAGAACATTCATCCTTGCGAGATTTGAACTATGCTCTATTTACCGCTGACTTGAACAAGGATTGACATCACATTGCCTTAAATCAAATTAATCGAATTTATTTAAGTGGCGAAGGGGTGTTGTTGGTTTTTAAAATACGGGCTCTTTGAGTCGTCATCCCTTTATGGCGATATATCCCGCGCGCGGGAAAACGCGTGGAAAATAATTTTGAGGTGGTTATGTTTAGAAAATTGGCAGCAGAGTGCTTTGGTACATTCTGGCTGGTATTTGGTGGTTGCGGTAGCGCCGTTCTGGCAGCAGCATTCCCTGAATTAGGCATTGGTTTTGTCGGCGTCGCGCTGGCGTTTGGTTTAACCGTATTAACCATGGCGTTTGCCGTAGGGCATATTTCCGGCGGTCATTTTAACCCGGCGGTGACATTAGGTTTATGGGCGGGCGGCCGTTTCCCGGCAAAAGAGGTTATTGGCTACATCGTGGCGCAGGTGGTTGGCGGTATTATTGCGGCGGGCGTTCTGTACGTCATTGCCAGCGGTAAAGCGGGCTTTGACGCAGCGGCCAGCGGCTTCGCCTCTAACGGCTTCGGCGAACACTCTCCGGGCGGTTATTCCATGCTGTCTGCCATCGTCATTGAAATTGTGCTGACCGCAGGCTTCCTGCTGGTGATCCACGGCGCAACCGACAAATACGCGCCAGCAGGTTTTGCGCCTATTGCCATCGGTCTGGCGTTGACGCTTATCCACCTGATTTCTATTCCGGTCACCAACACCTCCGTGAACCCGGCGCGCAGCACCGCGGTGGCCATTTTCCAGGGCGGCTGGGCGCTTGAGCAGCTGTGGCTGTTCTGGGTGATGCCGATCGTCGGCGGTATTCTGGGCGGCGTGCTTTACCGCACCCTGCTGGAAAAACGCGATTAATCTATCCCTCCCTCTCCCCGTGGGAGAGGGCCGGGGTGTGGGCAACAGGCCGCACATACAAGCCGGGTAAGGCGCAGCCGCCACCCGGCTTTCTTTTGCCGCTTTACTGAATAGCCTTTATTGGGTAGTGTCTCTGGCGCTTAACGAATACTCAAAAGGACCGGCTGTTCATGTTTTCAGGACTCCTCATTATTCTGCTGCCCCTGATTGCGGGCTATCTTATTCCGCTGCGTCATGAATCGGCCTTAAAGCTTATCAACCGTTTTCTCAGCTGGATTGTTTACGTCATTCTGTTCTTTATGGGGATCAGCCTGGCCTTCCTGGATAATCTGGCGACGAATTTACTTTCCATCCTGCATTATTCTGCGGTCACCGTGGTGGTTATTTTGCTGTGCAATATTGCCGCCCTGCTGTGGCTGGAACGCACTATTCCGTGGAAAAATAATCACCACCAGGAAAAGCTGCCCTCCCGAATTGCAATGGCGCTGGAATCATTAAAGCTCTGCGGCGTCGTGGTGCTCGGATTTCTTCTGGGCCTTACCGGATGGACATTTTTACAGCACGCGACAGAGGCCAGCGAATATACCCTGATCTTCCTGCTGTTCCTGATTGGCATTCAGCTGCGAAATAACGGCATGACGCTGAAACAGATCGTCCTGAACCGTCGGGGAATGATCGTTGCCGTTATGGTTGTCGCCAGCTCAATGGTGGCGGGCGTCATTAATGCCTTTATTCTCGATCTGCCTCTGAAGACCGGCCTGGCGATGGCCTCCGGGTTCGGCTGGTACTCCCTCTCCGGTATTCTGCTGACCGAATCCTTCGGCCCGGTCATCGGCAGCGCCGCCTTCTTTAACGATCTGGCGCGAGAGCTGATTGCCATCATGCTGATCCCGGGTCTGGTTCGCCGCAGCCGCTCAACGGCGCTGGGCTTGTGCGGCGCGACGTCGATGGACTTTACCCTGCCGGTCCTTCAGCGTTCAGGCGGGCTGGAGATGGTGCCCGCCGCCATCGTACACGGCTTTATTTTAAGTCTGCTGGTTCCGGTTATGATGGCCTTCTTCTCCGCCTGATACTTCTTTGGCGGTAGGTTTCCTGCCGCCAAAATTGCGCTAAATCAATCTCCCCCTATTTTGTCGCAGAAAGCCCTTTTCACCGTTCAGGCACAGGCATAATCTTAAACATGTATATCAAATATAACTTTAACAGGTGTGATTATGTTTTGTGTGCAATGTGAACAAACCATCCGTACCCCGGCAGGCAATGGCTGCTCTTACGCACAGGGTATGTGCGGCAAAACCGCAGAAACATCTGACCTGCAGGACCTGCTGATTGCTGCCCTGCAAGGCCTTTCCGCATGGGCGTTCAAAGCCCGCGAATACGGCATCGTCGACCACTACGTCGACAGCTTCGCCCCGCGCGCGTTTTTCTCCACGCTGACCAACGTTAACTTCGACTCTCCGCGCATCGTCGGCTATGCCCGTGAAGCGATTGCCCTGCGCGAAGCGCTGAAGGCGCAGTGCCTGAAGGTGGATGCTAACGCTCATGTGGACAATCCTATGTCAGAGCTTCAGCTGGTGAGCGACGATCTGGGCGACCTCCAGCGCCAGGCGGCAGACTTTACCCCGAATAAAGACAAAGCGGCGATTGGCGAGAATATTCTCGGCCTGCGCCTGCTGTGCCTGTACGGCCTGAAAGGCGCTGCGGCCTATATGGAGCACGCGCACGTGCTCGGTCAGTACGACAATGACATCTACGCTCAGTACCACAAGATCATGGCGTGGCTGGGTACCTGGCCTGCCGATATGAACGCCCTGCTTGAGTGCTCAATGGAAATCGGCCAGATGAACTTCCGCGTGATGAGCATTCTGGATGCTGGTGAAACCAGCACCTACGGCCACCCGACGCCGACACAGGTCAACGTGAAAGCGACCGAAGGCAAGTGCATCCTGATTTCGGGTCATGATCTGAAAGATCTCTACAACCTGCTGAAGCAGACCGAAGGCACCGGTGTTAACGTCTATACCCACGGCGAAATGCTGCCGGCGCACGGCTACCCGGAGCTGCGTAAATTCAGGCATCTGATCGGTAACTACGGCAGCGGCTGGCAGAACCAGCAGGTGGAGTTTGCCCGTTTCCCGGGCCCTATCGTGATGACCTCTAACTGCATCATCGACCCGACCGTGGGCGCGTATGACGACCGCATCTGGACCCGCAGCATCGTCGGCTGGCCGGGCGTGAGCCACCTCGAAGGCGACGATTTTGGCCCGGTTATCGCCCAGGCGCAGCAGATGGCGGGCTTCCCGTACAGCGAAATTCCGCACCTGATCACCGTCGGCTTCGGTCGCGAGACGCTTCTCGGCGCCGCTGACTCGCTGATCGATCTCGTCAGCCGTGAAAAGCTGCGCCACATCTTCCTCGTCGGCGGATGCGACGGCGCGCGCGGCGAACGTAACTACTTCACCGATTTCGCCACCCGCGTGCCGGAAGACTGCCTGATCCTGACCCTGGCGTGCGGTAAATACCGTTTCAACAAGCTGGACTTCGGCGACATCGAAGGTCTGCCGCGCCTGATTGATGCGGGCCAGTGTAACGATGCCTACTCGGCCATTATTCTGGCGGTCACGCTGGCGGAAAAACTGGGCTGCGGCGTCAACGATCTGCCGCTCTCCCTGGTGCTCTCCTGGTTTGAGCAGAAAGCGATTGTCATCCTGCTCACCCTGCTCTCTCTGGGCGTGACCAACATCGTGACCGGCCCGACTGCGCCAGGTTTCCTGACGCCGGACCTGCTGGCCGTTCTGAACGAGAAATTCGGTCTGCGTTCAGTCACCAACGTTGAAGATGATATGAAGCAACTGCTGAGCGCGTAAGGAGCTATTCATGACCATGCCAACCTCACAATGTCCGTGGCGGATGCAGGTTCATCACATCCATCAGGAGACGCCGGATGTGTGGACGCTTTCGCTGCTCTGTCACGACTACTATCCGTACCGTGCAGGCCAGTATGCGCTGGTCAGCGTCCGCCATTCGGCGGACACCCTGCGCGCCTACACGATCTCCTCCACACCGGGCGTGAGCGAGTACATCACGCTCACCGTCCGCCGCATTGATGACGGTGCCGGCTCTCAGTGGCTGACCCGTGACGTGAAGCGCGGAGATTACATCTGGCTGTCCGACGCGCAGGGAGATTTCACCTGTGACGACAAGGCAGACGATAAATTCCTGCTGCTGGCGGCGGGCTGCGGCGTAACGCCGATTATGTCGATGCGCCGCTGGCTGGCGAAGAACCGCCCGCAGGCCGACGTGCAGGCGATCTTCAGCGTGCGCTCTCCGGAAGACGTTATTTTCGCCGAGGAGTGGCGTGATTATCCGGTGACGCTGGTGGCGGAACACAACGCGACACACGGCTTTGTGCCCGGCCGCCTGAGCCGTGAGCTGCTGCAAAGCGTGCCGGACATTGCGAACCGTACCGTAATGACCTGCGGCCCGGCGCCGTACATGGATATCGTGGAGAAAGAGGTGAAAGCGCTCGGCGTAACCCGCTTCTTTAAAGAGCAGTTCTTCACGCCGGTGGCGGAAGCGGCAAGCAGCGGGATTCTGTTCACCAAGCTGCAGCCCGCGCAGACCTTCTTTGGCCGCGTGGGCACCACGCTGCTGGAAGCGCTGGAAAGCAACAAGGTACCGGTAGTAGCGGCCTGCCGTGCGGGCGTGTGCGGCTGCTGTAAGACGAAGGTCGTTTCCGGGGAGTACACCGTCACCAGCACCATGACGCTGTCCGACGCGGAGATTGCCGAGGGTTACGTGCTGGCGTGCTCGTGCCACCCGCAGGGGGACCTGATCCTCGCATAAACGGTAAACGTTCGGTCGAAGGCCCGGTAAGCGTCAGCGCCACCGGGCTTTTTGTCGGATGACACTGCGTATACCCGACCTGGATTGTGCAGGCTGCTTGTACGGCAGTGAACGAGAATGGCAAAATCGCCGCAGCGGTAACGATTTTCTAAGCTGCCTGTACGGCAGTGAACAAGCTAATGACGGCTCAAACATTGATCTGTATTTTCTAAGCTGCCTGTACGGCAGTGAACCTGGCTGGGGCGGGTTTACGACGATTGTTTTTTTTCTAAGCTGCCTGTACGGCAGTGAACGGCGGCGTGCTGGTTGTCCTACTCTGGCGCTCTTTCTAAGCTGCCTGTACGGCAGTGAAGTGCTGCGAGTGGGACGGACTCAGTGGCTGGCTTTTCTAAGCTGCCTGTACGGCAGTGAACTGGAACAATCTACACCTATAACCTTGTAAGATAAAGAATTCCCCTAAAAATTCCCCTTAAACCCTTTTTTTACCACTTACAATTCAACCTAATAAAATCAATCACTTAAAACCCACCAATAAAAAATGGTCCGTAGACCCCTTCCTTCATTCCAGCACCCAACTTTCACCGCCACGCCGGACCTTTCCCCAGCGCAAACCGCCCTGCCCCTAAAAACGCCACCGTCAGCGAGCCAATAAAGAAGTACACCAGGCTTTCAATCGCCCATGCACCGACCTTATCGAGCGCGAATGTCTCATCCATTCCCACCATCAGCCACGCCACGATCATGGTAAACGCCAGCACCAGCGCGGCCGGGCGCGTGAAGAGGCCGACAATAATCAGTATCGGTGCCACCACTTCACCAACCAACACGCCGTAAGCGATAAACCCCGGCAACCCTTTTTCCACCAGCATGCCGCTGATGAACCCCACACCGCCCAATAGCTTGTGCAAACCGTGAAACAGCATCAGCCCGCCGACGGTAAGTCGTAACAAGAGTTTGCCAAAATCGTCGTGAGACAGCTTTTCATTAACAGCAATTAACATTGATTTAACCATTTGAAATGATTCCTGTTTCCATCCAAGTGATGACCAGATTATGCTGAATAATCGCACAGGAAAACCACCTTTAATTGAGGGGTAAAGAGCAGGCAATACAGTGACTTTCTTCTAAGCTTGTAAGCGATATCACAAAAAGGAGACGGACAACCATGAAACAAACCGTGGCTGCATACATAGCGAAGACCCTTGAACAGGCAGGTGTAAAACGTATCTGGGGCGTAACCGGCGATTCCCTGAACGGGCTTAGCGACAGCCTCAACAAGATGAAGACCATCGAGTGGATGCCCACCCGCCATGAAGAGGTCGCCGCCTTCGCCGCGGGTGCCGAAGCGCAGCTCACCGGAGAGCTTGCCGTGTGTGCGGGCTCGTGCGGGCCGGGCAACCTGCATCTGATCAACGGCCTGTTCGACTGCCACCGTAACCACGTGCCGGTGCTGGCGATTGCCGCCCATATCCCCTCTTCCGAAATCGGCAGCGGCTATTTTCAGGAGACGCATCCGCAGGAGCTGTTCCGTGAATGCAGCCACTATTGCGAGCTGGTTTCATCCCCGGAGCAGATCCCGCAGGTGCTGGCGATCGCCATGCGCAAGGCCGTGCTGAACCGTGGTGTGTCAGTTGTCGTCATCCCCGGCGACGTGGCGCTCAAGGCCGCGCCGGAAGGGGCCAGCACCCACTGGTACCACGCCCCGCAGCCGGTGGTGACGCCTGCGGAAGAAGAGTTGAAAAAGCTGGCGCAGCTGCTCCGTTACTCCAGCAATATCGCCCTGATGTGCGGCAGCGGCTGCGCGGGCGCGCATAAAGAATTACTTGAGTTCGCCGGTAAGCTCAAAGCGCCTATCGTCCACGCCCTGCGCGGCAAAGAGCACGTGGAATACGACAACCCCTTTGATGTGGGCATGACCGGGCTTATCGGTTTCTCCAGCGGCTTCCATACCATGATGAATGCCGACACGCTCATTTTGCTCGGCACCCAGTTCCCGTACCGTGCCTTCTACCCGACGGATGCCAAAATTATTCAGATTGATATCAACCCGGCCAGCATCGGCGCACACAGTAAGGTCGATATGGCGCTGGTGGGCGATATCAAATCCACCCTTGCCGCCCTGCTGCCGCTTCTCGAAGAGAAAACCGATCGCAAGTTCCTCGATAAAGCCCTGAGCGATTATCGCGACGCGCGCAAGGGGCTGGACGACCTCGCCAAACCGAGCGACAAAGCCATTCACCCGCAGTATCTGGCGCAGCAGATCAGCCATTTTGCGGACGACGACGCCATTTTTACCTGCGACGTCGGCACGCCAACCGTCTGGGCGGCGCGCTATCTGAAGATGAACGGCAGGCGCCGACTGCTCGGCTCGTTCAACCACGGCTCGATGGCCAACGCCATGCCGCAGGCGCTGGGCGCAAAAGCGACGGCACCGGAGCGCCAGGTGGTGGCGATGTGCGGTGACGGCGGGTTCAGCATGCTGATGGGGGATTTCCTGTCGGTGGTGCAGATGAAGCTCCCGCTGAAAATCGTGGTCTTTAACAACAGCGTGCTGGGCTTCGTGGCGATGGAGATGAAGGCCGGAGGCTATCTCACGGACGGCACCGAGCTGCACGACACCAACTTCGCGCGCATCGCCGAAGCCTGCGGCATCACCGGTATTCGGGTAGAGAAAGCCTCCGAGGTGGATGAAGCCCTGCAACGCGCTTTCTCTATCGACGGCCCGGTACTGGTAGATGTCGTCGTCGCCAAAGAAGAGCTGGCCATCCCGCCGCAGATCAAGCTGGAACAGGCCAAAGGTTTTAGCCTCTACATGCTGCGCGCCATCATCAGCGGGCGCGGTGACGAAGTGATCGAACTGGCAAAAACCAACTGGCTCAGGTAAAACATTTCGCATGACCTCTTAAACTAAAGGGATGTGAAATGATTGATTTGCGTAGTGATACCGTTACCCGCCCGAGCCGTGCCATGCTAGAAGAGATGATGGCCGCCTCGGTCGGGGATGACGTCTACGGCGATGACCCGACGGTCAACGAACTGCAACGCTATGCGGCAGAGCTGAGCGGCAAGGAAGCCGCACTGTTCCTGCCAACCGGCACGCAGGCGAACCTGGTGGCACTGCTCAGCCACTGCGAGCGCGGTGAAGAGTATATCGTCGGCCAGGGCGCGCATAACTATCTCTACGAAGCTGGCGGTGCTGCCGTGCTCGGCAGCATTCAACCGCAGCCGATTGACGCCGCACCGGACGGCTCCCTGCCGCTCGACAAAGTGGCGGCGAAAATCAAAGCCGACGATATTCACTTCGCCCGCACCAGGCTGCTCAGCCTCGAAAACACCCACAACGGCAAAGTTCTGCCGCGCGAGTACCTGAAAGCGGCGTGGGAATTTACCCGCGAGCGAGGGCTCGGCCTGCACGTTGACGGCGCGCGTATCTTCAACGCCGTGGTGGAGTACGGCTGCGAACTGAAAGAGATAACGCAGTATTGCGACTCGTTCACCATTTGCCTCTCAAAAGGTCTGGGTACACCGGTGGGCTCCCTGCTGGTCGGCAATGCGGACTACATCAAGCGCGCCAACCGCTGGCGTAAAATGACCGGCGGCGGCATGCGTCAGGCCGGCATTCTGGCGGCCGCGGGGCTGTACGCGTTAAAAAATAACGTGGCGCGCCTTAAGGACGATCACGACAACGCCGCGTGGATGGCGACGCAGTTGCGCGAGATCGGCGCAGACGTGATGCGTCATGACACCAACATGCTGTTCGTTCGCGTGGGAGAAGAGCACGCCGCTGCGCTGGGCGAATTTATGAAAGCGCGTGGCGTGCTGATCAACGCCTCCCCGATCGTGCGTCTGGTGATGCATCTCGACGCGAGCCGCGAACAGCTGGCGGACGTGGTGAAACACTGGCAGGCGTTTTTACAGCGCTAAGGAGCATCACGTGCCGCAACGCATTCTGGTGCTTGGCGCCAGCGGATATATTGGTCAGCATCTCACCTCTGCGTTAAGCCAGCAGGGGCATCAGGTGCGGGCAGCGGCACGCAACACCGAGCGTCTGCAAAAACTCACTTTGCCAGGCGTGACCTGTCACAACGTCGATCTCAACTGGCCGAAGGAGCTTCCCGCGCTGCTGGAAGGGGTCGACACGCTTTACTACCTGGTTCACAGCATGGGCGAAGGCGGCGATTTCATCGCCCACGAGCGGCAGGTGGCGATGAACGTCCGCGATGCCCTGCTGCAAACGCCGGTGAAGCAGGTGATTTTTTTAAGCTCGCTTCAGGCGCCCGAACACGAGCAGTCCGATCACCTGCGCGCCCGCCAGCTGACGGCCGACACGCTTCGCGGGGCGAATATTCCCGTAACCGAGCTGCGCGCCGGGATCATCGTCGGCGCGGGTTCCGCCGCCTTCGAGGTGATGCGCGACATGGTCTACAACCTGCCGGTGCTCACGCCGCCGCGCTGGGTGCGTTCGCGCACCACGCCGATTGCGCTGGAGAACCTGCTGCATTATCTGGTGGCCCTGCTGGATCACCCGACAGAGCAACACCGCGTGCTGGAAGCCGCTGGCCCGGAGGTGCTGAGCTATCAGGAACAGTTCGAACACTTTATGCGCGTCAGCGGACGCCGCCGCTGGCTTATCCCCATCCCCTTCCCGACCCGCTGGATATCGGTGTGGTTTTTGAATGTGATCACCTCGGTTCCCCCGACGACCGCGAAGGCGCTGATCCAGGGGCTGAAGCACGATCTGCTGGCGGACGATCGCGCGCTGCGCGCGTTGATCCCCCAGGAATTGATCCGCTTTGACGACGCGGTGCGCCATACGCTGAAGGAAGAAGAGAAGCTGGTGAACTCCAGCGACTGGGGTTACGACGCCCAGGCCTTTGCCCGCTGGCGGCCCGAATACGGCTATTACCCGAAGCAGGCGGGCTGCACGGTAAAAACCTCTGCCAGTCTCCACGCGCTGTGGGAGGTAGTGAACCAGATCGGCGGCAAAGAGCGCTATTTCTTCGGCAATATCCTCTGGCAAACGCGCGGCGCGCTGGATCTGCTGGTAGGCCATCGTCTGGCGAAAGGTCGTCCTGCCGCCCCATATCTCAACGTGGGCGATACGGTCGACAGCTGGAAGGTGATCATCGTCGAACCGGAAAAACAGCTGGCGCTGCTGTTCGGCATGAAGGCTCCGGGCCTGGGGCGGCTCTGCTTTACGCTCAGGGACAAAGGCGACTACCGGGAACTGGACGTTCGCGCCTGGTGGCACCCGCACGGGATGCCGGGTCTGTTCTATTGGCTACTGATGATCCCCGCGCACCTGTTTATCTTCAGAGGGATGGCGAAACGCATTGCGCAACTGGCAGAACAAAAGACGAAAATAACTCAATAAAACCCTCTTTCTTTCACCTTTCCCATTGCAACACATCGTAATTCACGAAAGAATGCGCACGAAATTCTTTTCAACACAGTGGATTGATATGAAGGTACTGGTTACCGGGGCGACCAGCGGCTTAGGCCGAAATGCGGTCGAATTTCTGCGCAACAAGGGCATCAGCGTCAGGGCCACCGGTCGCAACGAAGCGATGGGTAAACTGCTGCAAAAAATGGGCGCGGAGTTTGTCCATGCCGACCTGACGGAGCTGGTCTCCTCGCAGGCGAAGGTGATGCTCGCCGGTATCGACACGCTGTGGCACTGCTCCAGTTTTACCTCCCCGTGGGGAACCCAGGAAGCCTTCGATCTCGCCAACGTGCGCGCCACGCGTCGTCTGGGCGAATGGGCCGTCGCCTGGGGCGTGCGTAACTTTATCCATATCTCCTCTCCGTCGCTCTATTTCGACTATCACCACCATCGCGACGTGCAGGAGGATTTCCGTCCTGCTCGCTTTGCCTGTGAGTTTGCCCGCAGTAAAGCGGCCAGCGAAGAGGTGATCGACCTGCTGGCCCAGTCAAACCCGCACACCCGTTTTACGGTCCTGCGTCCGCAGAGCCTGTTCGGGCCGCATGACAAGGTGTTTATTCCGCGTCTGGCGCAGATGATGCACCACTACGGCAGCGTGCTGCTGCCGCGCGGCGGCGATGCGCTGGTGGATATGACCTATTACGAAAATGCTGTCCACGCCATGTGGCTGGCAAGCCAGCCGGACTGCGACAAGCTGATTTCCGGGCGCGCGTATAACATCACCAACGGCGAACCCTGTACGCTGCGCAGTATTGTGCAGCGGCTGATTGATGAACTGCAGATCGACTGCCGTATCCGTTCCGTGCCCTACCCGATGCTGGACATGATCGCCCGCAGCATGGAGCGTTTTGGCAGTAAATCCGCCAAAGAGCCTGCGCTGACGCACTATGGGGTATCGAAGCTCAACTTTGATTTTACGCTGGATATTTCGCGGGCGGAGAACGAGCTGGGGTATAAACCGATTGTGACGCTGGATGAAGGCATTATGCGCACGGCGGCATGGTTACGGGATCACGGGAAGCTTCATCGCTAGCGTTTTGCCCGCCTGCAACAGCACCGTACCGTCCCCTCGCCCCTCCGGGGAGAGGGTTAGGGTGAGGGGAAAGTGCAAATACAAAAACGGCAACCTTTCGGTTGCCGTTTGCTTTTACAGAGCCGTCCAGGCATCAGACCATGCCAGACCTGCGCCTGGTTCATAGTATGCCGGGGCGTTGTTACACCAGCCGCTGTACGGGAACGGTTTGCACTGGAACAGTTTACCGTGGTTGTTCACGATATCACCTGCGTTGTACTTGCTGTTCGCGCTCCACGCCGGGTAAGAGCCGGAAGTGCCTTCGTCCTGAGACGGGGTCGCTTTCGCCTTCACGTTCAGCAGATATGAGGTGGTGCTGCTCAGCTCGCCATCGCTGACGGTCAGGCTCACTTCAATCTGCTGCGCCGTTGCGGACTCAGGTGCAGTGAAGGTCACTACCGCTTTGTCTTCGCCGGTCACGGTCTGGCCGTCCTGAGAGCGCCAGGTATAGGTCAGCTTATTGCCGTCGACATCGGTAGAACCTTCGGCGCTCAGAGAGACCTGTGCGCCCGCGTCAACAGCCCCGATTGGACCCGCAATATGCGCAACCGGTGCATGGTTTGCCACTACAGGCTCTGCCGGGGTTTCATCCGGCGTCGGCGCTGGTGCCGGTGCCGGCGTTTCATCTTCGGAAGGCGTTGGCGTTACCGGGGTTTCGTCCGGCGTTACGGCAGAGCCGTCATCGTTTACGATATTGACGTTATAGAACTTCTGCACGCACTTGGTGTAGTCACCGTCTTTAAAGGCGCTGAACGGCGTCTGGTAGCCCACCAGCTGGCAAGAGTAGGTCTTACCGTCCGGCGTATCAGCGCTCCATCCCCAGTCCTGTTCCCAGTAAATCTTCAGGGCACCGGCACCGTATTCGTCGAACTGCTTCATGTTGGCACAGCCCAGCACTTCATTGGCCGGAACGGGCACTTTCAGATAGTTCGCGAACTCTTTGTAGTACTTGATACGGTTCTGCGACTGGGCAATTTCAGTCGGGCCGCCGCACTCTACGCCGCCGTTGATGATCTGGGTGGTCACGCCGAAGCCAGGGACCAGACCGTTGGCTTTATCGTGATCGTTCGGCTGCCACGTGCCGTCGATAACCTGCAGCATGCTTGGTTTAGGCGGCTGCGGGTAGGCGAAGAAGAAGATCGCACTCGCCAGGTTCAGCCAGGTGTCCGCCACCAGCTCAGGTTTGTCGAGCAGCGTACGCACGTCGCCGTACATCGCTTCAGAGAATGGACCGTAGTTGTAGTTGTAGGACAGCTGCTTCGCACCGCGGCCGAAGTAGCTCAGGAAGTCGCCGTCTTTGTCTTTACCGCACGGCCAGGTCTGGCCCTGCCAGACGTCCGGGTTACATTCGCCGTTATAGCCGCCCTTCTGGCCTTCGCTCCAGCCCATTTCACGCACGTGCACCAGCGCCTGACGCCATTCGGCTTCAGGACGCCAGCTTTCGTGACCGCCGGTCTCCTGGGCAAAGTGAGCAAACATGGTTGCCAGCTCTTTGCGGCAGATCGCGTCGCTGTCACGGCCGTCGTTGTAGGTCTTACACAGCGCCGGGAATTTACCTACCGCTTTCAGGAAGTTGCTGTAGGTGTATGCCTGAGCACGCAGCGGGAACAGGTATTCCCAGTCGCTGGCTTTCACAATCCCTTCTACGCGCTTCACGTTTTCCGGGTTCGCCGCGCGGCCTGGTTCAATCAGTTCAACCTGAGCGTTGTCCAGAGTCTTGATGGTCTCTTTAACGGAGGCCATCAGCGGGAAATCCGTCAATTCCTTCTCTTTCTTCGCCAGATCGCTGGCTTTCATGGTGTATGGTTCACTGGTGGTCGCCTGCAGCGAGGCAGCCTGCGCCATAAACGGTGCTACGCATGCGCCGGCAACGAGTACACTCAGTAACGTCCTTTTATTCATTTCAGTATTCCTGTTAATTGAAGTTAAAGTTAAATCCCGGCTTATGTATTAATCCGTTAATAAATAAACCACAGACAGCTGTTTTCACTTTTCGAAGAACACCCTCGGGAATTCTTCAAAAATAAAAAACCTTAATATTGCGCCGCTAATTTCAACTGTTGATATTTTTTCCAGACCTTGTGCGCATACTTCATTCGCTGCGGATAATTCTCTTTTTTTAAACCGGCGTTATAGGCACCTACCGCTTCCCAGTTATAGCCGTACACCTTGATCATCCCTGAAAGGATGGAGGCGCCGACCATGATGGAGGTACAGGGTTCGGTCATCAGCCGATATTCGTCAATGCCTCTGCTTTCCAGCTCCGTAAAATGTGTACTGTTAATCTGCATCAGCCCGACATCTCGCGTGCCGTCATGATTTTGCCCAACCGCATACGGATTCATACCGGATTCAACATTGGCTATGGCATACAATAAATACGGATCGACATGATAATAGTGCGCTGCTCTGTCCCAACAATTTGCCAGTGCGCTTTGGCTTATTATTAATAACAACAATATTACCTTTTTCATTTTTACCTGCTGTAAGCGTCAGTGATTTCTCCTTAGCAACATCCTGTAAAATGAATTTTGAATCACTCACCATCCCTCACGGGGATGGTGAGTGTTTATCGGGCTATATTATTTGCAGTCTGTTGAAGGACCTTCTTTCACCCATACATCGCTGTTAGCCGGGTTATCACCGCGAGTCCACCATTTGGCACGGTAAACGTTGCCCTCGTAGGTGGTGGTATCACCGCCGTTGTAGACCAGGTCAGAACGCCAGTTCATCTTCACGTCGCTGACCAGTTCCCATGCGTCCACACCGAAGCCAGGCTGGTTGCCCTGCGTCCAGTACTTCGCTTTCCACACCAGATGGTCGAAGCTGACGGTATCGCCATTGTTGTAGATTTTGCTGGCATCCCACGCGGCATACTTGCTGGCGTTAGCATCAACAGGCGCGTCGCAGCTGCCGGTTGCAGATCCTTCGTCAGAAGGTGGTGTAACGTCATCAGCCGGAGGAGTAACGTCGTCCGCTGGAGGCGTCACATCATCAGCAGGTGGCGTAACGTCAGCCGGTTTCGGATTCACGGTCACCTGGACGTTAGACTGCACGCTGGTTTTACCGTCGCTCACCACAACACTCAGGGTGTAGGAAGAGGCGGAGCTCACTTCCGGTGCGGTGATGTTCACATTCGCCGTGTCGGTACCGGTCGCGTGCATATCCGCTGGAACGCTCCAGGCGTAGGTCAGTGCATCACCGTCTGGATCCGCAGCCTGCGCATGCAGAGCGTAGGTTTCACCCGCCTGCAGCGTTACCGCTTCCATTGCATTGACAACGGGTGCCTGGTTCGCTTTTGGCGCTTTGTTCACAACCTGCACATCAATCGCGTTGCTCAGGCCTTTCGCGTCGGTCACCGTCAGGCGGAACGCCAGAGTCTGATCGCTGGTAGCAGCCGCAACGTTGAAGGTCGCTTTCGCTTTGGTGCTGTTGGTGAGGGTCACAGATGGGCCAGAAATCTGGGTCCATTTGTAGGTAATGGCATCGCCATCCGGGTCGGTTGAGGCGGAGCCATCCAGCGTAACAGTGGCCGGACCGGAGATGGTCTGGTCTGTCGATGACGCGATTGGCGCGTGGTTGGTCACCACAGGCTCAACCGGCGTAGAGCTGCCCAGCAGGCTTTCGTTCATGGCGTTCAGAATGTCGCCGTTGTCAGAGTCAATAGACCAGGAGAACAGACCGCCCAGTTTGTTGGCCAGAACGTATTTACCTTTCGCAGCGGCAGAGCGCGCATCTTCATAGGAGATCAGATCGCCGGTTGACTTGTTGAAGACATAAGGCGCTTCCGCGTCAGCATCGTAACCGTATTCCCAGCCTGGCTTACCTTTGTACTCGTTCACAATCTGACGATAATCCACCACGCCCGGTTCCCAGGTGCCTTTAACAGGTCCTGTTGCGGTACCGGTGAACGGATTGTCGCCTGTCTGGCCGTGAACGCCGGTCCAGCCGCGACCGTACATGCCCGCACCCACCACAATTTTGCCAGGCTGTACGCCCTGCTGGAGCAGCGCATTCACGCCGTTTTCGGTGGTGTAGTCGGTATCTGGACGCCATGCTGGTGCACGCAGCGCCGCCTGGTGACCCAGCACCGTGTTGCTCCACGCGCCGTAGAAGTCGTAGCTCATCAGGAAGATATGATCGAGATACTGCTGCGCGGTGGTGTAATCCACATCTTCAATCTTGTCTTTACCGGAACCAATCGCGGTGGTCAGTTCGTAGGTACGGCCCGTCTTCGCAGACAGTTCATCCATCATCGCGCGCAGGTCGTGCATCAGGGCGGTGTAGGTTGCCTTATCCTGCTGCGGGTTGCCCAGCGCCGCGTTCTCACCGCCGCCGCCCGGGAATTCCCAGTCGATATCTACACCGTCAAAGAATTTCCAGGTCTGCAGGAACTCTTTCACTGAGGAGACAAAGCGGGCGCGAATGGTCGGATCGTTCATCTGATAGAACGGGTCAGACAGGGTCCAGCCGCCGATAGATGGCAGAACTTTCAGGCCTGGATGCGCTTTTTTCAGCGCCATCAGCTGACCAAAGTTGCCTTTGTACGGGTCGTCCCAGTTAGAGACGCCGGACTGTGGCTTTTGCAGGGCTGCCCACGGATCGTGGATCGCCACGGTGTAGTCCTGACGGCCGTTACAGGCGCGCTTCAGGGCTTCAAAGCTATTACCGCCTTCGATAGATTTCAGGCTGTCGTTGATGCCGTCACCGCCGCAGATTGGAATGAAGCCGTACAGAATGTGGTTCAGGTTAGCCGCAGGGATTTTATCAACCGGGAAGTTACGGCCATACACGCCCCACTCGGGGAAGTAGGCACCGACCACTTTATCGGTATGCTGTGCGAAGGTTTTGTTGTTCTCCAGCATCGGCGCGTTCAGCGGCAGCAGGTGGCTACCGTCGGTGTCCGCAACGATAATCAGCTTGCTGGCGCTTTTGGTGCAGCCGCTGGCATTACAAAGTTCAACCTGTTCCTGGTAGCGTCCACCTTTTTTCACCTTGAAGGTGGCAGAGCCGGACGCGCTGCCCGCGCCAGACCAGACCGTGGTGCCGTCCAGCAGCACTTTCGCTGAGGTTGGCGCGTCGCCACTCCAGACATTCCACTCAACCTTCACGTCCACGCCGTCAGGGTGAACTTTGACAAGGCTGTTATAGTCCTGTGCAGCCTGGTCTACTTCTACCAGCGCAAATTTGTCATTACCGCTGCTAATAGTAGGCGTACCGGGTGCCGCTGCAAATACTGAGCTTGTTGCGGCTGCAACAAAAAGCGCCAGATATTTAGGCTTCATAAATTTCATTTTTATTTCCTGATAAATTTATTCGTAACGTTAATAACCCATGCCTTCCTTGAGAACATGGATGCGTTTCGCGTAATGCGTATTTAACCAACCTGAAAACCGTGACAAAAAACGTTTTGCTGCGTTGTATTCCTCCATAAAAAGATACAAGCCCATATTCCGTGTAGCTTATATCCCTTACGATACACTGAGCGCAAAGAGACGTCCTTATCTTCCACCATCAAAAAAATTTATAAAAAAACTTGACCTGTATATTTAAAATATGAAAGCAAACTGCTGTCCAATAAACACCACTATTCCAGCAAATGAGAGATACTGTCCGAAAGAAATAG